>CALCEJ010000019.1 GCA_937900465.1 uncultured Bacteroidales bacterium | reverse complement strand
GAAGCCGTGCAGCGGGCAGACATAGGCGATCTCCAGCGCGGCGGCCTTTTTCAGCGCCTGTTCCCCTTCCGGGGCCGTGCCGACCACTTCGATGCCGCTCTTGCCCACCAGCATGGAACGGATGCCCATCAGCATGAGCGGGTGGTCATCGACAAGGATTATGCGGATCGGATCAGGCATTCTCTTCGAGATTCGTGATGAAGATAGTGAAGCAGCTGCCCTCTCCCTCGCGGCTCTGAACGCCGATGCCGCTACCTGTCTCCTCGATGAGGGCCCGGCTCACGGTAAGGCCAAGGCCGTTGGAGGGCTCGCCGTCGGTGCCGCTGCGGCGGAAGGAGCAGACGGTATCGAAAATGCCGTCGAGCCGGTCCTCGGGGATGCCGATGCCGTGGTCCCGGATGCAGAGAACGGCCCCGTCGACGGAAGCGTCCAGGATGATCTCGACCGTCGCGCCCTTGGGGGAAAACTTGATGGCGTTGGAGAGGAGGTTTCGCACCGCCAGCATCAGGTTGCTGCGGACGGAGCATACGACCACGTTGCCGGGCGAATGCAGCTCGACGGCGATACCCTTGGACTGCGCGCTGCCGGCATGCTGGGCGACGACTTCCTTCACAAGGTCGTCAAGGACAAAGCGCACGGCCTCCAGCCGGACGGAACCGCTCTTGGAACGGGCCCAGCGGAGGACATTGTCGATCAGCTCCACTTCCGACTCGGCCTGGCGCTCGAGCTGGAGCAGCACTTCGCCAAGTTCCTCCCCGGACATGCGGGCGTTATGGGCCCGGAGCATCTGCATCCCCCGAAGCTGTGCGACGGCGGGAGAATGGATATCGTGGGAGATGACCCGGAACAGGAAGTCTTTCTGCTCGTTGCTCTGGAGCAGCCGGCGCTCGCTCCGCTTGATGCGAAGGCTTGCAAAGGTAACGACCGCGGCGACAATCAGCAGGAAGAGGATAATCAGCGTAAAGGCCTGTTTCTGGCGCGTCGCCCTGGCGATTTCCAGGTTCTGGACGGCGATAGTGTGCTCGCGCCGGGCGGTCTCATACTTGATATTAAAGAGCTCGAGGACATTGCTGCTCTTGCTGCGGGAGATGCTGTCCTGGATGGCGGAAGCCTCTTCCAGGTAGCTGAATGCCAGGGCGGGATCCGGTCCCTTCAGCGACTGTGCGAGCCGCGAGCAGATTTTCTGCAGGAGCGGATAGTCTCCGAGCTCCCGGGTCAGGTCGGCCGCCTCCCTGAGATACTGCCTTTCCAGGACGGAGCGGCCCTGGCGGCCATATTCCTGCGCGAGCTGGAAGCAGACGACGGACAGATTCTGCCGCAGGTCGGCCTCCCGGAAGACGGTCTCGGCCCACTTCAACTCCTGCAGGGCTTCGTCATAGCGCCCAAGGGCCTCCAGCGGATAAGCGCGCTGGCTGCGGCGCACGGCCTGCACGGGACGGTCGAGCTGCTCCTCGGACAGCGTCACGGCCAGGTCGGCGTAGTGGAGGGCGGTCGTGTCCCGGCCGAGGGCATGGTAGACGTCGCAGGCCTTTCCATAGGCCATGGCGAGCTTGTCCGGCCGCCCGATCGTCCGCTCGTTCTCGATGGCCTCGAGGGCATAGCCTTCCGCCTGGGCGGCGTTGCCGGCATAGACATACATCGAGGCGAGGTTGATCAGCGAGGAGGTGAGCCCCCGGGCGTCGCCGTTAGACTTGTCGTACTCATAGCAGAGGATCATATACTCCGCCGCCTTGTCGAAGGCCCCGAGACGCGCATAGCAGCTGCCGAGGATGGACCAGAGCTCGACCTCATCTTCCGGCGCAATGCCCTGCTGCGCAAGACCTTCCAGGGCGATGGTGATGGCCCCGGGATAATCCGCGGCATAGTACTGCGCCTCGGCCCGGTCGTAATAGTCGGGCGCTCCGGCGCGCAGCAGGCAGGAGATCGCGAGAAGGGCGAATATGGCGGCAAGTCTACGCATCCCTGCAAAGATAGCACAAATCAAGCAGGATACCGATACATAATTCTATGTAGTTCCCCCCGCGTCGAAGATCTTTTCCATCCGCCGCTCAAGGTATCCGTCTCTTTGGAGTTTGCCCTGATGGTATTTCACACCATCAGGTCCACGAGAGTACTCGCATTCATCGGTTTTGCGATTTTCGATAATTTGAATTATCTTCGTTGTTCTTAACAACAGAAGACACAATATGATCAGGAAAATCGCAATTCTAATGGGCGCAATGGTAGCAGTCGCCGCCTGCGGAAACGGCAAAGCGGCCAAGCAGGCCGCCGGCAGCGCGGAGGAGAACGCCTCCGTCGTCTATTTTACCAGGGACATCACCCCTGAAGGTCTCCTGAAGGTTTATGAGGCCGTCGGAAGGGAAGCAAGCGGAAAGGTCGCAATCAAGATTTCTACCGGAGAGGCCGGAAACCGGCACTACCTCTCCCCCGGGCTGATAGGCCCTCTCGTGAAAAAGGTTGACGGGACCATCGTGGAATGCAACACCGCCTATGCCGGAAAGCGTATGAACACTGAGGACCACCGCAAGGTCATCGCGGATCACGGCTTCAACGAAATCGCCCCCGTGGACATTATGGACGAGGAAGGCGAGATCAAAATCCCCGTCAAGGACACGAAGTGGCTGAAGTACGACATCGTCGGTTCCCACATCGCGAACTACGACTTTATGATCAATATTGCCCATTTCAAAGGCCACGCGATGGGGGGCTTCGGCGGAGTCCTGAAGAACGCTTCCATCGGCTGCGGTTCCCGAAACGGAAAGGCGTATATCCATACCGCCGGGAAGAGCGAAGACTACACGAAAATGTGGGAAAACCTGCCCGAAGGATGGACCGAAGGCCCTGAGCAGAACACTCCTTTCATCGAGTCGATGGCGGCAGCGGCCCAGGCTGTCCACGACTATTTCTCCAAGGGGAAGAACATTCTCTACATCGATGTTATGAACAACATCTCCATCGACTGCGACTGCGACGGAAACCCTCACAAGCCCACCATCCAGGACATTGGCATAGCCGCCTCCATCGACCCGGTCGCCCTCGACCGCTTCTGTCTGGACCAGGTCTTCAATCTTACCCCCGACGAGAACAACGACAATGCCGCCCTCCTCGAGCGGATCAACCTCAGGCACGGCATACGCATCGTCACCCGGGCCGAAGAGAACGGCCTCGGGACCACAAATTATACGGTAGTGGAACTCTAGAAAGAGAAAACGTATCCTATCCCGGCACTGACGGCGAAGGTCTGATCGTAAGTCAATGACTTCAGGGTCTCCCCTTCGCTGTCTGTGTCGATTTCTTTATCATAGCAGTAGTCTGCCAGAATGAAGAAATCGAATGCGTGCTGCTTGGAGAGCTTCCATTCGGTGCCCAGCCCCAGCCGGTAACGGTTGAAATAAACGTCGTTGTAGCCGGTGAAGGAATAGTTGGTATATGAACTGCCGTCCCAGGTGGCAGAGCAGGAAGGGTCGTTGAGAACGGTCCGGAGCTCTATGAAACCGTAGGGGGTGAAATCCCCCGCCCCGCGGTAAGAGACCTTCAGCCTGCTCTTGAGAGCGATTGTGTTGGGATTTGTCTGATAGGTATTATTCACCTCCTTGTGGGTATACTGAAGCCGTTCCTTGAGGGAGAACCTCCAGAGGTCAGTCTTGTATGAGAGGGTCGCATCGGCATAGGCCCTGTGGCGAGGAGTCCAGCTCCCGGAGGATTTATGATGGGCCATAAAGACATAGCCGCCGCCTATCTTCAGCCAGTCGTTCACCTTGTAAGTAAGTCCGGCTCCGGCGCTGAGGCGTCCCACGTCGGAAAAGTTGTCACGGGTACGGAATTCCCCTTCCGCAGTAAGATGGAGTCCCTTCACTATCTTGTAGTCAGCGCCTGCGCTGATACGGGCGCCGAATTCTGATTCCAGGTCATTGACCGTACCCTGGGCGAATACAGGGAGGAAAAGCGCCAGGGCGGCTATTGTAAGGATTGTCCTTTTCATATCTGTTGTTCTTTTGGGCCCGAAGATAGGGATTTTTTCTAAAGTTTTAGTTTTTTTTGTACTTTTGCACCCTGTTATGTCCATCCCGGAGTCCATACTTATAGCCGTTTCGCTATGTGCCGACTGCTTTGCAGTGTCCCTCTGTTCCGGCGTTTCCATCAAGAAAGTCCGGGGTAAAGACATCGCGGCCCAGGCCCTTGCCTTTGCCATCATCCAGACCGGATTCCTCCTTGCCGGATGGGGCATAGGAGAGGCTGTAATGGGCCTTCTGGGAAAGCTTGCAAGGATTCTGGGAATACTTCTCCTGGGTTACGTCAGCGTATCTATGATAATGGAGGGGATCAAGGGCGACGGACAGTCAAGGGACCTCCGCGGGTGGCGTAACATAATCATCAGCGGTATCGCAACGAGTATCGACGCCCTGTCCGTGGGCGCGTCACTCAGCTTTACCGGTTCCACTTTCGCCGGCATTGTTCCCCTCTTGATATCGCTCTTTGCCGTCACGGCGCTCTCTGTCGTCGCCGGTATCGCAGGCGGACACAGGATAGGAAAGGCCGCCGGAAGATGGGCCGTTCTCGGAGGTGGCATAATCCTCGCCATCATCGCACTGAACATCCTGTTCGAATTCGTGTAGATTCCGGCGGGGCGCGGGCCCCGTCCAGATAAATAATTTCACCGCGCAGCAGGGTTCGCCGCCGCAGGGCCGTATTCACGCTCCTCGCGCTGTTTTATCCGTTGTATTTGAAAAGGGTCCCTTCGGGGCGGATGTAGAGAATCCTCTCAATTTCGGAATACTCCTTCTCCAGTGTCACCCTGTAGTATTCGGTCTCTCCGGAGCTTCGGGTGTAGTACTCTATATCATCGACCGTCCATTTCGTGTCCGTCGAAGAAGAAATCTGCAGTATAGTTCCCCAACTGGCGCTCCCATTCGACCATCTCCGCGCCGGGATACATTGTGTCAAATGTTCTGGCTACGGCTTCAGGGGCTTTGTGAATGTCTCTTTCGCAGGATGTACCGGCAAGTAGGACTGCGCTTATGAGCGCAATGAATGTTCTGATCATAATTCTCTTGTTTACGGTTTTTGCAAAAGTATAATGCTGATGTTACGATAGTATTAAAGGGGTATTAAATTTTTGTAAAATAAGCTGGAATTCACGCTGTTAAAAAGTTTGTGGAAAAATTTGTAAGAAAATGTAACAAAATGGAAAATTTTACTTACCTTTGTCCCTGCAAGCGTGAAAGTGAAAGTTCAACAAATCTAAACGAGAGTCGTGGCAAGATTTCAGGGCATAGCCTCCGCCAAGGTGGATGACAAGGGAAGACTGGTTCTCCCCTCCACTTTCCGTGACACTATCGTCCGTGACGGAAACACCGATATGACTCTCATCATCAAAAAAAGCGTCCACGGGGATTGTCTGGACCTCTACACTCTCAAGGAGTGGGAAAGGAGGTCAGACCTTATCCTCGAGACTATCGACCCCGAACTGAACCCGCAGCACGCTGCATTCTGGGCAACATACAACGACGAAGTCTATACCGTCATCCCTGACGGAAAGATTGGCCGTCTGAATATCCCGGAATCCTTACTGAAAGCAGCAGGTATTACGAAAGAGGTGGTGTTCGCCGGAGTCGGTTACAAAATCCAGATCTGGGACAAGGCGAGAAGGAACGAGTCTCTCCTTCCGGCCGATCAGTTCAAAAAAGCCGCATCCGAAATCTCCGCCCGCGCAAAGTAGTGGGGAGGGGAAAGGATGGAACTGTACCACAAGCCTGTAATGCTTGAAGAGAGCATATCCGCTCTTGTTAAAAATCCAAATGGGATCTACGCTGACTGCACCTTCGGAGGCGGTGGCCACACTGCCGCCATACTTTCACGCTTACACTCAAAAGGCGGGGTCATCGCCTTCGATCGTGACAGTGATGCGATAAATAACGCCATCAGCGACCCGAGACTTACCCTTGTCCATAACAACTTCCGCTTCATCGAGAACTACGCCGCCCTTTACGGTGTAAAGTTCGACGGAATCCTTGCGGACCTCGGGGTCTCCTCCCATCAGTTCGACACCGCGGAAAGAGGCTTTTCTTTCCGCTTCGACGCCCCTTTGGATATGAGGATGGGCCGAGAATCAAAGATCACCGCCGCAGACGTTGTCAACACATATCCGAAGGAAAGGCTGGAGCAGATCTTCCGCCTGTACGGAGAGGTTGACTTCCCCGGAAGGGTCGCGGCGCTCGTGGATGCCGCGAGGGCGGAGAAAGAAATCCTGACAACCGGAGATCTGAACGCAGCCCTTGAAAAGATCCTTCCCCAGGGTGCGGAACACAAGGTCCTTGCAAAGATTTATCAGGCCCTTAGGATCGAAGTGAACGAAGAGATGCGTTCACTGGAGAAATTCCTGGAAGGAGCGGCAAGAAGTCTCGCTGATGACGGGGTCCTCGTCGTGATTACCTATCACTCCCTCGAAGACAGGATGGTCAAGAATTTCATCAAGACCGGAAACGTGGAAGGAACCGTAAAAGAGGACATCTACGGAAACGTAGAAGCTCCGCTTGAGGCCGTAAACAGGAAGCCCATAGTCCCTTCCGAGGAAGAGATCTCGTCAAACACCCGCGCACGGAGCGCAAAACTCCGCGCCGCAAAACTGAGGAGGACGGCACGATGAGCGTACTGTCCGTCATAAAAACCAGCCTCAGGGCCCTTCGCAAGGGAGAATTCCTCCTTCGCATAAAGGCCCACGAAAGGATACTGCATATCCTGTATCTTTTCCTTCTCGCGTGGATTGTGATCTTCATCAACCTGAAGGTCGACGCTACGCTCACGAGGATGCAGGAAAACAAGATAACCCTTCGGAACCTTGAGATTTCGAAGGCCCAGAAGGAAGCGGAGCTCGTGAACCACCACAGCGCCTCCTCCACAGCCGAAAGGCTTAAAGCGATGGGCTCCAACGTACAGGAACCCGTAAAACCGGCCGCAAGGATCCAAAGATGAGCAAAGGAAACGGTAACATAAAGGTCAAGATTGAAAACAGGGACAGGATCGATGTCGTTATGACTTTCCTCTCCCTTGGATTCGTCATCCTTTCCATAGCCATCCTTGTAAAGATAGTCATCATCCAGACTACTTACAAGGTTCCTCCCTCCGTGGAATATCTCTTCCGCCCCCGTGAAAAGAAGGTTCCTGAGACTCCTGTCCGCGGCAAGATCCTCTCCCACGACGGCCGTCCTCTCGCTATCTCCGCTCCCCTGTACGACCTCTATATGGACTGCGCCGTACTGAAGCGTGACTATGCCACAATGGACCGTGAGGAGGATGAGAGAATCGCTGCGGCCATAAAGGAAGGAAAGGAAGTCGCCCCCGCAAAGCACGCGGGAGCGGAAGCGGAAAAACTCTGGAGACGGAAGGCCGATACCCTTTCGCGGGAACTTGCTTCCATCTTCCCGGAAAAGAGCGCAGACCGGTGGTACTCCGACATCATCCGCGGACGCGAAACCGGAAACCGTTATTTCCGCATCCATAACAACGTCAGCCGCGACGATATGCTAAAGGTGCGTGACTTCCACCTCTACCGTGACGGCCAAAACACAGGAGGACTTATCGTACGCGAGCACGAAGAAAGGATATATCCCTACGACTCACTTGCAAGAAGGGCCATAGGATACGTAAAGGATACGCGCGGAGTGGGTGTCGAGGTTAGCTACGACAGGGATCTCCGAGGAGAAGAAGGATATGAGTGGAGAAGGATTACGGATGACAACAAGTGGGTTCTGGACCTTGACAGCACCTCCCGGAGGAAAGTGGACGGAAGCGATGTGAGGACAACCCTCAACATAGATTTCCAGCAGATTGCGGACAAGGCCCTCCGCCGTCAGATTACCCCGGATGAGCAAATACGCGCCGGTATCGCGGTGATTATGGAAGTCGAGACCGGAGCTATCCGCGCAATGGTCAATCTCTCCAGGGACACCATCCCCGGAAGCCGCTTCGGAGAAAGGGACAATCTCGTCCTCAAGGAAGTTGGAGAGCAGGGATCCGTTATGAAGACCGTCACCCTCACGACCCTCGTAGAGGACGGCTATGTGAAAAACCTCCAGCAGACGATTCCGACAAAACACGGATTCTATCCCGGCGGCTATCCCCTCGACCAGCACATAATGGACTACGAGCGCGAGAACCATACCGACAGGATTACCGTCAAGCACGGATTTGAGATTTCATCGAACTACGTGTTCACCTATCTGGCGGAGGAGAACTACAAGACCCATCCGACGGATTTCTTCGACAAAATCTACAGCTACTGCCTCGGGGACAAGATTGATTTTGACCTCGGAGGGATGCGGACCCCCATCGTGAACCGTCCCGGAACGGCCGGATACAGCGGAACGACCCTCGGGACAACCGCTTACGGATACGGCATTTCCGTCACTCCCCTCCACGTCGTGACCTTCTACAACGGTCTCGCTGGCAAAGGCAGGATGATGAAGCCGTACCTTGTGGAAAGCATCGAAAAGGACGGACGCGTCATCAAGAAGTTCGAGCCCATGCTGCTGAACAATATCTGCCGCAAGGAAACGGCAGACACCGTGACGCGCGCCCTTATGGCCGTGACATCCGAAGGAACCGCCCAAAGGCTCAAAGGAGCCAAGCTCACCGTCGCCGGAAAGACAGGTACGGCCCAGGTCGTCGTTCCCGGTAACCTCCGCGGAAGGGACCCCTATCACGACAAATACGGAAGGAAGATGAACCAGGGTACGTTCGTGGGCTTCTTCCCCGCAGAGAATCCCAAATATACCATCCTCGTAACGGTCTATTCCTATCTCTCCCACAGCAGTTTTTACGGCGGAACCAAGCCCGCCGCAGCGGTAAGGGAGATAGTGGACAGGATTTATGCGGTCGAAGGCTGCTGGGGCGAGGTGGTCTCCGGAGCCGGACCGCTTCCGGAAGCCGGTGAAGACATCGTTTCCGAAAAGGGTACGGTCCCGGATGTAAGGGGGCTGAGCCTCAGCGAAGCGCTCTTCGCCATCGAGTCCGCCGGGCTCCGCTGTACTTACGAAGGGATGGGCCACGTCGCTTCGGAGGAGACCGTGACCGGAGAAGGCGGCAAAAAGACAGTGAAACTTATACTTAAGTGATGAGACTTGACAAGATAATAAAGGAAACGGGTTATACCGGAGTGACCGGACGCACGGATATTGAAATCACCGCAGTGTGTACGGATTCCAGGAAGGTTATACGCGGAGCGCTGTTCGTAGCGGTGAAGGGTTTCGCCGTTAACGGCGAGGACTTCATCCGGGAGAGCATTGAAAAAGGAGCTGCAGCCGTGCTTTGTGAATGCGGGTGCGACGCCCCGGGGGAAGTTACCGTTGTAAGGGTGGAAGATTCCCGCTACGCAGCCGCCCTCGCGGCATCGGCCTTCTACGGTCATCCTTCTGAGAAACTGAACCTCGTGGGCATTACCGGAACCAACGGAAAGACGACGACTGTAACCCTCCTTTACAATCTCTTCACGAAACTGGGATATAAATGCGGACTTCTCTCCACCATCGCAAACTACGTCGGGGAAAAGCGTCTCGAAACATCCAATACGACCGCTGACCCCCTCACTATCAACACACTACTCTCCGAGATGGTGGAAGAAGGCTGCAGTTATTGCTTTATGGAGGTGAGTTCAATCGGGGTGGAGCAGCAGAGGATCGCCGGCCTGCATTTCCGTGTCGGAATCTTCTCCAACCTCACCCACGACCACCTCGACTACCACAAGACCTTCGCCGAGTACCTCCGCTGCAAAAAGCTCTTCTTCGACAACCTTGGGCCCGATTCTGACGCCCTCGTGAACGCAGACGACCGCAACGGGATGGTGATGCTCCAGAACACGAAGGCAAACAAGCTTACCTATTCCTGCCACGGTCCCGCAGACCACACCGCCCGTATCCTCGAACAGAACTTCGACGGAATGCTCCTGAAGATAGACGGACAGCAGGTATGGGTGAAGCTCATCGGCGAACATAACGCAAGCAACATCCTTGCGATATACTCCACCGCCGTAACCCTGGGCGCGGATCCCACGGAAGTCCTCGTCGCCCTCTCGACGCTCGAAAGCGTCTCCGGCCGTCTCGAGAACATCCCCGGGCCTATGGGCCTTGCCGTCGTCATCGACTATGCCCATACCCCCGACGCGCTCGAGAATGTCCTCCGTACCCTCCGTAACATCGCCCCCGAAAGGCCGCTTGTATGCCTGTTCGGATGTGGAGGAGACCGGGACAGGACAAAGCGTCCGGAGATGGCGGCAGTCGCGGAGAAGATCGCTGACAGGATAGTGATCACATCCGACAACCCCCGGACAGAGGACCCCAAGGCGATTATCGATGAGATAAAGGCCGGGCTCAGCTGGAAAGGCGTGGCAAAATCCCTCTTTATCGAGGACCGCGCTGAGGCAATCCGGACCGCCATCCTTACCGCAGCCCCCGGCTCAACCATCCTCCTCGCGGGAAAGGGCCACGAGACCTATCAGATCAAGGGTACTGAGAAAATACATTTTGATGAACGTGAAACCGTAGCTGAAACCTTCAAACTGCTCTCGAAATGATCTACCATCTTTTCAAATATTTCGCAAGCCTCGGCTGGGACATCCCCGGAATGGGCCTTATGAACTACCTCTCCTTCAGGGCTATGATGGCGAGCGTCACCGCCGTGCTGTTCGCCCTCATCGTAGGAAAGAAGATTATCGTCCTGCTCCAGAAAAAGCAGATAGGAGAGACGGTCAGGGACCTTGGACTTGCCGGTCAGATAGAAAAGAAGGGAACACCTACGATGGGAGGGATCATCATCATCCTCTCCATCCTGTGCGGCGTCCTCCTTTTCTCCGACCTTACGAATATATATGTCATCCTCCTTATAATCAGCACTCTCTGGTGTGGCGCGATAGGATTCACGGATGACTACATCAAAGTTTTCCGCCACAATAAGGAAGGTCTCAGCAAGAGGGGCAAGCTCCTTGCCCAGATCGTCCTCGGATTCATCGTGGGCCTTACCGTCTGGATGAGCCCGGACATCGTCGTCCGTGAGAAAGTGGAAGTCCCGGAGAGCGTCGAAAGGACGCTCGACGATGAGACCATCGTAACTAACGGCAGATATGTGGGCGAGGATGTCGTCAAAAGTACCAAGACGACCATCCCCTTCGTGAAGAACCACGAATTCGACTACCGCTGGCTCTCCCCCTTCAAGGGTGTATGGGGCTGGTATGCGAAATGGGCCATCTACGTGCTTATGATCGTCATCGTCATTACGGCCTGCTCCAACGGCACCAACCTCACCGACGGGCTTGACGGGCTCGCGGCGGGGACATCGGCCATAGTGGGAGTGGTGATAGGCATTCTGGCGTGGCTCGGCGGCAACCTGATCGACTCGAATTACCTCAATATAATGTATATGCCGGGAAGCGGCGAGATAGCGATCTTTATGGCAGCCTTCGTCGGGGCGCTGATCGGCTTCCTCTGGTTCAATTCCTACCCTGCCCAGGTGTTTATGGGCGATACGGGAAGCCTCACGATAGGCGGAATCATCGGAGTAAGCGCGGTTCTGATCCGCAAGGAACTCCTTCTGCCCCTTCTGTGCGGAATCTTCTTTATGGAGAGCCTGTCCGTCCTTTTGCAGACCGGCTACTTCAAGCTTACAAAGAAAAAATACGGAGAGGGACGCCGCATCTGGTCGATGACTCCTCTCCACCACCATTATCAGGACCGGAAGGGCGTCGCCACCGGTCACGTAGTGTTCCAGAAGCCGGTTCCAGCCCATCACGAGGCGAAAATCACGGCGAGGTTCTGGATTGTTGGAATCATACTCGCAGTCGCCACGCTGGCACTGCTTAAGATAAGATAGAAAGATGGACAGAGTAGTAGTACTGGGCGGAGCTGAGAGCGGCGTAGGAGCCGCTGTCCTCGCAAAGGTGAAAGGTTATGACGTGTTCCTCTCCGACAAAGGGAACATCAAGGACGAGTATAAGGAGATGCTCGTGAAATGGGATATTCCCTTCGAGGAGGGGAATCACACCGAGTCGCTCATTATGAACGCCGACGAGGTTGTCAAGAGCCCCGGAATCCCCGGGACGGCACCGATGGTCCGAAAACTTCGCGAGGCCGGGACAAAGATCGTTTCCGAAATCGAATTCGCGAGCCGCTTCGACTCCGCGAAGAAGATATGCATCACCGGATCCAACGGAAAGACCACCACGACGTCCCTGATTTATTATCTTCTGAAGAACGCCGGTCTGAACGTAGGCCTTGGCGGAAACATCGGCAAGAGTTACGCATATCAGGTCGCGACGGAGCATTTCGACTACTATGTACTGGAAATCTCCAGCTTCCAGCTTGACGACATCTACGACTTCAAGCCGGACATCGCAATCATTACGAACATAACCCCCGACCATCTCGACCGTTACGACCACAAGATGGAGAACTACGTCGCCGCAAAGTTCAACATCACCAAGAATCTTACCTCGGAGGACTGTTTCATCTTCGACTCCGACGACGAGATTACGATCGGGCACCTTGACAAGATCGTTCTCCGCTGCAAGTGCCTCCCCTTCTCCCAGAAGAAGGAACTTGAGGAAGGCGCGTTCCTCCGCGACGACAAGATCGTCCTCCGTTACGAGAAGGAGGAGACAGACATCTACCTCCAGGAACTCGCCCTTGGCGGAAAACACAACATATACAACTCGATGGCCGCAGCCCTCGCCGCAAAGGCTTCCGGTATCGAAAACGACGTCATACGCGAGTCCCTCGCGACATTCCAGCCCATCGAGCACCGGCTCGAGCCCGTCCTCTCGATCAAGGACGTCCTCT
>CALCEJ010000018.1 GCA_937900465.1 uncultured Bacteroidales bacterium | reverse complement strand
ACCGCTGCGAAGAAACTCCTCCGCGCGGGAAATCGCCCTGATAACCCCGCCGCAGAATCCGGAACCGCCGTCTATTTCCACGAGAAGGCCCATATCCTCAACAGCTCAGTTCAGGAGGGTCCAGAAGGGAGAAACGCCCCTGGATGAGTCCAAGTATCCAGACCAGTTCCTCGTGCATCGTCATATGAGTATTGTCGAGAAGGAACGAGTCCTCAGGACGCCTCAGCGGGGATGTCTCCCTGTGAGAGTCCATATAGTCCCTGTCCTGGAGATTCTTCTTCACCTCCTCCAGGACAGGAGCCTGTCCCTTGGAGAGAAGCTCATCATAGCGGCGCCGGGCCCTTACGTCAGGGTCCGCTGTCATAAATATCTTCAGCTCCGCACCGGGAAAAACGGTAGTGCCAATATCCCTTCCATCCATAATGACGCGTCCGCCTTCAGAGAAGCTGCGGAGTTTGGCGTCCACCCAGGCGCGGACTTTCGCAACGGCGGAAACCGGCGAGACCAGCCCCGAGACCTTCATTGTACGGATTTCTTCCTCGATGCAGCGCGCCCCCATATAAAGGAGGGTCTTCCCCTCTCCCCTCTCGAAATGCAGGTCCAGGGCGGGAAGGTCCGCGATGATGGCATCCTCGTCAAGGGAATTGTCTTCCCGGACGAAGCCGCTTTCGATTGCACGGAGGGTCACTCCGCGGTACATTGCCCCGCTGTCAAGGTACAGGAATCCGAATTCCCGGGCCACGAGTTTTGCAAAAGTGCTCTTTCCTGTGGAAGAATAGCCGTCAATGGCTATGATGATGTCTGGAATAGTATTTCTCATATTCTACAAAAATAACACTTCTTTGGAAAAGACGGAAAAAAAATGCGATATTTGCGGAGCTATGAGAATTCTTATCATCGACGACGAACGCGCTATCCGAAACTCCCTGAAGGAAGTCTTCGAGATGAATGAATACGAGGTTGATACCGCAGAAAACGGCCAGGATGGTCTCCAGGCGGCATCAAAAGAAAAGTACGACGCAATCCTGTGCGACATAAAGATGCCGGGGATGGACGGAAACGAAGTGCTCGACGCCCTCCAGCAGGAAGGGATTGAATCCCCCGTCATTATGATATCCGGCCACGCGGACATCGACACCGCCGTCGCCTGCATCAAAAAGGGCGCGTACGACTTCATCGGGAAGCCCTTTGACATAAGGCGTGTCCTTATCACAGTCAAGAACGCAACCGACAAGGCTAACCTCGTAACCCAGACCAGGATACTCAAGAAAAAAGTCTATGGCCAGGAAATGGTCGGAGACTCCGAGGCTATCGCCCACGTCCGCGAGATGATAGAAAAGGTCGCCCCCACGGATGCCAGCGTCCTTATCACCGGCCCTAACGGATCCGGAAAGGAACTCGTGGCAAGAAGCCTGCATCAGAAGTCGCAAAGGTCCATGATGCCGTACGTCGAGGTTAACTGCGCGGCTATCCCCTCAGAACTCATCGAAAGCGAACTCTTCGGCCACGAAAAAGGCTCCTTCACCTCCGCGGTCAAGCAGCACAAGGGGAAATTCGAGCAGGCCGACGGCGGAACCCTCTTCCTCGACGAAATAGGCGATATGTCACTCGCGGCCCAGGCAAAGGTTCTCCGCGTCCTCCAGGAGAGGAAGATATCACGTGTCGGTTCGGACAAGGACATTACCGTAAACGTCCGCGTAATCTCCGCGACAAACAAGAATCTCTCCGAAGAAATCGCGAAGGGTAATTTCCGCGAGGACCTATACCATCGTCTCAGTGTCATCGTGATGAAAGTTCCCTCCCTCGACGACAGAAAGGACGACATCCCCCTTCTTATCAACTATTTCCAGGAACAGCTGTGCTCTGAAACGGGAATGCCCCGGAAGGATTTCTCCCCCGAGGCAATCGGTCTTCTGGTGAATAAGGAGTGGACCGGAAACATCCGTGAGCTCAGGAATGTCGTTGAGCGGCTTCTGATTCTCGGGTCCAACCCGGTGTCAGCATCTGACGTAAAGGACTACGTCCTCTAGAATCTCCATCCTATCGTAGCCATCACCTCCGTACGGAGAGTGGTAAGAGTAATTTCCGGAGTTACTATATTCAGATCCGGAACGGAATAACCGTCCTCATCGACGTAATAGTAGTAATAGGGCGTGATATAATTCACCGGGAAGAAGGTCATCCTCAGCGCAGCGTCTGCGAAGAACGAGCCGGCGGAACTGTAGCCTAATCCGAAGGAGATATTCTGACGTCCCTCAGCCTCAAACTTCTTGTAAGGATTGGATCTGAAGTTATATCCGAAGCGAAGGGCTACCGTATCAGAGGGGCGCACCTCCATACCCGCTCGGAGCGTGTGGCACGCGCCAAGATTGTCCTTTATATCCTGATTCACCACCGCGAACACCCCGGTGTCCGGCCCCTCGATCTCGCTGAAGCGGGCCCATCCATAGTTGGTAAACTCGTAGTCCGCGCTCAAAAGGAGGAAATCCCCGACAGTATAAGCAATACCGGCATTCATGATTGAAGGTATCTTCATACTGTACTCCCAGGTCTCGGAAGGGGAAGAATCCGAGTACTCGTTGTCAGTGTAGACAGTATATGCATCATAGCCGTAGTTTTCGGTTATGTCCATTGCAGTCGGGGTCTGGATGGCAGCGCCAATCCGGAGACCTCCGAATGGCCTCCACAGGAAACCGGCTTTGGCGCTGATGCCGCCACCTTCAGCCCTGTAGGCATAACGCATCCTCAGCTGCTCGAAATAATCAGTCCTCGATGTGCCGTCTTCTCCGACGAAAGTCGTAGGGAATGATGACGGCTTGTCCGTGGATTCTTTCCAATATGTGTCGCCCCTGTAGCGAAGTACGGACAGGTTGATGTTACCGCCGAAGTAGAACACGTCGGAGACATTCGCTGCCATATTCCAGGCCCAGTCATACTTGTAGCCCGTCCTGCGGAAGCCGTAACCCTGATTCAGGACGTCCGGGACCTCGCACTGTCCGTCATCGCGGATCCTCTCCGTCGCGGCGACATAATCCCCGTCGCGACCGGTGATGGGATTGAAAAGGCCTGCCTTGTAGGCATTCAGCGAGCGCCATGACGGACCATTGGCATCGTAATAGTCCTTATTCATCGTCGCTACCGGCCATCCGGCGGCGTCAGACGCCATCGCTGCGGCGAACGATGTCCTGTCGTTCGTACCCGTTGACGTATACTTGAGGCTGTAATCCTGAGTCGCATTCCCGACAAGGCCCATGGTGAACGACTTCAACCCTCTTTTCCGGAACGAGTCCATAACCAGCATAAACGCAATGTTGGGAAGTTTGTACCGGCCGATCGAGGTCTTTGTGGGATCCTGGAAGCCGGGGACAGAACCGTCATCGAATACGGTACCCTCAGCGTTGGATGTGACAATGCTGACTCCGTTTGTCAATTCGAACTGGGAGAAGCTGCTGACCGCAGAACCGGCCGGGTTGAAAACGATGGACCCGAGGTCTCCGCCTACGGCGGTAACCGCATTGCCCATACCTATGCTCCTTGCGGTTCCGGCATTGTCAGTGTCTGAAAAGGTTAGGGCGTCCTCCCACGTCTGGGCGTAGGAGGATGCCGCAAATACTGTCATAGCCACAATGGCTGCACATATCTTTCTCATAGCAATCTGTTTTCTTTATAGGGTTCAGTGCCTTCCGCCGCTGTGGCCGCCACCGCCGCCGGAGGAATGTCCGCCGCCGGAGGAGGAGTGGCTGCTTCCGCCGCTATAGCCGCCACCGGAGGAACGGGACGAGCCGCCGCTGTAGCTTCCGGAACTCCTCGAAGACGAAGAGGATGAGCTGCTCCTGTAGCTGCTGCTGCCGGAAGAACTCCTGGAAGAGGAACTTCCGCTCCTGTAAGAGGAAGAACTGCGGCTTGAGGAACTGCCGCTGCCGCTGCGGGAAACAGATCCTGAGGAACTTCCACGGGAGACGCCGCTGCCGCTGCGGGAGACCGTTCCGGAGGAACTGCTCCGGGAGACTCCGCCGCTGCGGGATACGGTGTTGCCGCTGCTGCGGACACCGGGAGCCGCTGCCCTCTGTACGGGAGTCGCCACCTTTCTCACGGTGCCGGAGGAGACACCGGCACGGGAGCGGGGCAGTGTGGAAGGAGTCCTTCCAACGCCGGCACCGCCGCGGCCGGGATCAGTTGCGACCAGAGGCCTGCCACCGGGACGTCCGGGATGATGTCCGAAGTAATGATGGTGAGGACGGTGATACCATCCGCCGCCACCGTACCAGTACCAGGAACTGTAGTACCATGGATCATAGTACCACGGATTGTAGTACCACGGGCTGTACCAGCCGTAATAACGGTAGTACGGACGGTGATACCACGGATCGTAATACCACGGGTCGTAATACCACGGATCGTAGTACCAGGAACTGTAGTACCACGGGCTGTAATATCCTCCGTAATAATAGGGATAACCGGAGAGATACCAGGGAGTGTAGACGTTATAGACCGTCACCTCCCGGGTACGGAACTGGGCCGTCTCAGGATCGGACAGGGTATCCGCCGGTTCCTCTACGGCATAGCCCCCGGCCCCCTGGCTTTCATAGATCAGGTTATCGATCTGCTCCTGCGAGGCGGCAGCATATGCCTTATTGGTTTGAGGTCTTGCGTAAATCCCGTCGCTGTACCTGACTGTGACAGGGACGGAACGGGATACTGTACCGCATCCTGCGAGGACGAGGACCGCCCCGAGGCAAATTGCAATGTGCTTTTTCATACAGAACCTCCTTATTTTAATAAAAATGAGTATCTTTGCGGGGCATTAGGGCCCCGTGGCCGAATCATACTTCAGCAATTTCTGTACCTTGATACGGCTTCCGGCTACAATATTAAGAACAAAATAGGAAAAAATCAACTTTTGATATGGCAAAAGAGGTTACAAGAAGGGAAGACAACTACTCTGAGTGGTATGACAATCTCGTCGTCAAGGCGGATCTCGCAGAAAGGTCCTCGGTCCGCGGCTGTATGGTTATCAAGCCCTACGGATATGCGATCTGGGAAAAAATGCAGTCCGTCCTGGACGGAATGTTCAAGGAAACCGGCGTAAAGAACGCCTATTTCCCCTTGTTTATCCCGAAATCTTTCTTCTCCCGGGAAGCGGAACACGTCGAAGGCTTCGCAAAGGAGTGCGCGGTCGTAACTCATCACCGCCTGATGAACAATCCCGCCGGCCCAGGCGTCGTCGTTGACCCTTCCGCAAAGCTCGACGAGGAACTCATCGTCCGTCCAACCTCGGAGACAATCATCTGGTCCACCTACAAGAACTGGATACACTCTTGGCGTGACCTCCCTATCCTCTGCAACCAGTGGTGCAACGTCGTCCGCTGGGAGATGAGGACCCGTCTGTTCCTGCGTACCGCGGAATTCCTCTGGCAGGAAGGCCACACGGCCCACGCTACCGCGGAGGAGGCTTATGCGAAGGCAGAACAGATGGTTAACATCTATGCAAAGTTTGCCCGCGAGACGATGGCCCTTCCCGTGGTCGTCGGCCACAAGAGCCCCGGAGAAAGGTTTGCCGGCGCCCTGGATACTCTTACGATCGAGGCCCTCATGCAGGACGGAAAGGCCCTTCAGGCCGGAACGTCGCACTTCCTCGGACAGAATTTCGCAAAATCCTTCGACGTCCAGTTCACCAACCGCGAAGGCAAACAGGAGTACGTATGGGCATCGTCCTGGGGCGTATCTACCCGTCTTATGGGTGCGCTTATCATGGCCCACGGAGACGACAACGGTCTGGTTCTGCCTCCGGCTCTGGCACCTGTCCAGGTCGTGATGGTCCCTATCTACAAGGGCGACGACGAGCGCAGCGCCATCCTCGACAAGATGTACGAGCTCAAGAAATCCCTCGAAGCCAAGGGCCACAGCGTCGAGGTCGATGACCGCGACAACCTCCGTCCCGGATTCAAGTTCGCAGAATGGGAGCTCAAGGGGGTTCCCGTGCGTCTTGCAATAGGCCCCCGTGACCTCGAGGGAGGAACCGTTGAAGTCCACCGCAGGGACACTCTCGAAAAGATTACCGAACCTCTTGAAGGCCTCGACGAACGCATCATCGGCCTTCTTGACGACATCCAGAAGAATATCTACAGCCGCGCCCTCGCCTTCCGTGACGCTTCCATCCGCAAGGTTGACACCTGGGAGCAGTTCAAGGAAGAAATCGAGAAGGGCGGATTCCTCCTGTGTCACTGGGACGGCACCGCGGAAACCGAGGCGCGTATCCAGGAAGAGACCAAGGCAACAATACGCTGCATCCCTGTTGACAGCGCCGTCTGCATCGAGGAAGGAAAGTGCGTCTATTCCGGAAAACCCTCTCACCAGAGAGTGCTTTTCGCCCGTTCATATTAAAAAACGTAATTACAGTATACTATGAAGAAGTTATTTCTCACCGTCGCCGCTGCGGCTCTGGCCATCGCCGGCGCATACGCCCAGGACGCGCAGTCCGCGGCTGCCGCAGCAGCGGAAGTCCTTTCGGAAGCCGAAGACGTCCCCGAAGCCGCTCCGAAGCCCAAATACTGGGACCTTACCATTCAGAACAACATCAATTTCTCGCAGACCAAACTCACCAACTGGGCGGCCGGCGGTTACAACAACTACGCCCTCGCAGCCAACGTTGACGCAAGCGCAAACTACGCGAAGGACAAGATGAAATGGACTAACCGTCTCCAGCTGGACTACGGCTTCCTCTATTCCGCAGACAAGCCTATCCTCCAGAAGCACAAGGACCGTATCTACTTCGAATCCAACTGGGGTTATGAAACTCCCGTGGAGCACCTCTACTGGTCCGCAATGTTCGACTTCAAGACCCAGTTCAACAACAACTATACTTACGGCAACCCCCCGGCTCCGGTCGATCCTGCCAATCCTACGAAGGAAGAGTGGCTCGCCGCCCGTACAATCAAGTCCGGATTCCTCACCCCCGCTTACACGAACCTCGGTCTCGGTATCAAGTGGACCCCGAAGGACTGGCTCGTCGTCAACATCGCTCCCCTTACCGGAGGCGTCGTGATGGTCGAAGGCTTCGGGCTTGACACAAAGGACATCCACTCTCTCCGCAAGACATACGGTATGGAGGCAACCGGCGAAACAGCCAGCGTTGACGGCGAAGACATAGATCTTTACAAGGCTTCCCGCTTCGAACTCGGTGCCCAGGTCAAGGCCGATGCAAAGTGGGTCGTCAACGACGTGTTCACCTATACGACTCAGCTTGTGCTGTTCTCCAACTACCTGAAGGACCCCCAGAATATCCGCGTCAACTGGGACAACAAGATATTCTGGAAACTCGCCAAATACTTCGCCCTTACCTTGTCCACAAACCTCATCTACGATGACACGGTTCTCGTGAAGGATACGACCGGAGACGGTGAAGTCAATGCACCTGCAGTCCAGTTCAAGGAATTCCTTGAATTTGGATTCACCTACACTATCACAGGAAAGAGATAATGTTGAAACTCTCTCTTCCGGACGGGACTCCCCTGCCCGTTCTCGCCGGTGTGAGCGGCGGGGCGGATTCGATGTGTCTTGCTACCCTTCTGAAGGACTCCGGAACGAGATTCGGCATTGCCCACTGCAATTTCTCCCTCCGGGGAGAAGAAAGCGACAGTGACGAGGCGCTGGTCGGGCAGTGGGCCCGTGAAAACGGGATTCCTTTCCACAGCGTCCGTTTCCGTACCGCAGAGTACGCGTCCCAAAGGGGTATCAGCATCGAAATGGCGGCACGGGAACTGCGCTACCGCTTCTTCGGAAATACCGCCAGGGAATACGGATACGGATGTGTCGCCGTAGCCCATAATGCCAATGACAACGCAGAAACCTTGATCCTGAACCTCCTGAGGGGGACTTCCCTCCGGGGTATCGCCGGAATGAAAGCAGCCGGCAGCATACCGGATCCGGAGTTTTCGGACATTCCCCTTGTACGGCCGCTCCTCGCCTTCGAAAGGGAGGAGATTGAAGCCTTTGCCGCCCTTCGCGGCATCCCCTACCGGACGGACAGCACAAACCTTCTGCCCGACGTCAAGAGGAACAAAATCCGGAACCTTGTCTTCCCTGTATTCCGGGAGATAAATCCCTCCTTCGTAAGAACCCTCGGAAGGGATATGGAAAGGTTTTCCGAGGCGCTCGAAACAGTATTGGAACACTCCCCTTCCTCCGTAGAAAAAGACCCTGAGCCCCTTCCGTCCGTCAGATACACGGTTACGGAAGAGCCGCGGCCGGAAGGCCTTGCGCTGAAACAACCGCCCGGCACGCTGATTCTGGACGCAGAAAAGGCAGGCGCAACGCCGATATTCGGACACTGGAAGGCCGGCGACTGGATTCACCCGCTCGGAGCTCCCGGAAAGAAGAAACTCCAGGACTGGTTTACGGACCATCACTTCACCCCGGAAATGAAACGCCGGGCGGTGCTGCTCCGTGATCCGTCCGACGAAAGAAGGATTCTTGCCATCATCGGATGGTGCATTGATGAAAAAGTTAAAGTAACGGCCGCGACGGAGCGCATCCTCCGCATTGAAGGCGGTCTCTGACAAGAACGATATGGATTTTTCTGCAAAAAAACTCGCCCACATCCTCGACGGTACCGTTGACGGGGATCCCACAGCGACAGCTACCAAGTTCGCAAAGATCGAACACGGAAAGCCCGGAACCCTCTGCTTCTACGCAAACCCCAAGTACGAGCAGTATGTCTATACCTGCAAGGCATCGATCCTTCTCGTCGACAAGACCTTCGAGCCCAAGGAGCCTGTTACCCCTACGCTTGTCCGGGTTGAGAATTCCTACACGGCAATAGCGCGCCTTCTTGACTATGTCGCGGAAGAAAAGCGCAGAAGTTCCAAGGCAAAAAAGAGCTGCCGCGCCCGCTGGCACCGCTCGACGAAGTTCGGAAAGAACGTCTCCGTGGGCGACTATGCTGTTCTCGGCCGCGACGTCACCATAGGCGACAACACCATCATCCACCCTAACGTCACCATAGGCGACAAGACCGTCATCGGCTCCGGATGCATAATCTACCCGGGCGTAACAGTCTATCCCGGAACCGTCATCGGCAATAACGTAATCCTCCACAGCGGATGCGTCATAGGCTCCGACGGATTCGGCAACGCTCCCCAGCCGGACGGGACCTGGAAAAAAATCGAGCATCTTGGCAATGTGGTCATCGGCAACGACGTCGAGATAGGCTCGAATACCACGGTAGACCGCGCAGAGATGGAATCCACCGTCATCGGCAACGGCGTCCGGATCGACAACCTCTGCCAGATAGCCCACAACGTCGAAATAGGCGACAATACCGTCATTGCAGCGCAGACCGGTATCGCCGGCTCCACCAAGGTGGGCAGGAACTGCATCATCGCAGGCCAGGTGGGTATCATCGGCCACCTTACCATAGCGGACAATACAACAATCGCAGCCCAGGCCGGCGTCATAGGAAATGTCCGTAAGAGCGGCCAGGTCCTTCTGGGCGCCCCCGCCTTCGATGCCAAACAGTTTATGCGCGCCTACGCCAAATTCAAAGCCTCCGGCCGCGAGGACTGATTTCCCTGTCTTTTTGACCTTTGGAATATTATTTGTATCTTTGTCGTCCAAAACGCTCCCGAAGGGCAAACAGTTAAAGGCAAAGACAGGAACGCAATGCATTCCAACCAGAATACACTCAAGAAATCATACTACTTCGAAGGCAAGGGACTTCACACCGGCACATATGCCCACATCAAGCTGATGCCGGCCGGTCCCGATACCGGAATTCGTTTCAGGCGTATAGACCTGAAGGGGAAACCCTTCATCGACGCCGTCGCTGAGAACGTTTCCAACACCGCAAGGAGTACTACCATATCGCAGAATGAGGCCGTTGCAGTTACGGTAGAGCATATTCTCTCAGCCCTGACGGGACTTGGGATAGACAATGCCGTAATCGAGATGGACAATATCGAAATCCCTATCCTCGACGGCAGCGCAAAACCCTACATCGACGCGATAAAGAAGGACGGAACCAAGGACCAGGGAGTCGAACGCAAGTATCTCACAATCAAGGATACCCTCGAGATTCACGACAACAGGACCGGCTCCTGGATTAAGGTGGAACCCGCTGACGTACCCTCGGCCCATATTACCGTGGACTTCAATTCCGAAATTCTCGGAGTCCAGGAGGCTGAATGGAACCCTGGCGTGAATTATGCCCGTGAGATAGGTGTGTGCCGTACTTTCGTGTTCTTCCACGACATCGAATACCTGTTCAGGAACAACCTGATCAAGGGCGGTGACGTCGAGAACGCAATCGTTATCGTAGAGCATCCCGTCTCCGACGAGCAGCTCCAGTCCATCTCCCGCCTCTTCGAAATCCCCAACCTGAAGATTACAGCCGCCGGCTACCTGAACAATCTCAGACTCCACTTCCCGGACGAATGCGGCCGTCACAAGCTGCTCGACCTTATCGGAGACTTCCGTCTCGCAGGAGGTTACGTCAACGCAAGGATTACCGCTTTCAAGCCGGGTCATTCCATCAACACCAGAACGGCCAAGGCCCTCAGAGCCCTGCTCGTATAAAAACCGGGCTTCGCCCGAATTGAATCATGAACAATATTTCGCCCCTTGCATCAGTCTCCCCCGCCGCAAAAATCGGCGACAACGTTACAATAGGCCCCTTCGCTGTTGTAGAATCTGACGTAGTAATCGGTGACGGCTGCTACATTATGCCCCACGCAATTGTGATGTCCTACACCACCCTTGGCAAGGACTGCACCGTATTCCCTGGAGCCGTCGTTGGCGCTGTTCCCCAGGACCTGAAATTCCACGGAGAGATTTCCCGTGTGGAAATCGGCGACAGGGTGATGATCCGGGAGTGCGCGACAATCAACCGCGGCACCGAAGCCAGCGGCAAGTTCTGCACTAAGATTGGAAACGACACCCTTATAATGTCGTATGTCCATATAGCCCATGACTGCGAGGTCGGTAACCACTGCATCCTCGTATCCAAGACCGCTATCGCCGGTGAGACCAAGATTGAAGACTGGGCAGTGCTCGGAGGCGGCGCTATGGTCCATCAGTTCTCGAAGATAGGAGCCCACGCAATGGTGGGAGGCGCCTCCAAGGTAACCAAGGACGTTCCTCCGTACATCCTCGTGGACAGGGATCCCATATGCTATATGGGCGTCAACCGTACCGGGCTTCTCCGCCGCGGATTCACGGAGGAGAAGGTCAATGAAATCAAGGATATCTACGAGACCATCTACCTGAGCAGCTACAACGTTTCCCAGGCCCTTGAAATCATCCAGGAGACAATGCCCGCCACCCCTGAAAGGGACCATATCCTGAGCTTTATCCGTGGCTCAAAGCGCGGAGTCGTTCCGAAGCCCCGCCTCTCAAGGTAGTGCTTCTTTCAAGCGCATACTGTCCCCCCGTGGAATACTTCGCCCTGATGGCGAGAGATATGACCTTGTCGGAAGACAGGGTCTTTCCGTCCAAGGTGCATATCGAAGCAAAGGAGTCCTTTCTCAAGCAGACATACAGGACACGCTGTATGATACTGGGGCCGCGCGGAACGGAAATGCTCCAGGTTCCGGTCGTACACTCGGACAATATGAGGATGGACCTTGTGGAAGTGGATCATTCGACACCGTGGGTTACCAGGACGGAAAGGGCGCTCGATACTGCGTACTTTTCATCCGCTTATTTCGATTATTACAGGGACGGGCTTTTCGCGCTTTTGGAAAGCGGGGAAAAGTCACTCCTTAAATATAACACTGCGATAACGCTCTATCTCGCAGAATGTGCGGGGATATGGACGCGGCTGAGCTTCACGGAAGATTTCACCGCTCCGGGAACGGAGGAAGATGACTGGAGGTACCTGATAGCCCCAAAGAAGAATAACGGCATTCTTGCCGGTATGGGCCTGCAGAAACCGTATTTCCAGGTTTTTTCCAAAAAATTCGGGTTTACTCCCGGGCTTTCGATGATGGACCTTTTGTTCAATGAGGGTCCAGAGTCGATTAAATTTGTGTTTTCCGAATAATTTTTCTACATTTGCACCCGTGAAAGAGATAGAGGACGCCGGTCCCCTGTCTTTTTTGTTTTAATTATGGAGAAATCAAAGATTATCAGCGCCGCCCTGCCGGTGCTCTCGGAAAGAGGATGTTTCCTCGTGGAAGTGACGGTGTCATCAGGGAACGACATCGAAATCATCATCGAAAAGGACAATGGCTCCGTGGACTGGGATGACTGCTCCGCAGTTGACAAAACCATTCACGAGGCCTTCAGCCAGGACGATGAGGACTACTCCCTTACAGTATCATCCGCAGGCCTTGACCGCCCGCTGAAGGTCCTTCGCCAGTTCCTTAAGGCTGTGGGCACTACGGTCGATGTCAAGTTTAAGGGCGGGAAAAGGCTCATCGCCCTTCTTGTCGCAGCGGAAGAAGACGGGATAACCCTCTCCTACACTACCCTCGAAGTCCCTGAAGGGTCCAAGAAGAAAGTCAAGGTCGAGCACGAACAGAAGTATCCCTTCACCGAAATCAACTCCGTAACACCCTACATAGATTTCAAATAAAACGATAATAAAATGGCAAAAGAAAAAGAGAAAGAAATCACCTTGATTGACGCTTTCAAGGATTTCAAGGAGGCTGTTGCCCATTTCACCGACACCTGCACCCTCTACATCAAGCCCGGCGTCTATTGGGTGGATAATCCTGACACCCCTGCTGTGGCAGTCGGGGAGAACGGCCGTGAGCCCTTCGGTATGGTCATCCGTGCCAAAAATCTCTATTTCATCGGATTGGGAGAGGCTGCTACCGACGCGGTGCTGGCTTCCCAGCCCGGCCA
>CALCEJ010000017.1 GCA_937900465.1 uncultured Bacteroidales bacterium | reverse complement strand
AAATTATTTTTCCGGCGGCGTCCGGAAAAACCAATTTCCCCGCTCCGCACTTCCTCCGTCACCCTACGCACGCGACCTTCCCCCTGCTGCCGCTCCCCTCATCGGTGGGCCGGCAAGTCGGACTTTTTGCATTTCCCGCGAGGAATTGCTAAATTTGAAGGATTCTACACACTGATATGGGCTATGATAATAAAGGCACAGGGAATTGAGAAGAGCTTCGGGACTTTGAAAGTCCTTAAAGGCGTTGATTTCGAGGTACGGGAGAAAGAGGTGGTGGCGATTATGGGCGCATCGGGCGCAGGGAAATCGACTCTGCTCCAGATCCTTGGTACGCTGCTGACCCCTGATGCGGGGACGCTCGAGATTGCGGGGACGGATGTCCTCAGTCTTGAAGGAAAGAAGCTTGCCGCTTTCCGTAACCGCCGGATTGGCTTTGTTTTTCAGGCCCATCATCTCCTACCCGAATTTACTGCCGAGGAGAACGTTATGATTCCTGCCCTGATAGGCGGAACCCCTGAGAAAGACGCGAGGAAAAGGGCTCTGGAGCTGCTGGATGCGGTGGGCCTTTCCGGGCGCGCCGGTCATAAGCCCTCGGAGCTTTCCGGCGGGGAGCAGCAGAGGGTTGCCATCGCCCGTGCCCTTATGAATTCCCCCGCAATCCTTTTTGCGGATGAGCCCTCCGGGAACCTGGATTCAAAGACGAAGGAAGAAATCCACAGCCTTCTTCTGAGGATGCGCGACCTCTACGGCCAAACCGTTATCGTCGTTACCCACGATTCCTCCCTTGCCCGGATGTGCGACCGTACTGAAGTCCTTGTGGACGGCGAATTCAAGGCCGATAAGATACCGGCCGATAAGACACCATCCCAGACTGCACCATCCCAGACACCCCAAACAGAAGAATAATAACCAATCACTGACCCCATATGAAAACAAGAACCGTTATCCTCCTTGCAGCAGCCGTCGCCGCGGTGGCCGTCTCCTGCAAAGAAAAAAAGTCCGTCCATCCTGAATGGACCTACGACTCAGTCGTGTATGAAATGAATGTCCGCCAGTTCTCCCCGGAGGGGACCTTCCAGGGCGCGGAGGCCCAGCTTCCCCGCCTGAAGGACCTTGGCGTGGACGTTATATGGCTTATGCCCATCTATGAGATAGGCACCGAAGGCCGCAAGGGGACCCTTGGCTCCTACTATGCAATCTCCAATTACAAGGAAGTCAACCCGGAATTCGGAACGATGGAGGATTTTGACTCTTTCCTTGAGAAGGCCCACGAACTTGGCTTCAAGGTCATCCTCGACTGGGTTGCAAACCAGACCGCCCCGGACAACGTCTGGATGAGCGAGAAACCCGCAGATTTCTATGAGAGGGATTCCCTTGGCAATGCAATCTGGGAGTATGACTGGACCGATACCCGTTCCCTCAATTACGACAACGAGGAGGTTTGGTGGGCCCAGGACGATGCGATGCGCTTCTGGCTGGAGAAGGGCCTCGATGGTTTCCGCTGCGATGCCGCCGGAGAAGTCCCCGCGGAGTTCTGGTACGGAATCCTCCCCAAGATGAACGAAGACTATCCTGAGATATACCTCCTCGCAGAGGCTGAGAGGGATAATCTCGCGGACGCAACAGTAACCTTCGACGCAAACTACGCCTGGGAACTCCATCATCTTCTGAACGGCCTTGCCCAGGGGCGTAAGACCGTTACGGACCTCAAGGAATACCTCGCCCGTGACGCCGCCCGTTTCCCTAGGGAAGCCTTCCGCCTGACCTTCACCTCGAACCACGATGAAAACTCCTGGAGCGGAACGGAGTTTGAGAGGGAAGGCGCCGCTGCCGATGCCTGCGCGGTCCTCTGCTTTACCCTTCCCGGTTCCCAGCCGCTCATCTACACGGGTCAGGAGATAGGTCTCGACCGCCGTCTCGCCTTCTTTGAGAAGGATCCTATTACCGACTGGAGCGAAAATGAGCATACCGCATTCTGGAAAAAACTCATCGAAATCAAGCATAACAACCACGCGCTCGACGCCGGTGAGAGAGGCGGACTTATCCAGTACATCGACGCACCTGAAGGCGTTATCGCTTATAGCAGGGCCATCAAGGGCAACAAGGTCATCGTCGCAGCTAACTTCGGCGTAGCCCCCGAGGAGGAAGAATCCGTGGAGGAAGTCGCCGTCCAGGCGAACGACAACCGCCCCCAGGGCACTACCGGCGGAACCCCGTTCCTGAACCTCGAAGCCGCCCCCGAGACCTTCGAGATAGCGCTTGACGGCGCCTATACAAACGCCTTTACCGGCGAGGCCGTCCCTGCAGGAAACTTTACCCTTACCCTCGCACCCGGAGAATACATTGTACTTACGAAATAGCCGATGAAAAAGCACTTACTCCTTGCCGCGGCAGCAATACTCACCCTCGCCGCCTGCAACAAGCCCGTCAATATGCCCTCCGACTCGCTCACCCTGACGAGTCCCGGCTCTTCCCTTACGGCCCATTTCGCCGTCATCGGCGGAGTGCCCTACTACGACCTATATCACGGTGATGAGGCCGTAGTCCTTCCCTCCAGACTTGGATTCGAGCTGCTCCAGAACCAGCGCTTCGTCGCAGACGGAGACCTCAAGGATGGATTCTCCCTCATAAGCAGCGCGACAGACTCCAAGGATGAAGAGTGGGAAACCGTATGGGGAGAGGAATCAAAGATCAGGAACCATTACAACGAACTCCTCGTCTCCCTGAAAAAGGACAACGGCGCAATAATGAACGTCCGGTTCCGCCTCTATGACGACGGACTGGGATTCCGCTACGAGTTCCCCCAGGAGAACTATCTCCGCTATTTCAACATCAAGGAAGAACTCACGGAGTTCGCTATGGCAGGGAACCACACCGCGTGGTGGATAAGCGGAGACTATGACTCCCAGGAGTACAATTATACGAAGAGCCGCCTCTCCGAGATTGAGAAACTCAATTACGGCACCCGCATCTATCAGGCATCCCAGGAGGAGGTCGCTCCGACTAGCGTCCAGACCGCCCTCCAGATGAAGACGGACTCCGGACTTTATATCAATATCCACGAGGCTGCAGTCCTGAATTATCCCACGACGAATCTCGACCTTAACCCCAGGACCCTTACCTTCCGTACCTGGCTCACTCCTGACGCCCAGGACGTCAAGGGCCGTATGCAAACCCCTTGCAAGACCCCCTGGAGGACGGTTATGGTGACAACATCGGCAACGAAAACCCTCGCGTCGCGCCTTATCCTCAACCTCAACGACCCTTGCGCCTATGACGACGTAAGCTGGATTCATCCGGTAAAGTATATGGGTGTATGGTGGGAGATGATCGTAGGAAAGTCCAGCTGGGCATACACCTACGACGTTCCCTCCGTGCAGCTTGGAGTCACTGACTACAGGGCCCTCAAACCCAACGGTGTCCACGGCGCCAACAACGAGAATGTCCGCCGCTACATAGACTTTGCCGCGGAGAACGGCTTCGACGCTGTCCTTGTCGAGGGATGGAACGAAGGATGGGAGGACTGGTTCGGATGCAAGAAGGACTTTGTCTTCGACTTCATCACACCTCACCCGGATTTCGACCTTCCCGCCCTGAACGAGTATGCCCACAGCAAGGGAATCCGCATCGTGATGCATCACGAGACGTCTTCCTCCACCGTCAACTACGAACGCTGGATAGACGAGGCCTATGACCTTATGGACAAGTACGGCTACAACGCCGTAAAGAGCGGATATGTAGGTGACCTTATCCCCTACGGCGAGCGTCACTACTCGCAGTATATGATCAACCACTACCAGTTCTGCCTCGAAGAAGCCGCAAAGCATCATATTATGGTCAACGGCCACGAAGCGGTCCGTCCTACAGGCCTGTGCCGTACGTATCCGAACCTCATCGGAAATGAGGCTGCGATGGGCACGGAGTATCGCGCGGATATCAACCCCGGCCATACCTGCGTCCTTCCTTTCACCCGTCTCCAGGGTGGCCCTATGGACTATACCCCCGGCATCCTGGAGGTCGATCTGTCCGTGCTGAATCCGAATGACCACAGGCCCATGCGTCACACCATCTGCAACCAGCTTGGCCTCTATGTAACCTTCTACTCGCCCCTTCAGATGGCGGCGGACACCCCCGAGAACTACGCAAAATACCTGGACGCGTTCCAATTCATAAAGGATGTCGCAGTGGACTGGGAAAAGACATTGTACCTTGAGGCGGAGCCTATGGAATACATCGTCACCGCCCGTAAGCCCCGCATCAGTTCCCTCAACGCCTCCGGCGAAGGAGTTGCGAAGCTCCCGGACGGAAAGAAGGATATGCTCTCCGGCGCGGCCCGTTATGTCTATGCCCTCGGTCCCGACGCAACGGCAAAGGATCTCGAGAGAGCAACGCCACGTGACGTCTGGTACGTCGGCGGAATCTGCGGCGAAAAGGCCAAAGAGGTCAAGGTGGACCTCGGGTTCCTCAACCCCGTCCTGAGGTATGAGGCGACGATCTATGCGGACGCTCCGGACGCAGACTACGAGACCAATCCCAAGGCCTACACAATCACGAAACAGAATGTCGACTGCAACACCGTCCTCGATATGAAGATGGCCCGCAGCGGCGGATTTGCAATATCAATCAGGGAGATAAGATAAATGGTTGAAGTCCATCTTCAGGGGGAACTCATTCGCGTATCCAAGGGAACGACGCTGAAAGCCCTCGCGGCAACTGGTACGGACGGAACCGTAACGGACCCGAAAACCGGGCGCCGTTACCCGATCCTCGCGGCAATTGTTGACAATAAACTTAAGGAACTGGGCTACGAGATATTCTCGCCGCACGAGATTGTATTCATCGGATACTCTCATCCGGACGGGAGGCGGACATATATCCGCTCCCTTACGATGATTCTGCAATGGGCCGTGAGAAAAGTGTTCCCCGGGAAGACGCTGATGCTCCATCATTCCCTCCCCAGCGGCCTTTACTGTGAGGTCAGCTCCGACGGAATCAGAGCCGACAAGCTCTCGGATGCGGATATCGACCTTCTCAAGGAAGAGATGAAGCGAATCATCCAGGCCGATGTCCATTTCACCAAGGAGAAGATGCTGGCTTCGGAAGCTGAGGCGCTGTTCGAGAAGGGCGGCCAGCCCCTGAAAGCGGAGCTCCAGAGGTCTGTGGGCCGGTATTTTTGCAGCGTGTATCGTCTGGGGGAGATGCCGGATTCCCTCCACGGGCCCCTTTGCTGGTCTACGGGAGGTCTGGGTGTCTTCGACCTGCTGCCTTTCTGCGACGGCCTGTGTCTCCAGTACCCTTTGGATGATGACATCACCAAGGTAATCCCTTACCGCGAGCAGAAGAAGCTCTCGGATACCCTCCGGGAATACGGGAAATGGTGCATCAACACGGGAATCGTTTCCGTGGGCTCCCTGAACAGGACGCTTCTGGATGGAGGCGCCGTGAAGCTGATCAACCTCAGCGAAGCCCGTCAGGAGCGGGAGTATGCCGCAATTGCGGACAAGATTGCGGCTGAAAAGGACCGTATCCGCATAGTCTTCCTTGCCGGCCCGTCCTCCAGCGGAAAAACGTCCTCCGCGCTTCGTATCGCCCAGCAGCTCCGTGTCCTCGGGCTCAACCCGAAGGTCATCGAGCTGGACAATTACTTCGTATCAAGGGACCGGACCCCTAAGGACGAGGACGGACATTACGACTTCGAGGCGCTTGAGGCGATGGACCTGGAACTCCTCGGGAATCACCTCAACACCCTTCTGGACGGTGGTGCGGTGGAGGTCCCCCGCTACGACTTCAAGAAGGGAGAACCTTTCTTCGAAGGGAATACGATGAGTCTTGGCCCGGATGACATCCTGATTATGGAAGGTATCCACGCGCTGGATCCCGCGATGGTCCCCTCTGTGGACCAGACGAGGATATTCAGGGTTTATGCATCGGCCTTGACTTCGCTCCGGCTGGATGAGAATACGAACATCTCTACGACAGACAACAGGCTTCTTCGGAGGATGGTCCGCGACAACCGCACCCGCGGCATTACTCCGGAGGATACGATAATCCGCTGGCCGTCCGTCCGGCGCGGCGAAAACCGCTACATCTTCCCGTTCCAGGAGAATGCGGACGCCCAGTTCAACTCCGCTCTCCTTTATGAGCTTCCCCTCCTGAAATATTATGCAGAACCCCTTCTGAGGCGCATTCTTCCCACGTCTCCGGCATACACGGTGGCTGTCCGCCTGCTGAAGTTCCTCGAGTATATCGTGGCTCTCCAGCCTTCTGAGATAGAGGCTATCCCTCCTACTTCAATCTTAAGGGAATTCATCGGAGGACAGACGCTGTGAAGGGTTACATCCACGTAAAGGGCGCATCCTCGAACAACCTCAAGGATGTGGACCTCTCCATCCCGAGGGGCGAGTTTGTCGTCGTGACGGGGCTTTCCGGAAGCGGAAAGTCCTCGCTTGCGTTCGATACGCTCTATGCTGAGGGACAGCGCCGTTATATGGATACCCTCTCCACCTATGCGAAGCATTTTATGGGCATACTGGAAAGGCCCGAGGTGGAGGAAATCACAGGCCTCAGCCCCATCATCGCAATAGAGCAGAAGACAACGGGAAACAACCCCCGCTCGACGGTCGGGACCATCACTGAAATCTACGACTTCCTGCGCCTTCTGTACGCAAAGGGCTCCCGCGCCTTTTCTCCCGTCTCCGGAAAGGAGATGGTCCGCTACACTGACGAGCAGATTGCGGATCTGATAATGACGGGTTACAAAGACCGGCGCTGCTATCTTCTCGCTCCCGTCGTCCGCGGCCGTAAAGGTCACTACAAGGAGCTTTTCGAGCAGATGCGGAAGCGCGGCTTCACCGAGATCCGTATCGACGGGGAAATAATGGACCTGTCGGAAGTCACCGCCCTGGACCGTTACAAGGTCCATTTCATCGAGCTCGTCGTGGACAAGCTCCGCCCGGGCGCCGGCGATGACAGGAGGGTCCGTGACTCGCTCACCCACGCCCTTAACATAGGCAAGGGCTCCGTCGCGATCCTTGACGCGGAGACCCTCCAGATGCATCACTACTCGAAGCATCTCGTAGACCCGGACAGCGGCGTCTCCCTGCAGGAACCCCAGCCCCATACCTTCTCGTTCAACTCTCCGGAGGGCTACTGCCGCCATTGTAAAGGTCTCGGGACCATCGTCGACGTGAACGTTGACACAATCATCCCTGACCGCGAGAAGTCCATCGCCGAAGGCGGAATAGTCCCCCTTGGAAAGGTTCGTGAAGGCCGCAAGTTCGACATCCTCAGGTCCATTGCGAGAAAATACAATTTCTCCCTGTTCGACCCCATCGCTGCCCTCCCGGACGAGGCCGTCACCCTGTTGCTGTACGGTTCCGATGAGCTCTTCCGCGTAGGGGAGGGCAATCTCTCGGAGATGGAATCCTGGGGCGGAGTGATCGGCGATATCGAGGATACCGTCGTGTGCCCGGACTGCCACGGAACAAGGCTTTGCAGCGAGGCTCTCTGTTTCAAGGTGGACGGCAAGACAATCGCTGAGGTTGCGTCTATGGAGATGTCCGAACTCCGCGCCTGGCTGGACCGGATTCCGGAGACTATGAATGCCCGTGAAAAGGCGGTTTCGGGGGATATATTGAAAGAACTTCGGGAAAGGGTGCAGTTTATGCTCGACGTGGGCCTTGAATACCTTTCGCTGGACAGGGCTACCGGCTCTCTTTCGGGCGGTGAGTCCCAGCGCATCCGCCTTGCGACCCAGATTGGCTCGCGCCTTGTCAACGTGCTCTACATCCTTGACGAGCCTTCGATTGGCCTCCATCAGAAAGATAACAGGAAGCTTATCCGCTCTCTCCGTACGCTTCGGGATGAGGGTAATTCCGTGATGGTTGTTGAGCACGACCTTGAGACTATGCTCTCCGCTGACTGGCTTGTCGACATCGGCCCCGGGGCGGGGGAGAACGGCGGCAGGGTTTGCGTTTCCGCGCCGGTCCCTGTCCTTCTCGGACGTCGGGAGCCTACTCCTGAGGAGGCTTCCGTTATGGTTCTCCCATCGCCAGCAGAGGCCTCTGCAGGCCCTGCCTCCGACGGGAATTATTTTTCGGGACGGGACCCGAAAAACCAATTTCCGTCTTCGGCCTTCCTTCGTCACCCTTCGCACCCGGGGGCCTCTGCAGACCCGCACTTCCTTCGTCACCCTTCGCACCCGGAGGCCTCTGCTTCGCTGACGCTGGATTATCTCGAGGGGCGAAGGGCGATAGAAGTTCCGGCGGAGAGGCGCCGCGGAAACGGCCGGAAGCTTGTGCTTCGGGGGGCGTCAGGGAACAACCTGAGGCACATCGACGTGGAGTTCCCCCTTGGGACGCTGACAGGCGTCGCCGGTGTTTCCGGAAGTGGAAAATCCACTCTTGTCAATGAGACGCTGATGCGTATTCTCCGGAAAAAGTTCTACCGTTCGAAGGATAAACCCCTTCCGTATGATGCCCTGGAGGGGATAGAGTACATCGACAAACTTATTGAGATAGACCAGTCGCCCATAGGCCGTACACCGCGAAGTAACCCGGCAACCTTTACCGGAGTCTTTAACGATATCCGCGCTCTCTTCGAGGAAACCCGCGACGCGAAGGTCCGGGGCTTCAAGGCCGGACGTTTCTCATTCAACGTCCCCGGCGGCCGGTGCGAGGAGTGCAAGGGCGCCGGAATCAAGGTCATCGAGATGAATTTCCTCCCTTCGGTCCACGTGGTCTGTGACCAGTGCCGTGGCCGCCGCTACAAGGAAGACACCCTGGCGGTCCGCTACAAGGGAAAGAACATCAATGACGTCCTTGAAATGCCCATCTCCGAGGCCTATGAGTTCTTCAAGGGCATCCCGAAGATCTCGACAAAGCTCAAGGCCCTTGTCGATGTGGGCCTTGGATATGTCCATCTCGGGCAGTCGGCAGTGACCCTCTCGGGAGGAGAATCGCAGCGTATGAAACTTGCCGCGGAGCTTTCCCACAAGTCTACCGGCAACACGCTCTACATCCTTGACGAGCCCACCACCGGTCTCCATTTCGAAGATATCAAGGTCCTCCTTGGCGTTCTCCAGCGTCTTGTCGATGCGGGAAACACCGTCATCATCATCGAACATAACCTGGATGTCCTCAAATCGGTCGACTGGATTTTGGATATGGGCCCGGAAGGCGGGCGGCGCGGCGGCATTGTCGTAGCTGAGGGGACCCCGGAGCAGATTGCATCCAACCCCTCCTCCGTCACCGGCCCCTATCTAAGGGAAGTCCTGTCCTAGGCGGGAAATCAGATGATTTCGTTGCGCTCACGCATATCGCGCAGGCGCAGCTGCATCGTGGAGGCGCCGCGGTAGAAGTTTTCGACGACGCAGTAGCAGATGTCTATGGGGTTGCCTTCCTTGATGTAGTCGTAGTATTCGGACATATTGAAGGCGATGGCCGCGATCTGGCGGTAGGGCTGGGATTCCTGCATAAGGTCCAGCTTCATATGGACCCCGCCGGCGCCAACCTTGCGGCCGTTGCCTGACTCATAGACGTCCTCTGTCAAAAAGACCGGATTGACGTTGCCGGGGCCGAAGGGCTGGAACTGCTTGAGGATACGGAAGAATTTTGGGGTGATCTGGGCAAAGTCCAGACGGGAGTCGATTTCGACGACGGGGGTCAGTTCCTCCGCCGTGATCGTTCCGGAGACGAACTTGTTCATCCGGCGGCAGAATTCGGGAAGGTTTTCTTCCCGGAGAGTCATACCGGCCGCATAGACGTGACCGCCGAAGTTCTCCAGAAGGTCCGCGCAGCTCTCGATTGCGGCATAAAGGTCAAAGCCCTGGACGCTTCTGGCGGAGCCGGTGACCATTCCGTTGGACTTGGTGAGAACGACCGTGGGCTTGTAGTACGCTTCCACAAGACGCGAAGCGACGATACCTACGACGCCCTTGTTCCAGGTTGGATTATATACGATCGTAACGTTCTCAGTTTCGAGCGCGGTCCCGTTCTGGACCATCTCCAGCGCCTCCTGGGTAATTTCACGGTCGATGTTCTTGCGCTCGTTGTTGTTGTCGTTGATCTTTTCGCCGATGCGGAGCGCCGCCTTGTCATCGATGGCCGTAAGGAGTTCCACCGCGAGACGGCCGGATTCCATACGCCCGGCGGCGTTGATTCGGGGACCGATCTTGAAGACGATATCGTCGATAGTTACGTGCCCGGGCTCCAGCTTCGAAAGGTTTATCATTGCGAGAAGCCCCTTCCGGGGATTCTCGTTGAGCCTTTTCAGCCCATAATGCGCCAGGATCCTGTTTTCGCCCACCATCGTTACGAGGTCCGACGCAATCGAAACCACCTGGAGGTCCAGCAGCGGTTCCAGCGTTTCGAAGGGAATGCCGTATTTGAGGCAATAGCCCTGGACGAACTTGAATCCCACTCCGCAGCCGCAGAGGTCATCGAAGGGATAATCGCAGTCTTCCCGTTTCGGGTCCAGTACGGCGACGGCCTTGGGAAGTTCGTCCTCAGGAAGGTGATGGTCGCAGATGATGACCTCTATACCCTTCCCCCTGGCGTATTCCACCTTGTCAATAGCCTTGATTCCGCAGTCGAGGGTGATTACGAGGTTGTATCCGTTGTCCGACGCCCAGTCTATACCCTTGAACGACAGTCCGTATCCTTCATCATAGCGGTCCGGAATATAGAAGCCCACGCGGGAGGTGAATCGGAGGATGAAGGAATAGACCTGGGCCACGGCGGTTGTGCCGTCGACGTCGTAGTCGCCGTAAACGAGAATCTTTTCGCCGTCAGTGATCGCCCTGTGGAGACGCTCCACGGCCTTGTCCATATCCTTCATAAGGAAGGGGTCGTGAAGGTCGGAGAGCGAGGGACGGAAGAACTTCCGGGCATCCTCGAAAGTCTCTACCCCCCTCTGAATCAGAAGGCCCGCAAGGACGGAATCAATGCCCACCTCCGCCGACAGACGCTTCACCTTTTCAGGGTCAGCCGCCGGTTTTACGATCCACTGTTTCTCCTTCGAGCCCATAGATTACAAATATAGGGAATTATTTCCCAAATAGCAACCCCTAGAAATTCAGGGCTACGCCCACTCCGGAGCGCGTGGGACCGAAGCTTAGTGTGACCTCGGGAGAAGGTTCTGGAAGGGACGTCTCTGTAACGCTGTCATTGTAGCGGTGGACAATCTTTGTCATCTTCCTGCAATTGACGACTGTAACCGGGATTCCGGCAATGGCCGTTCCCGCCCCGATGAACATCGCTGCGGTGCCGCCGACTATATAAGGCTCAATTTCCGCCGATATGCTGTCCGCAGCCTGGCTGCCGTCACCGCCTGCCATAGCTTCCGCCGATGCGCCGATTGCGATTCCTAACACAGCTGCGAGTCCATAAACAACGACAAACCCCGCGCCGACGACGGCAACGGTGGATCCTCCTGCAATCATTCCGATTCCGGCGCCCCTCCAGGCCTTGGCCTTGTGCCAGGCAGGGTAAAGGTTTTCGCCGTCGACATCGGCAAGAAGGGCAATCGTCGCGTCTTTCCTAAGGCGGCTCCCGTCGAGAGCGATGCGGCCGCCTTTCCGGGCGGCGAGAGAGGCGGGTTCCTGGGCGAGGGCTTCAGCTTCGTCACTTACATATTGGGCGCTGGCGGAAACGACTCCGAGGAGCGCGGCAACAATTACAAGAAGAGTTTTTTTCATAATAAACCATCTATTAGAAGTCCTTCATCCGGCGCGCCGTCAGGCTCGTTGAACGGTTGAAGGAAGGGGTTAGTCATAGCCTCGCGGGCGATGTTTGTCATAATGCCGTGGCCGGGGAGAACGTCCGTGTCGCCGGGGAGGGCGAGCACTTTGCGAAGGAGGCTGTCCATAAGGGCGTCGTAGTCTCCGCCGGGAAGGTCAGTCCGGCCGATGGATCCGGCGAAAAGGGTGTCTCCTGCGATGAGAAGATTATCATCTTCGAGATAGTAGCACACGCCTCCCGGGGTATGGCCGGGAGTATGGATTACGCGAAGACGCAGTCCGGCGATGTCAAGTATTTCGCCGTCTTCTATGTCCACGGTAGGGAAGCGGAAGTCTCCGGCCTCGCGCCTTTTCCGGGGGATGTATTCCTCGCTGCCCTTCACGACTGCCTTGTCCGCAGGGTGCATACAGACCCTGACGCCGGGGAAATAATGGACCCCGAAGATATGGTCGAAGTGGCCGTGGGTGAGAAGGATGGCGGCGGGGGTGAGGTTGTTACCGGAAAGATAATCTTTCAGGGCGGAGGCCTCGTCGTCTGTGTACATTCCGGGGTCGATGACAATGCAGTCATCCCGTCCGTCCCGCCGTAGGACGATGCAGTTGGCCTCAAGGGCGTTAAACCTGAAAACTTTTATCTGAGCCATATATTTACTTTGCAAATTTACAAAAGTTTGTGTTATTTTGTAAAATACCTGAGAATTAATACGCCTTCAAATGCATATCGGAATAGCCGGAAACATAGGCAGCGGAAAAACCACACTGACAACCCTCCTTGCGGAGCATTACGGATGGACCCCGAAGTTCGAGTCCGTTACCTACAACCCCTATCTGGCTGATTACTATGCGGACATAAAAAGATGGTCCTTTGCGCTGGAGATGTACTTCCTGAACCAGCGGCTCCACGACGTCCTTGAAATCTCCAAATGCGATGATGTCATAATCCAGGACCGTACCCTTTTCGAAGGCGTCTATATCTTCGTTGCAAACAACTACGCGCAGGGAAACCTCTCCGAACGGGATTTCAACACCTATATGGATACGTTCAACGTGATGATGTCCATCGTGAAGGAGCCGGACCTGATGATATATCTGAAAAGTTCCATAGAACATCTTGTCTCGCAAATCCAGAAACGCGGCCGCGACTATGAGCAAACGATAAGCATCGACTACCTTGACGGCCTGAACAAACGCTATGAGGAGTGGATTTCGGGCTACAAGGGCCGCCTGATCGTCATCGACGCGGACAATCTGGACTTCCTGAACCGTCCGGAGGACTTCGCCCTTATCACGGACCGCATAGATGCGGAACTCTATGGACTGTTCTGAATTAAATTGTTATCTTTGCAAACTAATAAGTGATGTACTATGCATATAGCAATCGCCGGTAACATAGGAAGTGGAAAGACCACCCTTACCAAAATGCTTGCAGCCCATTACGGCTGGACTCCGAAATTCGAATCCGTGGATTTCAATCCCTATCTTGCAGACTTCTACGAGGATATGGAGAGATGGTCGTTCAATCTGCAGATCTACTTCCTGAACAAGCGTTTCCAGGACGTTGTTGAGATCTCCAAGAAAAAGGAGATCATCATCCAGGACCGGACCATTTACGAAGACGCCCGTATTTTCGCCCCCAACCTTCACGGTATGGGCCTTATGTCAACGCGCGACTTCGAAAACTATTCGGACCTGTTTGACCTTATGATGTCCCTTGTGAACCCGCCGGATCTGCTGATCTACCTCCGCTCCAGCATCCCCAACCTTATAGCCCAGATCCAGAAACGTGGCCGTGAGTACGAGAGGAGCATCCGCATCGACTACATCACCGGCTTGAACCAGCGTTATGAGGATTGGATCAAGGACTATAAGTCCCGTCTGCTGATCATCGACGTGGATACGATCAAGTTCGAGAACCGTCCTGAGGACTTCCAGGTCATCACCGACAAGATCGACGCTGAACTCTTCGGCCTGTTCCCGACTGACTAATCACACCTGAAAATACTATGGAAGAAGTAAAAAGAACTACCATCATCGATTTTGTCGAGGAGTATACTCACAAATTCGCTGACCACGTGTACCTTCGTGAGAAAAAGGACGGAGTCTGGACTGAGATAACCCAGGAGCAGACCCGTAAAGAAGCATACAGAATCGGTGCGGGACTGATGTCCCTGGGACTCGAAAAAGGCGACAAGATCGCCCTTCTGTCCGAAAGCCGTTCAATGTGGATCCTTGCGGAGCTGGGCGCAATGTATGCCGGCGCAACCGACGTTCCCCTCTCCGTGAACCTCGGCGACGGCAAGGACCTCGTTTTCCGTATCAATCACTCCGAGTCCAAGTGGATCCTCGTCTCCGGAAACCATCTTCCGAAGATCCGCGCAATCCTCCCCGAATGCCCGGATGTCCAGAAGGTCATCGTATTCGACGATACCGCTTTCTTTGAAGAGGACATCCTCCCGCTCGGCCCCAAGGAAATCCGTATGTCGGAAATCCAGAAGATGGGAGACGAATTCCTCAAGGCCCACGAAGCTGATTTCGTCGCCCGCTACAAGAGCATCGGCCCGGACGATTACGCAAACATTTCCTACACTTCGGGAACTACCGCTGATCCCAAGGGAATTCTCCTGACTCACCGTAACTACACGGCGAACGTCGCCCAGGGTCACTCCGTCATCTCCATCGATGAGAACGCCGTGATGCTTATCATCCTTCCTCTGGATCACTGCTTCGCTCACGTTGCCGGTATGTACACCATTATGTACTACGGCGGGTCCATCGCATTCGTCCCCATCGGGAAGAATGCCCTCGCAACCCTGAGGAATGTCCCTGCCGCCATCTCCGAGGTCCGTCCCCACGTTATGCTTTCCGTTCCCGCCCTCGCCCGTAACTTCAAGAAGAACATCGAGGCCGGAATCAAGAAGCAGGGCCCGAAGGTTGAAAAGCTCTTCAACTTCGCCCTTAACAATGCCATCAAGTACAACAAGGAATACTACAATCGCGGAACCGGCGGAACCTTCTGGAGGAAGCCTCTCGTGGACCTGTTCGACAAGATCCTGTTCAAGAAGGTCCGTGAGAGCTTCGGCGGAAGGATGCAGTTCTTTGTAGGCGGAGGCGCCCTCCTGGATATCGAGCTCCAGAGGTTCTTCTGCGCTGTGGGTATGCCTATGTTCCAGGGCTACGGCCTTACTGAGGCAACCCCGATCATCTGCGCAAACTCTACCGGCCACGCCCGCTTCGGCTCCTCCGGCCGTATTGTGAAGCCTATGGACTGTGTCATCCTCGACGCAGAGGGCAAGGAAGTTCCCCACGGCACCCGCGGCGAGATCGTCGTCCGCGGCGAAAACGTGATGGCCGGCTACTGGAAGAACCCCAAGGCGACGGCTGACACCATCATCGACGGATGGCTCCACACCGGCGATATGGGCTATATCTGCCCGGATGATCCCGATTTCCTTTATGTCGTGGGCCGCTTCAAGAGCCTCCTTATCTCCTCCGACGGTGAGAAATACTCCCCGGAAGGCTTTGAGGATAACCTCACCGAGACATCCAAGTGGGTCGCAAACTGCGTGCTCCACAACAACCAGAACCCCTTCTGCGTCGCCCTCGTCGTTCCGGACAAGAACGCCCTCGCTGAGGCTGCTAAGAAGAAAGGCCTTGACCCTTCAACGGATGGGGCAAAGCGATATATGCTCGACCTTATCCAGGCTGATGTCGACGCTTACAGGAAGGGCGGCGCCCGTGAGGGTGTCTTCCCTGAGCGCTGGCTTCCCTCGACAATCGGTGTCTGCGACCAGGAATTCACCATCGCTAACCGTATGATGAACTCCACGATGAAGATCGTCCGTGGAAAGGTTGAAGAGCACTACGCTGACCTCCTTGACTACCTCTACACAGCGGACGCCAAGGATATCCACAACGAGCGCAACATTGAGGCTCTGAGGACTATCCTCGGCTAGGCCCGGTCGGGTCCTCTGCTAGGCCCTGCCGGTTCCTCGGCTAGGCTCGGCCGGGTCGGGTCGGGTCCATAGAGACTGCTCGGGTGGGCCCCGGCCCGTCCCTACAGAGACAGCTCGGGCAGGCCCTGGCCCGTCCCCTACATACAGCCCCGTGTGCGAAAACACCCCATTTTGCCCACGGGGGGCGGCGGCGTTGCCCTGCTGCGCGGAAGGAATTATTTTTCCGGGCGGTGCCGGAAAAACCAATTCCTCCGCTCCGCACTTCCTTCGTCACCCCACGCTCTGCCGCCCTTTCTCCGTCGCACCCCATTTTGCCCACGGCGACCGGATTTGCCACCCCTTCGCGTTTCCTTCGCCACCCCCTTCGCCCTTCGCCCACCTGCCTACGGCGACCGGATTTGCCACCCCCTCGTGTGCAAAACCACCCCATTTTGCCCACGGGCCGCGGCGGCGACCCTAACGGCTTCGGCACTTTGGGGAAGGTCCCCTCGTTTTTTGGGGAAGGTTGGTTTTTGCGCGGGGGACCTTCCCCACGGAAACGCCATCACAGCACCCCTAGCCCATGATTCCCCGGGGAAGGTCCTGCCCCTGTTTTCCAACCTTCCCCAAAACCAGCCGGCACCTTCCCCAAAAAAGGGCCCGACCTTCCCCGGAACTCTGGCCTAACATAGGGACCTTCCCCAAAACCAGCCGGCACCTTCCCCAAAAATGGGCCCGACCTTCCCCGCTCCTATGAGGTTAGTCCCTGATACATCTTGAAAAGACGGGCTACGATGTCGGATTCGGAGGCGTCACGGGGGAAGCCGTAGGCCTCTAGGACGGCGGCATCGTTGGCACGGTGGGCCTTGCGGAGTTCGGGGGGCATAGCGACATCGTCATACAAATCAGCGAGGCTGCTATCGGGGTACAGTGCGCGAGCGTCAAGAATTGCCCGGGCTGTTTGACCTATCTTCTCTTTTATGGATTCTGTGGGCTCCGGCCAAGGGAAATTGTTATAGACTATGTCCTTTGAATAACGATAACTTATCTCCAGTCGTCCACAAACCACCCTCATCCAAGCCATATGAACGCTTGATTCCAAAATGCCAAAGTGGTAGACAGATGCTTCAGGTATAATGGTCACGGCATTTGTCGGTATCGTGTCATCTGTCAGGAACCCCATAGGAATATAAAGGCGCCTTTCTGATGAAGTTGCAGGAACGACAATATACGTGGAAGGATTCTTTGTTTCGCGGAAGAGAGTCGGGGTGTCAGCGAGTTTTCTCCGTCCGGGATCAGGAGCGGCCAAACGGTTCTCACGGCAAGCAGTGACTCTTTCCATCACCTTGGGCATTTTCCTTAACTCAGAAGGAGAAACACCGACAAGCCATAGGCAATACCGCTTTTTGTTATTGATAAACTCTTCGCTCCCGACGAGTTTTTTGATGTAACGTACAGATTCCGGATCTGATTTGATGAATTCCTCATAGTCAGATGCTTCAATAATGAGGTTTCCACCATCTGCCGGCCTGTTACCTGTTGTCATAGACGGAACATTGCACACCGGAGTACTCCTGTTTTCGATGAACACATTATCAGCATCGACCAGGTATCCGTTGATATTTGAGGCCTCGATACTCTCCTTCCCGTCATAGATTCTTCGCTTGCGCTGGAAAGAATGACAGAGGGAGAAACCGACGATGACGCAGTGGACGTGGGCTTTCTGTGTTGCCTCACTATCCCACGTGAATGTTCTCCACGCGAAATCTATATGAATGCCAAAGCGCTTCATAAGTGGTCCCCAGACTCCGGCAACCTGTTCTCCCTGGGTGATACTGTTCGTTGATACAAGGGCTGCGTGGATTCGGGGATTCTCCTGCATCAGCATCGCGGATTTGAAGTACCAGGCAGACACGTAATCAACCTTTCCAGCCGTCTTGTACGGCTTGCCCTTCTCGTCAACAAGGACAGAAAGCATATCTTCTTTCTGGCTCTCATTCTGAATGGAATAGCCCAGAAACGGCGGATTCCCCATTATATAGTCCAGCTCACTTGCCGGAACTACCTCGTTCCAATCCATCCTGAGCGCATTGCCTTCGTGGATGTTGGTGTAGGTCTTCAGCGGCAGCGGGTCAAGGTTGAAGCCCACGATTTCATCCGTCTCCTGCATCATCTGGCTCTCGGCAATCCAAAGTGCGGTCTGGGCCACGGAGCAAGCGAAGTCGTTGATCTCTATGCCATAGAACTGGTTGATTGAAACTTTAATCGGATCCGCCATCTCGCCAATCACGCGGTCGCCTCCGTAAATGATACGAAGCGCTTCGTTTTCAAGTCGTCGGAGCGAGGTATAGGATTCCGTCAGGAAGTTTCCGGAGCCGCAGGCAGGGTCAAAAAACTTGAGGCTTGCCAGTTTGTCCTGGAAGGCATAGGCCCGGTCTTTCTTAGTCTTGGCAACGGAAGTAGCCTTGATATCAGTCAACTCTGCTTTGAGGTCGTCCAGGAACAGCGGGTCAATGACCTTGTGGATGTTCTCGATGCTGGTGTAATGCATTCCACCCGCTCGACGAGTCTCCGGGTTCAACGTGCTCTCGAACACGGCTCCGAAGATGGTGGGGCTGATGAGGGACCAGTCGAAATCGTCAGATGCACGCTGCAGGATGAGGTCCCGAATCTCTTCATTGATTCGCGGTATCTCGATATCTCCGGCGAACATTCCGCCGTTTACATATGGGAAGGCCAGCAGTTTCTCGTCCTCATAAGGGTCGCGGTCCTCAGGTTTCTGGTCCAGGATGCGGAACAGTTTGATAAGCTTCTCCCGGAATTCACCAGCACTGAACTGTGACATATAGTCGTGGAACATATTCTTGGAGCCGAATATGCCGGCGTCCTCAGCGTAGAGGCAGAATACCAGGCGGACACAGAGCTTGTTCAGCGCCTTCTGAGTTTCGGGATTATCCGGGTCGCGGTATTGTGCGAGAATCTTGTCGTAGAGCACACCGACGATTTCTCCGGCCTGGATGGAAACTTCCAGCTCTTTTTTCAGGTGGATATTGGTATCGTCCACAAGGAAGGAGAGCCGGGAGTATTCCTTTTCAAGGTCCGCAAGATGAATGATTTCCGGGGCATCATTCGGGTGCTCCATATCGTGGACTTCGAACGTCTTGAAATTGCAGGCTACAATCCATCTTGGACTCATTGACACAGGCAGTCCCGCAGCGTAGCGTCTCGCCTGCTGGTAGGGTGTCAATTCTGACCCGTCAGACTGACGGTATTTTGCGTTCAGGTCTATGTGAGAGCCCTTTTGCTCGATAAGGACTTTGGTCTCCGGGATGTAGGCGTCAATGAAGTCGGAGCCCTTTTCCTTAGTTATGGTTTTGACGGGAATCTCAAACTCAAGGGCGTTGATAGGATTCTCTACGCGCAGAACATCGTGGAGAAGGGCCATCCAGAATCGTTGTGTTTCCCCTTTCTCATAGCCCTTTCCGGACCACTGCTCAATAAACTGTTTTACTGATAGCTTTTTGTTGTTACCCACTGACATAGACCAATATTTTCCGCTACTAAGATAGCAATTCTGCTGGAAATAAAATAGATAATGCGACAAAGAACGGCCAGGCTCGCCCCTCTGCCATTTTTGCCCGGGGGCGTACACCAAAATGCAGAAAAACGGCCAAAAACTGTAAGTTGGTGTACGTTTGGCGGACGGGGCCGGGGCCGGGGGGTGAATATGGACAGAATACCACAAAAACCTTTCCCTGCCGTCGAGAATCTGCCTCTCAGCGTTCTGAGGCCCCGATTTTTATTCCCGATTGGCATGCTTATTGCGGCATTGATTCTACACAAAAGAAAACTAAAGAAGGAGGTTTTATGAGTAGAAAGATCTTTGTTATGTTGTTGCTAGCCTTATTCGCCGGAAGGGTTTATGCCCAGGACGTCATTCACACGATTGATACGAAACCCATCCAGGCCAAGGTGATTGAAATCGGCGATGATTATATCTGGTATAAGACCTATGACAATCCTGATGGGCCTGATTACAAAATGTCCGTTTCCCGTGTCACCAAGATAGTTTTCGAGAATGGGACGGTGAAGTCATTCGCTCCCGAGTCTCTGTTCGGTTACAGGAGTCCTTACGTATATGATTATTATGATGGGCCCTATGGTCCTCTCGAGTATCGTTGGGGGCACTACTACGACCGCAGGGGCCGTCTCTACGGCCAGAATCTGGCAGATTACATAGGCGTATCACTGTACGGGAGCGACTATATGAAGGCGAAATCGCAGTACTTCTGGGGTTTGTCCCTTACCGCCGTCGGCGCCACACTCCTTACCGGAGCGCTCATCGGAGGCGCGATGTATTCGGATTACAGTAATAGCGTCGCCGAGATTCAGTCCAGTATGGGCGAATACGGAAGTAGCGTCGGGTCCTCTTCCGGATCGTCTTTTGTCGTCACAGGCCTTGCCGGCGCAGCCTGCCTTGGCGCAGGTATCCCTCTCTGGATCAAGGGAAACCGTGGGCTTAACAAGATAGCCGATGACTATAACCGGAATTACGGCAGGGACAAGTTGGGATCCGCACCGTCCGTAGCAGTGGGCCCTACGACGGGAGGCGTCGGACTGGCGCTGAATTTCTAAGAGATTTTACTTCCCTTTGGGCCGATGGCTCCGAGCGCCTCGCCTACCAGAAGATCCTCCCTTAAATAAAAAAGACCGACCCCTCAACCGGGGCCGGCCTTTTAAAATGTGCCGTGGGGCGCATTGACGCGCACCCTGCGCTCAGCGCACTCGCTTACTTGCTCTGCCGGATTTCGGCCTGCGCGGCGGCGAGGCGGGCGATAGGAACGCGGAACGGGCTGCAGGAGACGTAGTCGATTCCGATCGTGTTGAAGAACTCGATGGACTCGGGGTCGCCGCCGTGCTCACCGCAGATACCGCACTGCAGACCGGGACGACGTGTGCGGCCCTTGTCTACGCCAATCTTTACGAGCTGTCCGACAGCCTTGGTGTCGATATGCTGGAACGGGTCTGCGTCGAGGATCTTGTTGCCAAGATAGTCGCCCATGAAGGTTCCGATATCGTCACGGCTGAAGCCGAAGGTCATCTGGGTAAGGTCGTTGGTGCCGAAGCTGAAGAACTGGGCTTCACGTGCCATACGGTCAGCGGTAAGGGCTGCGCGGGGGATTTCGATCATCGTACCGAACTGGTAGTCGATGAGCTGACCCTGCTGGGCCTGGACCTCTGCCTTGATCTTTTCGCAGATCGCCTTCTGGAAGCTGAGCTCACGTGCGGAAATCGTGACGGGGATCATAATTTCCGGATGAGGGTGCAGGCCTTCCTTCTGGAGTTCTGCGGTAGCGGTGAAGATGGCGCGGTACTGGGTCTCAGCGATAAGCGGGAAGGAGACGTGCAGACGTACGCCGCGGTGGCCCATCATCGGGTTCACCTCGTGGAGGCTTTCGCCCCTCTTCTCGACCTCGGCTACGGAGATGTGCAGGTCAGCGGCGAGCTCTTTCTTCTTCTCGTCACCCTGGGGAACGAACTCGTGGAGAGGCGGGTCCAAGAGACGGAACACGACGGGCTTGCCGTCCATAACGCGGAGGGTCTCCTTTACTGCGGCCTTCATAAACGGCTCGAGTTCTGCGAGGGCTGCCTTGCGCTCTGCGTCAGTGTCGCAGAGGATCATCTTGCGGAGCTTCGACAGAGGAATCTCAGAGTTCCTGCCGTAGAACATATGCTCGATACGGAACAGGCCGATACCCTGGGCGCCGAACTTAAGGGCGCGGGCTGCGTCCTCGGGGGTGTCAGCGTTAGTGCGGATTCCAAGCTTGCGGAACTTGTCGCACATACCCATAAACTTTGCGAACAGAGGGTTCTCGGAGGCGTCCATCGTGTCGATCTTGCCGTCATAGACGAGGCCCTTTGCGCCGTTGAGGCTGAGCCAGTCGCCTTCCTTGAACTCCTTGTCGATTCCGCCAAAGCGGACGGTCTTGGTCTTGAAGTTGATCTTCAGGGCGTCGCATCCTACGATGCAGCACTTGCCCCATCCGCGAGCAACGAGGGCTGCGTGAGAGGTCATACCTCCGCGCTCGGTCAGGATACCTACGGAAGCGTGCATACCGTCGATGTCCTCGGGGGAAGTCTCCTCACGGACAAGGATGCACTTGCGTCCGGCCTTTGCATATTCGATAGCGTCCTCGGAAGTGAAGACAATCTGGCCCACAGCGCCGCCCGGGGATGCGGGAAGTCCCTGTGCAAGGACATCTGCCTTCTTCTCGGAAGCGGGGTCAAGGATGGGGTGGAGAACTTCGTCAAGCTGGGAGGGAGCGACGCGCATTACAGCGGTCTTCTCGTCGATGAGACCCTCGTCCACCATATCAACTGCCATCTGGAGAGCGGCGAGACCGGTCCTCTTGCCAATACGGCACTGGAGCATCCAGAGCTTGCCTTCCTGGATGGTGAATTC
>CALCEJ010000016.1 GCA_937900465.1 uncultured Bacteroidales bacterium | reverse complement strand
ATGATCTGGTGACTGGAGTTCAGACGTGTGCTCTTCCGATCTGATACTCCCCGTACTGATGCTTGAATATAATCCTCTGCCATCCGGTCATATCTGAAACCCACTCCGGAACGGCATCGTGCTTCCACCAGGTGTCAGCCCATCTGCGGTAAATCCTCGAGGTCTCGGTCCAGTCGCCAGTATAAGGGACGATGACCGAGCAGCCGTTAGTCCAGGAATCTCCGCACATCACGTTCGGGTAGCGGTAGAATCCTGCTTCCAGATGCTTGAAATCCTCCGTGACGTGGCCGATGGTGCCTTTGTCCGGATAAGTCCTCAGCCCGTGCCAGGTCTGCTGCAGCGAGGTGTCGTGACTGCCGAAGTAGAGGCCGTCCCTTTTTCCCGTAAAGGCGAAGCAGTTGGATGCGGCGTTTCGCGGATACTGAAGGTCATACTGGCGGAACTTCTGGGCCGGCGTCATATACAGGGAACGTACATCCACGTCCGAAATCTTCCGGACCGGGTCGTCGAAAACCTGCCCTCCGGTATGTGTGGTAAGCAGTTTATATCCGTCCGGCAGGTTCAGGTCCCCGACAAGCGGATACTGCAGTTCCCGGATTATCGTATGGGGCTCGTTGTTGCGGAGCGATGCTCCAAAGCACGCTTCCCCGTTCTCTATCCATATCCTGAGGGACAGTTCGAAGGCTTTCCCCCCGAGCGTTTCATAGTCGATGCAGATAGAGTCCCCGTCATAATAGACGTTCGGGTCCTCATCGAGGGCTGAAATCTCTATTTCCTTCTCCTCCAGCGTGTTGTAGTAAAGCCTCCAGAGGCCCTCGTCGCCGGCATAGTTGTGACCGGACCCGGACCCAAGGTACCGGAGCGCGGCAACATCCCCGTCAACCGCCACGGTAAGGTCTCCGTCCGTAACGGAAAGCCAGTTCATTGCAATGGGAGATTCTCCCCGGGGCTCACGGTTTCCGGTGACAAACCGGCAGAGGTCGAGGTACAGAGCCCTGTCAGAAGGGTCGTCCGACGATGCGAGCTGTGTAAGGGCGTCTGTGCCCGAATACAGCGCTATCGGGGCTTTTCCGTACAGCCCCGCCCGTTTGAACTTGTCCATATAGGTGCGTACCCTTCCCTGCAGGGCGGGAACGTCCTTCGCGGTGAATATGGGCCTTCCAAAGCCGTCAGGTCCGGTTACGCCGGGGCCCATCTCGGCCGCGACGGCGGAGTACTCGAACTCGAGTTCCATTCCCATCCCGTACTCCTTGATGGCGTCGATGGTCCTGTCGAAGGGATGATCCCCGTAGTAGAGGTCCCAGTACCAGTTAGGCTGCATCCACGCCATATCGATTCCGAGTTCCTTCCAGTGCTTGTATCCGGGAGCCATATGGTAGGGGATCCAAAGGAGCTTTTCCCCCGATTTATGGACATAATCTGCAATAGCGGGGATGAAGGTCTCCCACCTTTTGTACCGGCAGTTCCAGCGCTCAGTTTCCGTCTCCCCGAAACTCAGGTGGAGCTCCTCGGAAAGGATGTAGAAACCGCCGAGTTCGAGATTCTTGCATCGAAGGGCCTTGAACATCTCCCTCGCCCTGTCGATATACCATTTGCATACCTTTATCTGGTCTTCGACGCGGGAGAAGTCGAGTGTCTCCCCGTCAATGTCTCCCCAGTATGTCGTAGAAGAGGATTTGTCCGCGAAATTCTCGAACATTATCGGGTCCGGAACAGTTATGTAGACGTATCTTTTCGACTTCGGTTTCCCTATCCTGGAAGCTGCCCCGGCAACGGCTTTTTCCAGCTCCGATACTCCTCCGGAGGGGCCCAGCCAGCGGCTGAGCTGATCTTCCCAGGACTCCTTCCTGGCGGAGTGGGCATCGGGACTGAGGGTAAAGAGAAGCCCCCTCGAGACATCCGACCCCTCGATGAAAAGGAAGGCGTCAAAGAGCCATTTCTCACTGCCGTCAGTGTCCGTAAAACTGACGTGGGGCGCAAAGCGTTCCGCCGTCCACTCGAACGGTTCGCGGTGATATGGGCCTACGAGATCGAGGTCCGTTGGCACCGGAACGGATTTCGACGCAGAGCACGAGGTGAGTGAAAGGGCGATCGCAATCGCAGCGAAGGTCTTGAATGTGAGATTCTTCATTTCTTGAGTGAGGAGTCTGTGATAAAGTGTCCAAGTTCATTGTAGATATCCCTGTCTCCCGCTTCAGGGGAGGTCGCGAGCTGGTTCAGGGCGTCGGTGCCGGAGTAGAGCGCGATGGGCCTGACTCCGTACCATCCGGCGTCCTTGAACGCCGTCATATATTCGCGGAACCGGTCCCTGAGCGCCGGTATGTCCGCGTATGTAAAAGTTGGATTTCCGCTCCCGTCAGGGCCCGTCCTGCCGTCTTTCATCACCGCTTCCACCATCGAGTATTCGAACTCGAGTTCCATCGAGAGCCTGTAGTTTTTCATCGCAGTCACGGCCGTCGCCATCGGATGCTGGTTCGCCGTATCCCAGTAATGGTTGGGTTGCATCCAGGCCATATCCAGGCCCAGCTGCTTCCATACCCGGTGACCGGGGGCCAGAAAGTATGGAATCCAGTAGAGTCCCTCGTTGCATCCGTGAAGATAGGATGCGATCTCCGGAATGACTGTTTCCCAGTGCTTGTACTCGTAGTTCCACGTATCGGCGGCGCTGTATCCAAGGCCCGTTCCGCTGTAGAATGAGGGGGCCAGATGGAGTTCCTCCGATATTATGTAGAACCCCGCCAGTTCGAGGTTCCGGTATCCTCTTTCATTGAAAAGGGACCGGCAAAGGTCGATGTACCAGGAGGCGGCGCGGACCTGGTCCGAAGCCCTGGAAAAGTCCGGAACCGTTCCGTCGTCGAATGCCCCCCAGTATGTCGTGGAGGAGTTTTTGTCAGCAAAATACTCCAGCATTATTGGATCCGGCATCGCCATCACGATATAACGCGGAGCGGGCGGCGCTGAGCCTACGGCAGCTGCCGCATCGTCAACGGCATCGTCAAGAAGCTCCAGCGCCCCTCCTTCCCCGAGGAAGAACTCCGCGAGCCTCTCCCATCCCGCCTTGTCCGCCGCGTGGGCATTGGGGGAGACGGACAGCGCCCTTCCCGTCAGGCCGTCATAGCCGTCCAGGCAGAGGAACGCGTCGAAAAACCAGAAGGACTTCCCGTCCGAATCCCTGAACAGCACGTGGGAGAGAAATCTCTCTTTTGTCCATAAGGGGGGATTCGGATTGTGCTGCCCCCGGGTTATGATCGTGATGTCCGGGAAGGATGGGGCGGAGGAACGCCTCTGCTCCCAGGCATAGAGCCCGGAAGGACCCCGGGTGGTCGTTATCTCCAGGGTTGCGCTGCCCTCCCTGTCGCCGCTGTATCCCGTTGCGGTAACAGAGTAAGTGTGATTGGGCCTCAGCCCTGTGATGAGGAATCCGAGGGTATTTCCCGCCGCTTCCGGGGTAAGCCCGCCGGAAGTCTCGCTGAAGACCTCCGCACCGGTAAAATCGGTGACGGAAAGGACGATTTCCCGGCACAGGGAGTACTGGACCCTGACGCTTGCATTGAATGCGCCGACGTCCCCCGCGACCAGCCTCAGTGCCGGTCCGAGGGACGGTCCGTCGTCCTTCCTCTCCCCGCACGAGGCGAGGAGAAGGATGGACAGAAAGACCGGTATCAGCGCAGTTTTCCTCATCTACTGGACGCGGAAAAGCTTAAGTCCGCCTCCCTGGAGGAGGGTAGCGATGAATGTGGTCCCGCTTATGCTCCTTACGGTGCAGTCTGTGACGGAACTTGCAGCGCTGAGAGCGGAATAGACATCGAAGTCGTCTTCGCTCTGGAGGGGGGATTCGTAGTAGAGGAGGTTATCGTCAGTGTAGCACTTGTCAATGTGCTCGGAGAGTTTTTCGAGCGAACCGGGACTTTCCGCGACAATGAGTTTACCCCTCATTGCGTTGGGCCCGGAAGACTGGGCATAGCAGACGTACTCCTTGCCGTGGACCTTGAAGAAGTTGAATCCGTAGGCGTAGTCAAGGTCCGGATATCCGTCGGCCTTGAGGGGATCCATCACGGTCCATCCGTTGTCGTTGGTCTCCCCGGCAGTGTAGATATTTGTATGAAGCGATCCGGGCGTTTCTTCGTTATATACCCTTGAGAGCATCAGGTAATCCGTCTTCCCGGGGTAGATTACGAATTCGCGGATTCCGGTGGTGGGTTCGTTGACACAGTAGTCTACGGGGTCCGTCGGGTTGGTTACCGTTCCGTTCGACAGCTTGAATCCGATGGTCTTGTTAGCGCCGCCGGTACTCCAGGAGTTGAACCAGAGCGTTCCGTCCTCCCAGGTTCCCTCCACGGTGAAACGGTCTCCGTAGCGCCTCCAGTCGTCTGCGCCTCCGGCGTTGTCGTGGAGATAGTCAAGGATCTGGACGGGAGCGGCGTCTGTTCCGTTCCGGTATGCATAGACA
>CALCEJ010000015.1 GCA_937900465.1 uncultured Bacteroidales bacterium | reverse complement strand
GGATGGAGTTTCCCTATGTCCGGGGCTTCGAGGAGTTTTTAAAGTCCTTGAAGGGGGCCGGAGTGGCAGGGGACGGCATCCTGACGGCCGTCGTCACCAGCAGCAACAAGCCCAAGATGGCTAACGTATATCGCTCTCACCCGGAGTTTTCCGGGCTGTTCGACGCAATCCTTACATCGGAGGACTTCCGGGCCAGCAAGCCAGATCCTGACTGCTATCTCAAAGCGGCGGCACGGCTCGGGGTTTCGCCTTCTGAGTGCGTTGTGTTCGAGGACAGCAAGACTGGAATCGCTTCGGGGCGCGGGGCCGGCGCGTTTGTCGTGGGCCTGTCAACCACGCTCCCGCGGGAGGTGATTATGGGCCTTGCGGATATGGAGAGGGAGGATTTTTATGGGCTCGAATGGGCCGATATTGATAATTTCTGGGTATGAAGGAACTGTTAAAGAAAGTTGAAGCGGCGGCGCGCGAGGCGTCGAAGTTCATGATGGCGAAGGACATCGAGGTTAAGACCAAGGGCGACATCACTAATCTATGCACCAGCGCTGACCTTGCGGTACAGGAATATCTGTATAAGGAACTTCTCAGGATCCTGCCGGGCTCAGGGTTCATGGGCGAGGAAGAGGGCCTTGTGGATACGGCCCACGAGTACGTCTGGATCGTCGACCCCATCGACGGCACCGCCAACTTCTCCCGCGGCATCCCCGAATGCACGATCTCCATCGGCCTGAAGCGGAATGTCCCCGGCGCAGCGGCGGAGCGAGAGGCACACCCCGAAATCGTACTCGGCGTAGTGTACAACCCCTTCCACGACCATATGTTCACAGGACTCAAAGGCGGCGGCGCCTTCCTCAACGGCAAACCCATCCACACCTCCGACCGCCCCTTCGAAAACGGCATACTTCTCACCGCGATGAGCCTTTACCGTAAAGAATACGCCGGTGTCTGCAAAGACGTCATAATGGACGCATATTATAAATGTAACGATGTACGTCGCTTCGGCGCCTGTGCCATTGAACTGTGCTACATCGCCGCAGGGCTGTGCGAACTGTTCTTCGAGTACAGGATAATGCCTTGGGACTACGCCGCATCATACGTCATTCTCACCGAGGCTGGCGGCGTCCTGACCGCACGTGACGGCGAACCACTCCGCTTCGACGTCCCTACCCTCCTCGTCGGCGCAAACAACGCCGCCAACCACGCCCGCCTCTGCGAAATCGTCTCCAGGCACACCAAGCCCAATCTCTACGACTAGCCCCCTGGCCGGCGGGCGCGCTACTCGAATAGGGCATATCTCATTCGTTCCTGGTTTTAGCGGCACAAAGATACACTTTTTGCAACTTTTTTTAAAATATCGCTTGCGATATAAAAATTAAGTCGTATATTTGCATCGTAAACGATATAAAACAAACGAAATAATTAAAACTATGGACAAGATCAAATCAATCGCGGTTCTTCAGGCCTATGCTACCGGCCTCGCCGCACAGAGCCTTCAGCACAAAGTAGAATCCAAGATCTTCCAAGATGCCGGCTACAGCAAACTGGGAGAGAAATACGCTGAGCACGCCGAAGAAGAAATGGGATGGGTTGACAAATTCATCGAGAGGATTCTCGACCTCGGCGGAACCCCCAAGGTTGAAGCTGCTCCCGCAATGGAAGTATTCACTGACCCCGTGAAATACATCCAGGATGACTACAAGACCTCAGTCGAACAGGTTCCAATCCTTATGGACGTTACTTCTTCCCTTCAGGATGACTTCAAGACTTATGACATCCTTAAAGCATATGCCCTTGACGAGGAAGAAGATATGCTCTGGAGCGAGACCCAGCTCAATCTCATCGAACAGATTGGCCTCCAGAACTGGCTCGTAAAGCAGATGTAATCAGCCCCGGCGCCCCCGGGGGAAATCAACCCACGGGGGTCCACCAGGCCCCCCGGAAGCCACCCCCAAAAAACCTTCAACCCCGATTCCTTATGGCAACAATTTACGATTTCAAAGCCCTTTCAAACAAGGGAGCAGAAGTGGACTTCGCTGATTACAAAGGCAAGGTCCTGATGATAGTCAACACCGCATCCAAGTGCGGATTCACCCCTCAGTACGACGGTCTCGAAGCCCTGTATGAGAAATACAAGGACCAGGGACTTGTCATCGTAGGCTTCCCCTGCGACCAGTTCGCCCACCAGGAGCCCGGCAGCAATGAGGAAATCGCCGAATTCTGCCGCATCAACCACGGCGTGACCTTCCCCCTTATGTCCAAGATCGACGTTAACGGTGACAATGCCCATCCCATATACAAGTACCTCAAATCCGTCGCTCCGGGGACACTGGGAAGCGCCATCAAGTGGAACTTCACAAAATTCCTCATCTCCAGGAATGGACTTACGGTGAAGCGTTACGCCCCTACCGTAACTCCTGCCAAAATGGAAAAAGACATTCAGGCGATGCTTTGATGAGACCGGAATTCCTTCTCGACAACCAGCTTTGCTTCAGGCTGTACACCGCGTCACGGCTCGTAACCCAGGTATATACTCCCGTGCTGTCTCAGCACGGGCTTACGTACCCGCAATACCTTGTGCTCCTTGTGCTCTGGGAGAAAGACGCCCAGCCCGTGAACGACATAGCTAAACGGCTGTTTCTGGAGACCAATACGGTCACACCCCTTCTCCAGCGTATGGAAAAGCAGGGAATCCTTACCCGAAAACGTGGCGAGAAGGACGCGAGACAGATGATTGTCACGCTCACGGAAAAAGGAAAGGACCTCCAGGATGTACTCCTTGAGGTCCCTCATAAAGTGGCGAGTGCCGTCGTCTGCAAAAGCGTGAATCCGGAAACGGTTCCGGACCTTTTCGAAAAGCTCGACGGCCTTATAGAAAAACTTTCCTGCGGCGCTGAAGCCCCGAAGGAATAGCCAGGGGGGGGAAACGCTACTCAGCGAATACCTTTCCGGCGCCCCAAGCCTTGCCCACCTCTTCGCCAATGCCGCGATAGCACATCCCGGCGGCGTCGAAGACGATGGGCTTAAGCTTTCCAAGGTCCACCTTGCCGTCAGTGAGGATGCTCTCATCAGCGCTCATATTGACCACCTCGCCAATCAGGACACCGTCCTCGAAGCTGACCACCTTGCACTCCAGGGTGAGAGGATACTGGTCCACGATAGGGGCATTGACATTAGGGCTGGGAGTAATGGTAAAACCGGCCTTCGAGACCTTGTCCGGCACCTTGTTCGCGCTCACGAGGCCGAAGTAGTCGGACTCAGCGACGGTCCTTTCGTCCGCAAAGCTGACGGTGAAGGCACCTGTAAGTTCAAGGTTCTCAGTCGTTTTATGCTTTGAGAGACTGATTACAATCTGATTGTAGTCATACTGTCCGGCCCAGGCTGCCATCATCACGTCGGGGTTCTTGTCTTTGTCCCAGGTCGCGATCATAACGCAGGGCTGAGGGGTTGTCATAAGGGCGTGGGCGGCGCCGAAGTTCTTGCGGCCTGCCACCTCATTCACTGTAGCATTCATATCCTCCGTTATTGTTTCTTGATTGTTTTTCGGGCTCTCAGCACATCCTGCTGCAATTGCAAGGACGGCGATTACAAAGGAAACTCTTTTCATATTCTAGTGTTTTGACATAAACTCGATCATGGAGGCATTGACCTTTCGGGATTCAGGGAGGGAAGGGTCGGTGACGTTATGGACATGTCCTACCTTTCTGTCTCCGGACTCTATATCGACAAACTTCGTCTCAAGCCCAAGCGACTTCCGGTCTTCCAGCAGCTTCAGCGATTCCCCGCGGATAAAGTCATTAGTGCAGGTGGAAAGGAATAAAGGCCCCGAATAATCCTTGATGCATGTTCGCGGGGAAAGGGTCGAGAGATACTCCGTATCCTTATAGTTCGGGCCCATAAACCACGTCAGGGCGCTGGCGGTAAAAACATCCGTATTTACGAAGGACGCGAAGTCGTAGGCCGGACAATTAAGGAGGACGGCGCGGGGAATGAAATGGCGTTCCGCAAGATACAGCGCAAGATGACCTCCGGCGGAGTCTCCCGTAAGGAAGACGGCATCGGGATTCAGGTCCAGTTCACGAGAATGGGCAATGAGATAAGCGATGGCGGCGGCGCAGTCGCTGATCTCATCAGAGACATCGCGCTTGCCGTCGTTCAGGCGATACTCAACGAGAACCACGTCGTAACCGGCCCTCAGGAATACCGATGCGAAGGCGCGGTTGCCCTCGCGGCGTCCGCCGATATAAAAACCGCCGTGGATATCCACAAGTACCGCATTCTTCCTGACCGCCTCGTCAGCATAATATATGTCCATAACCTCCGCCTCATCCCCTCCTTCCACATAAGGGACAGCTATCAGATTCCTGCAGGAATCAGCATAAAAGAGGGCCTCCGAGGGCTTGGACATTGCTTCGACGAGCATTTTCAGCATGGGCCGGCTGACTTTCATCCGGCAACAGGTGCATCCGAGAAGGAGCACCGCTGCCGCTATTATGATTCCGGGACGTTTCATTTTACAAAAGTAAGAAAAAATGGTTATATTTGATTCCCCAACAGGTATCAACGCTTTGAAGCTCTCCGAACTTACATTGGACAGGGACGGCCTTATCGCCGCCATCGAATGCAGGGACTCCGCTTTTGAGAGGGCCCTCAGGGAGGAAGCATACAGGATAAAGGTAGCCCATACGGGACCGGAGGTGTATCTCCGCGGCCTTATCGAGATATCCAATATCTGCCGGAAGAACTGCCTTTACTGTGGTATCCGGAGGGACAATGCGTCGTGCGCCCGTTATGAGCTTTCGGACCGGGAAGTCCTTGAGGCGGCCGGAGCAGCGGCGCGTCTTCGCTTTGGTTCCGTCGTAATCCAGGGCGGCGAACGGACCGACCGGGCGTTCGTCAGAAGAATCACCGCCCTCATAAGACAAATCAAGTCCATCCCGACGGAAAACGGCCTTCCCCTTGGCATTACCCTTTCCCTTGGCGAACAGGCCCGCGAGGTTTACGAGGAGTGGTTTGACGCCGGGGCCCACCGTTACCTTCTCCGCATCGAAAGCTCCAATCCGGATTTATACAAGAAAATCCATCCGGAGGACTCCCTCCACAGCTTCGAGCGCCGGATGGAGGCGCTTATGGACCTGAAGGAAACAGGCTATCAGGCGGGTACGGGCGCGATGATAGGCCTCCCCTTCCAGAGCGCAGCGGATCTTGCTGACGACCTTCTGTTCTACAAGGAATTCGACGCTCCTATGATAGGTACTCTGTAACTGACGGAAGATTTGAGCCAAACTTCTTCGATGGCTACATCTATTTCAGTTTCACATTGTCTAATCGTTCTGCAAAGACCATCAAGTATCTCTACATTTGGGTTGACATTCTAAACAGTGTCGGCGACCCAGTCCAAAATAACTGGTGCGGCAAATATACAGGGCCATTGAACGGAGGTCGGCAGGATGCCGTGAGTTTCAAACTTACAAACAATCAGCAAGCGTCACTTTATCGTGTCAAGCGAATACGCATCGAATATATGGATG
>CALCEJ010000014.1 GCA_937900465.1 uncultured Bacteroidales bacterium | reverse complement strand
TTTAATAATTCATTTAATTTAAGAAATTATAATAAGTAAACAAATAAATAAATAATCAAGTTCAAAGTATTATTTATTATTTTATTTAACTTAATAAAATATTTTATTTTTTAGCATTTCCAAAATTGGAATTTTTGCTTTCTTCCAATAAAGTCAATCTAGTTCCTCTATCATAATTTAATTTGCATTTATAGCAAATATATACCGATAATCCTAAAGCTAAAGCAAATACAATAACAAGGAATATAATATAAGTAACTACACTTGCCTTATGTGACATACCCATATCTTTAAAGGTCCCAACGAGTAAATAATCTCCGCAAGTTTCTTTCATTTGTACATAGAGATCATGTTCATTATTTATTTGGTTAAAATTACTCAATTGGAAATTAACTCTATTTCCATCTTTTGTTTCTATTACATAAATAATACCTTTTTCTGGAAGCATCACCTTAGAACCTTTTGAAAATTTTTTATGTTTTAAATTCAATGAACATTTTAATGTAGTTTGATCGAACAGTTTACAATTTGCCGCCATATTTTTAGGAATTTGGAGTGGGAGGTCAAAATTTATTTTTGGTTCACGTCCTAAATCATAAATATATACATAAAAATCGAAATTATTTTCACGACAAACATAATCTGATTGCTTTATAGATACACCATTTAAATCATATCCGTATAAATTTTTTCTTTTAGCATCGTGTGTTTTAGGCCATTTTATTATTATTTTTTGGAAATTATTATTATCTTTCAAACCCCAATTTAATTCTATATCAACATTATTTTTATTAGTTTTTTTTCCTGTGCATTTAATTATGGCTTCGTCCTCCTCATCATAATAGGTCCCTTCTGGTAATATGCATTCGATAGTTGCATAATTTTCTTCTGAATCTATATAATTATCTTTGACAATTAAATTAAATTTAATATCTTTATATGTTTTACTAAGTTCAACTCTTGTACCATTTTTAAAAGTATAATATCCATTAGTTAAAGTACCCATCATATAAAATGTATATGAATTGCTCTCGTTATAATCTCCCATCATTATTGCATTTTTATCATCTATTGTAAATAAAGGTAGAGTAGGGCATATTATTTCTTTTTCTAATGATTTATCTTCTTCATCATCATCATTCTTTGAATTATCATTTTTTGTTTTTAAATTAAGACTTATTATGTCAACTTTATCACCTTGTTTTATATATACTTTATCAAAAAACGATTCTATAGAAATAACATCATTAAATATCGTATCAATTTCTATAGGTATATAACAATTTAATTTATAACTTGATTTCGTTTCTTTATTAATTTTTTCTCCCGAACTACAAAAGGCATATGGGGCAGACATATCTTCGAAATCTTCTTCTTCGCTATATAACGGCATCCATATATCTTGTAATAAATAAATATCTTTATCTAAATTATCTATAACATCTCCTCCATTGAATGAGACAGTTAAATCGAAATTATATTTATGATAATTATTTAAATTAATATTAGCTGGTTGACATAATCCATTATCTATTTTAATTATTTGTCCTTCGATATCATATTTTCTAAAGCTATTATTATCTTTTTTTTTTTTATTATCTTTTTTTCCACAGTCGAATTTGGCTTTATGTACTCGTCTAAATACTTGGTTTAAAAAAGTATCATAATCCCATTTTATTCCTTCGATTTCCGGGAAATTAATGGGGAATTTTAATAATTCGCCTTCTTCTATATAATCATCCTCATTAGAAAATGAATGGAGACAATATATTTTATTACTCAGATATTCTAACATACATTTTAATTGTAATTCTTCTGGAGAATCTAATGTTAATATAAAAGGGTAATAATCTTTTTCTGGTTTTTCGGAAAAATTCACGTCGAGTGATATATATAAAATATCGTTTTCACATGAAAATTTATTTTGACCTGGGGCTGTTATGATTACATTTGCAAATGATAAATTAATTAAAATGAAGAGAAGAATTATATTAATTGGATAAAAAAATATATTTTCTTTTTTTGGCAACATTTTAATATATAAATTAATTTTTTTTAAAAATAAAAATAATTTAAATTTTTTTAAAGCAAAATAAACTCCACCGTTCTGAGCTCCCTCACCGGCGGCTCCGCAACGTTCACAATGACCTTCGCAGAGTATCAGCAGGTTCCTGCCGACGTGCAGACAAAGCTCCTTGCTGACTACGCCGCCCAGGAGGAGGACGAGGACTAAACCTCTCCCATTGTTTAACGGAAGGGCAGCCCATAGCCGGGTTGCCCTTCTTTGAAAAGACCGTTTATATGAAAAAGATTTTTGCCCTTGCCGCAGCGGCCCTTGTCGCGTTCTCTGCGGCTGCAGACGAAGGAATGTGGCTTCTCCCCCTTCTCCGGGAGATGAATTCCAAGGCTATGAAAAAGGCCGGACTGAGGCTTTCGGCCGATGAAATCTACAGCATCAACCACTCCTCGCTTAAGGACGCGATCGTCCAGTTCGGCGGAGGATGTACGGGAGAGATGATCTCCGACGAGGGTCTTCTTGTTACGAATCACCACTGTGGATACAGCACTATCCAGAGGCTTTCCACTACGGATCACAACTATCTGATGGATGGCTACTGGGCCCTGTCAAGGGAGAAGGAAATTCCCGCTCCCGGACTTTCAGTCACCTTCCTCCGGAGTATGAGGGACGTCACGGACGTTCTCGAGAACACCCGCGCCGTCTATGAGTCCAAATTCCCGGAGAAGTCGGACTCACTGATGGTGGTCTTCCGCGAGCATCTCGTGAAAGAGGCTGAGGAAGCCAACCCCCACTGCACGGCTGAACTCCAGGGGTTCTACAATGACAATGTCACCTACCTGATTGTCTATAAGGTTTACAGGGACGTGCGCTTTGTAGGAGCTCCTCCGGCATCGATGGGCAAATTCGGCGGCGAGACGGACAACTGGATGTGGCCCCGTCATACCTGCGATTTCTCTATGTTCCGTGTCTATGCCGATGAAAACAACGAGCCGGCGGCGTACTCTCCCTCCAACAAGCCTTTCACTCCGGAGCGTTACCTGAAGGTAAGTACAAAGGGTGTAAAGAGCGGGGATTACGCTATGATTATGGGCTATCCCGGAAGGACCCAGAGGTTCCAGACGGCTTCGCAGCTTTCCAATATGATCAAGATGCAGCGCATCAGCATCGATGCGAGGACGGTCCGTCAGGATATTATGTGGGACGCGATGTGCGCTGATCCCGCCGTTCAGCTGAAGTATGCAAACAAGTATGCCAGTTCCGCTAACGGCTGGAAGAAGTGGCAGGGCGAGGAACTGGCCTTTGCCAACCTCGATATCATCGGCCGCGAAAAGGCGAAGGAAGAGGCGTTTATGGACTGGGTTTCGAAGGATGAAGCCCGGCAGGAGGCTTACGGGTCCGCGCTCGGAGAAATCGCTTTTGCCGTCGATGCGTCGGAGGAGGCCTACGGAGCATATCTTCTCGCCGCTGAAAGCCTGGGTTCGATTGAACTTGGCGGCATCGTGGGCACATATATGCAAAGGGGGCCTGAGGCGCTTGAACGCACGTACCGGGACTATGTTCCGGAGCTGGACCGGAAGGTGGCGGCTGCGCTTATCAAGTTCTACCGCGAACGGGCCCTCGAGGTTGATTACCCCAAGGATTTCGGAGAGGAATTCGGGGATTTTGCCACGATGGACATTGATAAATATGTCGATTATCTTTTCGATAATTCTGTCTTTACCTCCGAGGAAAAGCTGAAGGCGGCGGATCCTGAAACGATCTCGTCGGATCCGGCTGTTGCGATGTACAGGGCTGTGATTGACATTATCGTGGGCCGCGCCCAGGAGTTCATTGCCGGGAGGCAGGCTATGGCGGCTCCCGCAAAGGCGTTTACGGCCGGGCTTCTGGAATGGGAGAAGGGTAAGCCCTCGTATCCGGACGCTAATTTCACTATGCGTCTGACTTACGGCAACGTACTGCCTTATTCCCCGGCTGACGGCGTCTCCTATCACTATTTCACTACTCTCAAGGGTGTTCTTGAAAAGGAAGATCCCAAGAATCCGGAGTTTATCGTCCCTTCGAAGGTTAAGGAACTCGCTCTTGCGGGGGACTACGGCAGATGGGCTGACAAGGATGGCTCGCTCCATACCTGCTTCCTTACTAACAATGACATTACGGGCGGCAACTCCGGCTCTCCGGTGCTGAATGCAAAGGGAGAGCTTATCGGCCTTGCCTTCGACGGAAACTGGGAGTCGATGTCGTCGGATGTTATGTTCGAGCCTGACCTTCAGAGATGCATTTGCGTGGATATCCGCTATGTCCTCTGGATGGTTGAAAAGGTCGGTGGCGCCACCAATATCATTGATGAACTTTCTTTCTCGAAATAGATGGACAGGAATCAGATAATGGAGTGGCTCGCCGCGGTGGAACATCCCGGAAAAGGGGATAAGAGCATCGTGGAACTGGGGATGGTGGAGTCTGTGGGGGCCGATGGAAACAAGGTCTCGGTAACCCTCGCATTCCCAAAGAGGCCGGACCCGCTGAAGCAGTATCTGATAGGCGCGGTGAAGGCGGCTATCTACCGGAATGCGCCTCAGTACGTCGAGGTGGAGGTCACTTCGGTAGTAAAGGAACCCGCGAAGGCGGCGCCCCAAAAGCCGGAACTTACCCTCAAGGAACTTACGGGCGTCCGCCACATTATCGGCGTCGCTTCCGGTAAGGGCGGTGTGGGAAAGTCCACCGTCGCGGTTAATCTTGCCGTCGCGCTGGCCCGTCTCGGCTATAAGGTAGGACTTTCGGATGCGGATGTCTATGGGCCATCCATCCCTATTATGACGGGGACGGAAGGAGCGGTGCCGGAAGCGGAGAAGGAGGACGGGCAGGATGTGCTGTTCCCTGTTGAGAAGTTCGGCGTCAAGTGGATGTCCATCGGCTATTTCGCCCAGAGCGAACAGGCGCTGATCTGGAGGGGGCCTATGGCGTGCAGCGCGCTCAAGCAGATGATTCTGCAGGTACGGTGGGGGGACCTCGATTTCCTCTTGATAGATATGCCTCCGGGAACGGGAGACATCCACATTTCGCTGGTCCAGGAGATCCCGATGGAGGCCGCAATCATTGTCACAACGCCCCAGGATGTCGCTCTTGCGGATGTAGAAAAGGGCGTCGATATGTTCCGGAATCCGTCCATAGCAAGGCGGATACTGGGTCTTGTGGAGAATATGGCCTGGTTTACGCCGGCGGAGCTTCCGGAGAACAAGTATTTCATTTTCGGCCGCGACGGAGGACTCAGGATGGCGGAACGGTTCGACATTCCGCTTCTGGGACAGATTCCGATCGTGCAGTCCATCCGCGAAGACGGAGACGCCGGAACCCCGGCCGCGACGGGCTCAGGGCCTGATGCCGTTTGCTTCCTTGAGCTTGCGCAAAAGGTCGCCGAAACGATTTAGAAAAGCGTAGGCTCCAACTGCTTGACGTGAAACGACTTACGGTGCCAGGGCGTCAGTCCGTGGCGCCGTATTGCGTCTATGTGGTCCTTCGTCGGATAGCCCATATTACGTTCCCACCCATACTCGGGATAATCCACCGCCAGCTTCCGCATAAACTCATCCCTATAGGTCTTCGCGAGAACCGATGCGGCGGCAATGGACGCGTACGTTGCATCTCCGTGGACAACTGTCGTATAATCCTTGAAGCCAAAGCGGCCGAACGGGCGGAATTTATTCCCGTCAATGAGAAGGAATTCCGGCGGGGGGTCGAGCCGGAGCACCGCGCGCTGCATCCCCGTTACGGATGCCCATAAGATATTCAGCTTGTCTATCTCCTCAGGGCTTACGGATTCGACTGCCCACGCAATCGCTTCTTTTTCAATAATGGGCCTTAGAGTATCCCTTGCGGCTTCCGTCATTTGCTTGGAGTCATTAAGAAGCGGATGATGAAAGTCCTCCGGCAGGATGACGGAGGCAGCATAGACAGGGCCTGCAAGCGGGCCGCGGCCGGCTTCGTCGCATCCCGCCTCAAGACGGCCAGCCCTCAGGTAAGGCTTAAGCGATATCTCTTTCATCATCAGTCTTCCTGAAATAAAGGCCCAGGGAGAAGAGAGCAAGAAGGATAAGGGCGATTGACGAGGCCCTTGAAACAGCGGCACCACGACGGTAGACCTCGGGCTCAAACCGCATTACAAGCTCGTGTTCGCCGGCGGGAAGGACAGCCGCCCGGAGAGTCCAGTCAGCCCTTAATACCTCCGTTGTCTGTTCGGCCTCAGTACCGGCATCTATCGTAGCGGTCCAGCCGGGATACCATACTTCGCTGAATATCGCAATCGCCTCCTTGTCTGTCTTATAATGGTACCTAAGACAGTTCGGGGCATATTCCGTCATTTCGATCTCTGATCCTATGCCGGGAAGGCCAGTCGCTGAAGGAACGTCCTCTTCCGCAAAGACAGCTTCGCTGTATAGGTCAACCTGGCCGATAAGGGCTATCTCCTCATCCGGATTCCGCGCGCACACGGACTCGCCTACGAACCACGCATTTCCAAGCCCATAAGCATTCACAAGGGGAGGAAAATCGCCGCCAAGCACCGTGTATTTAAGGTTGAGCGCGTTCAGAACGGGGGTGTTTTCAAATACGGATTCTGCATCTTCAATATTCCCTGCCGTGTTTAAGACCGAATAAATCTTATTGATCTCAGGCGAAAGATAATGAGTGATGAGGTCCTGATATCTCTGGAGTTTCGCAGGAGAATAACCGCCTATATTTTTATGATGGTATGACGGAACGGAAGAATTAAAGACGTTCACAGTAAGATCAAGCACCCGGTAAGAAGGGGCGGGATCCGCTTTGATGATCTTGTCAACCGGCCTTTCCGCAAACACTTTTTTGAAATCTTTTTCCGTAGTGAAATGGGACGAATTCAAGTAGCGTTTGCCAACGATGAACATATTGGCCAGAACGAGAACAGAAATCGCGATTGCACCAAAGAGTCCCCGTCCTGCACGCGCGAAAGCCCTGGCGTGATCGCTTTGCCCTTTCGGGGATAACGACCAAAAAATAACGGCAAACGACGCAAAAATCAGGACAAATGAAATTAGAGAATCCCTCCTTAGAAGAAGGGCTCTATCCTCCTTGATAGCCTCAGCAAACACAGCCGGAAGGCCGGAATCCGAGGCACTCGAAAAGTCTCCGGCAAGGGACGGAATCAGTCCCATCAAAAGACAGAAGCCTCCGGTAAGGGCGAACGCAATCCAAGAACTCTTTTTCGCCTTCGCTGCCGGGAACTCTCCGCGGAAAATACGGTCGAGGACGACGAAGCCAAGAAGAGGAAGTGTAACCTGGAGAAGGACAAGCGCCATCGACACGGTGCGGAACTTCTCATACATCGGGAGCACCTTGAAACAGAACTTGGTGAAAGGCATAAAGTGGCTGCCAACGCCCATCAGAACCGCAATGAGGGTAACAGCAGCAAGCCACCACTTATCCCTTCCTTTCAAAAGGCACAGCCCAAGGACGAACAGGAAGACCGTTATTGCGCCCATATACATAGGTCCGGCAGTGAACTGCTGGGGCCCCCAATAGCCGGGAAAATTCTTCGAAAAATCGCGCGCTGCGGCCCCTTGGCCGCTTTTTTTAAGAAGACGGACGGTCTCCGAACGGTCCGGGTCGATGGGCTCCGCGCTTGCTCCGCCGTTGTAATTCGGAATCATCAGGTTTGGAAGTTCATTCCATCCATAGGACCACGCTGTTGCGTAATCGAGACTGAGTCCGGTGCTGTTCACTCCCTCTCCGGAAAGCTCCGATCCGCCTCGCATCGTATATGGCGTATACTCATACAGGGGAAGGAGCTTGTTTACGTTCGTGGCAATTCCGACAAGGCCGAATCCAAGAAGCATCAGGGAGGCCCAGAGGAAGCGTTTGAACCGGGCTTTATTGCCGATAAGGATATCGACAAGAAGCGCCAGGGCATACAAGACCACCATTATCGCAAGATAATAGGTAATCTGGGGATGGTTCGCCTTGATCTGGAAGCTGAGGGCGAAGGCGAAAAGGGACGAGCCAAGGAGCGTGCCGGGGAGCCACTTCTTATCCTTAAACGCTGATTTATAAGTAAATACAAAGGCAGCAAGGACCCACGGCATAAATGCTATCGCCTGCATTTTCGTATTATGTCCGACCTGGATGATCTGGAAATTGTATGAGCAGAAGGCGATTGCTATGGCTCCGCCTATTGCAAGAGGCCAGCTGACGCCGAAGGCAAGCATAAGAAGGAAACCGCCCAGAAGGGCAATGAATAGATATGTGGCGGGGCGTTTTCCCGTCAGTAGAAAATTGTAAATCCACTGCGTAAGGTCTCCCTTATTCTGATTGGAGATAGCCGTGGTGGGCATCCCTCCGAACATCGAGTCCGTCCAGTATGTCGGATCGTCAGGATGGGCCTTGTTCCACTCTGTCATTTCGTGGGACATCCCGAGATAGCCGGAGATGTCTCCCTGATTGACGATTTCCCCCTTCAGAACCCTCGGAACAAAAGCGTACGACAGAATAATGAAAAACGCAACTACAGCGATTGCAAAGCCCGTTTTTTTGAGTATTTCGCGGTTAATTCCCATCGTTTTGTGGAACATTTTTCGTAGAACATTCTTCAAGCAGAGCGGCAAGCCTCCGGGTCAGTGCCTGCCTTGTATAAGCGTCGATACGGCCTTCCGTCTTGGGCTGCTCTCCCAGGCGGAACCTCGACCAGGCGTCCTCGATAAACGACCTCATTTCGCCGGCCTTTTCCCAGTCCAGAACGGTCCCTGATGCTGTTTCACGGATAACTTCAGCCATAGCGCCGTCTTCCTGTCCGATCCCAAGGATGGGCCTTCTCGCCGCAAGGTACTCAAAGAGTTTTCCCGGCAGGATAGGCTTGTACTCCGGGTCGTTACGAAGCGGAAGAAGCAGGACGGAGGCGGATTTCTGCTCCGCTACCGCTTTGTGATGATCGCAGTATCCAAGGTCCACGACGTTCCCGCGAAGTCCGGCTTCGTCGATAGCGGCATAGACTTCTGAATCTACCTTTCCTGCAAGCCTTAGACGCAGCTTATCCTTGAATTCAGCGTCTTCTGATACCATTTCGCCAAGGATTTTCCATAGCGCAAACGGATTTCCGTCAGAGGCGAAAAGACCTGTATGGACAAGGTTGAAAAAGCCGTCAGGCGTAACCTCGAAGTCGAAATCCGGGGCGTCGAAGCCGTTTGTAATCATAGCGACAGGGGTACCGGTCCGGGAGACAAAGTCATCACGGACCTGCGGGGTTACCGCAAGCACCGTCGTGGCGTCCCGGAGGACGGAATCCTCCTGTCTATGCAGCTTTTTCCAAACGCCCTTCGAAATCGGGAGGTGCTTGAGGTAGTACATTTTTGTCCACGGGTCCCTGAAATCCGGAATCCACGGAAGACCCGTCTGCTGGTGGAGTTTCCTTCCGATAAGGTGCATTGACTGGGGCGGGCCTGTCGTTACAATCACGTCCACAGGGTGTTCCTTAAGGTATTTCCGGAGGAATCTCACGGATGGACGCACCCACCAGACCCGGGGGTCCGGCACAAACATATTGCCTCTTATCCAGAGGGAAATCTTCTGCTTCAGGCTCTTTTTCCCGGAGGAGATGGGCGTGACCATCGTATTGATATCCGTCGACGACCCTTTGCCCATCAGGCGGCGGTATATCCCGTAAGGCTCGTAAATGGGCCTTTTAACGATTTCCGCTTCCGGAGGGATATCTTCCTCAAGTGAACGGTCGATCGCGGTTAATTCCGGGTTTAAAGGGGTGTAAATGACCGGCTGCCACCCTTCGGCGGGAAGGTATTTCGCGAATTTCACCCACCTTTGGACTCCGCTGCCTCCTGACGGGGGCCAGTAGTATGTCACGACGAGTACCCTTTTCATTTCCCGAGGACATTGAGGAATTCGTCCCTCGAGGGTCCGTCACCGGCCTTGATCCTTTCCTTGAGACGGTAAATCCGGTTATAGACGTAGGGCTTGTCCTTTTCCAGGAGGGTTGCGATTGTCGTAGAAGAAAAACCGGAGGCGACGAAGGTATAGAGCAGGAAATCCTCTTCCTTCCACTTTGGGAAAGCTTCGCGAAGGCGTGCCATTATGCCGCCGCAGCTTTCATTGAGGCCATCCTCGAGGCTTTTCTGAACCTTTTCATCAGTCCTGAGGCCTTCAATGACGGATTTCACCTCGCGAAGGATCTTCGGCTGAAGGTTGTCCGTCCCCTCATAGATGTAGTACTGTTCACACAGGCGCTCCAGCATATCCATCTTCGACGAGTCCCGGGCAGATGCCTTGGAAAGGCGCTGCTGAAGGTCTTCAGCTATGGACATAAACTTCTCCGTTTCCGTTTTTTCCTGCAGCAGAAGCTTTTCCGCCTGTATTTTCCGGGCCCATAGATAAAGCACCATCGTTGACAGCACCGCCACAATCAGAAGCAGCAGGAACCCCACTCTTTCGCGGCTTTTTTCTGTGAAACGATAAGAGGCGGCAAGGGCCGACGCGTGGGCGTCATCGAGGAAGTAATAGACGTTGTAGAATGCCTGCGCGTCGAGCCGGTCGTATTCCGCCGCAAGACGGGGCGGAAGCGACTCCCTGTCTATTGTCTCAAGCAGGACGAGGGCGCTGTCGGGATTCTCGTTCATAAGGCCTCTGGCGTCTCTGAGCACCGCCCTTTCCCGCCCGGAAGAGCAAGAAAGCAGCGCCAAAGCGCAGAGCAATATGACCGCTAAGCGTCTCAAAGGTTCCTGAGGAGGTTAGTAAGGCTTACTTTGCTGTCGATAAGGGCACGGAGATCTTCGATTTTAACCCTCTGCTGGGTCATTGTGTCGCGCTCGCGAACGGTTACTGTCCCATCCACGAGGGAATCGTGGTCCACAGTGACGCAGAACGGGGTTCCGATGGCGTCCTGACGGCGGTAGCGCTTGCCGATGGAATCCTTTTCGTCGTACTGGTAGGCAAAGTCGTATTTGAGCTCGTCAACGACCTTCTGGGCAAGCTCCGGCAGCCCGTCCTTCTTCACCAGCGGCATAACCGCGACCTTGATGGGGGCGAGAGGGGCGGGAATACGCATCACAACACGCTCTTCGCCGTTTTCGAGCTTCTCGACGGCATATGCGTGAGACAGCACGGCAAGGCACATACGGTCGACGCCGATGGAGGTTTCAACGCAGTAGGGAACGTAGCTTTCGCCGGTCTCGGGATCATAGTACTGGATTTTCTTTCCGGAAAGCTTCTGGTGATTCCCGAGGTCGAAATCCGTACGGCTGTGGATACCCTCAAGTTCCTTGAATCCGAAGGGGAAACGGAACTCGATATCGGTTGCGGCATTTGCATAATGGGCCAGCTTTTCGTGGTCGTGGAAACGATAATTTTCCTCGCCCATACCGATGTTGACGTGCCATTTCATACGGTTCTCCTTCCACTTTTTGAACCACTCCATCTCCGTTCCAGGCTTCACGAAGAACTCCATCTCCATCTGTTCGAACTCCCTCATCCGGAAGATGAACTGACGGGCTACGATCTCGTTACGGAAGGCCTTTCCGATCTGGGCTATACCGAAAGGAATCTTCATCCTGCCGGTTTTCTGGACATTCAGATACTCGACGAATATGCCCTGAGCGGTCTCCGGACGGAGATAAATCTTGTCAAGGTCAGGATTTCCCGTAGAGCCCATTGTAGTAGAGAACATCAGGTTGAACTGCCTGACATCAGTCCAGTTCGCCGTTCCGGAGATAGGGCAGACGATACCTGCATCGAGAATGATCTGTTTGTACTCCTGGAGGTCGTTAGCCTGCTCCGCCTTCACATAGCGGTTGTGGATTTCGTCATATTTTGCCTTTTCGCGGAGGACGTTAGGGTTCGTCGCGCGGAACTGAGCCTCGTCAAAAGCATCTCCAAAGCGCTTTTTCCCTTTCGCAACCTCCTTGTCCATCTTCTCTTCGATCTTAGCCAGATACTCCTCTATAAGGACATCAGCGCGATAGCGCTTTTTGCTGTCGCGATTGTCGATGAGGGGGTCGTTGAAAGCTGCTACGTGACCGGAAGCGACCCACGTCTTAGGATGCATGAACACGCAGGAGTCGATTCCCACTATATTTTCATTAAGGCGAGTCATTGCCTCCCACCAGTAGTTCTTTATGTTGTTTTTGAGCTGAACACCCATCTGGCCATAATCATAAACTGCCGCCAGACCATCATAAATCTCGCTGGAAGGGAAAATGAAACCATACTCCTTGCAGTGGGCAACCAGCACCTTGAAAAGTTCTTCCTGTGTCATTTATCTTTCGTTTTTTAGTTGTTTGCAAATTTAGTGAAAATCTCCGGATAGGCCTCTTTCAGCTTTGCCGATGCTATTTCCTTGAGAGGGACCTTCACAAAATCCCGCTCGACAATCTTCGGATGTGGAATCGTTATCCCCTCCTTCTCAATCTTTTCCGTTCCGAAAAAGAGAATATCCACATCAACCGTCCTGTCGTGGTAAACCCTCTCCCCGTCAGGCCCATATTCGGGAGCATCCGTCCTTCCAAGCGCCGCTTCAACTCTTTTCAAAGCTTTCAGGACATCCATCGGATCCGTCTCCTCCGGAAGCTTGTAAAGGACGCACATATTCATAAAATCCGGCCCGTCAAACCCCTGGGCAGGGAATTTCATCAGCCTCGAAATCTTCTGTGCGGGGACGCCAAGCTCCTTATCCAGCAGATTAACGGCCCTGAGAAGGTTCATCTCCCTGTCACCGAGGTTGGACCCCAGGCCAAGATATACGTCAATCTTCCTCCTCATCGTAGTCAAGACCAAGTTCAACCCGGGCTTCTTCAGACAGCATACTCCTGTCCCAGACCGGTTCAAAAGTAAGTTCAATCTCGCAGGACTCAATCCCCGGAACAGCCTCTACGCTCTCCTTCACCTCCTGCAGCACCTGGTCCGCCATAGGGCAGTTCGGAGCCGTGAATGTCATCAAGATGGAGACACGGTGTCCCTTGTCGATATTCAGCTCATAGATCAGGCCGAGGTCGTATATATTTACCGGGATTTCCGGGTCATAAACCTCCTTCAAGGCCATTACAACCGCATCATAGTATGGTTTCAGGGCCTTTACGTCCTCTGCGGTGAGGACCTCTCCGTTCTTAGGATTCTCAGGCATTTTGCTTTGCTGTTTCCTTTATTGTCTCTATCATCGATACCAGACCGTTTGCCCTCGTCGGCGAAAGGTTTTCCCTGAGGCCAATCTCTTCCACGAAAGAAAAGTCGTCCCCCGCAACCTCCCTAGGAGTGCAGCCATTATAGACGCTGATAAGAAGGGATATTATACCCTTTGTGATTATCGCATCGCTGTCCGCGCTGAACCAAAGACGTCCGTCTTTAACCTCGCAGTCCAGCCAGACCCTCGACTGACAACCTTTAATAAGCCTCTGTTCCGTCTTTTTTTCCTCCGGAAGGGCATCCAGGCCCTTTCCCAGCTCAATCAGATACTCGTACTTGTCAAGCCACTGGTCATACGCGGAAAAATCCTCTACGACAGCTCTTTTTCTCTCTTCCAAACTTTCCATCAGGTAAGCATTTTTATCGCCTTGTCAAGGCATTCTATGAAGGTTTTTGCTTCCTCCATCGTATTGTACGGGGCGAATGACGCCCTAAGCATTCCCGTGACGCCGTAATAGTCCATAAGAGGCTCCGCGCACATCTGCCCGGAACGAACCGCTACGCCCATCTTGTCCAGGATCAACGCAAGATCCTCGTGGTGAGCGCCTTCAACAGTGAATGAGAACAGTGGAATCTTGTCTTCCGTTCTACGTGGAACGCCGTAAAGATGGATTCTCGGATCCGAAAGAAGCGCTTCCAGAACGAAATCCCGGATGTCGTCCATATTCTTCATAAGCTCCGCATCACCAAGAATACGCTCCTGCAGGTCCATTGCGTGGAAAAGGGTTGGTACTGCAAGAAAATCCTGGGTTCCGGCTTCGAATTTTGCCGGAGCTTCTGAATATGTCGTTCCGGAGAAACTGACGGATTTAATCATTTCTCCTCCGCCCATATACGGCGGCATCGCGTCAAGCCATTTTTTCTTCGCATACAGGACGCCGGTTCCGGTCGCCGCATAAACCTTATGACCGGAGAAGACATAAAAGTCACAATCAAGATCTTTGACATCAACTTTCTGATGAACGACGCCCTGGGCTCCGTCGAGAAGGACGGGAATCCCGTATTTTTTTGCAATTGCAACAATTTCTTTCGCAGGGTTAACAATGCCTAACACATTGGAAATGTGACAGATAGCTATAATTTTCGTCCGCGGAGAAATTAATTTTTCAAGATTTTCGGGGATTATCTCGCCGGATTTTTCAATCTCAAGAACTTTAATTGTCGCCTTTTTCCGCGCGCACATCATCTGCCAGGGGACGATGTTCGAGTGATGTTCCGCACGCGTGACAATCACCTCATCTCCTTCACCGACGAAAGCCTCACCGAAAGAGAAAGCGACAAGATTGATAGCCGCCGTTGTTCCGGAAGTAAAAACGATTTGCTTCCTGTCTTCGGCATTGATCCGGTCTGCGATAAAAGATCGAGCCGTTTCAAATTCGAGAGTTGCCCGGGATGAAAGAAGATGCAGTGCGCGGTGGATGTTCGCGTTGGAGTGCGTTGCCATCTCCTTCCATTTCTCGATAACACGACAGGGCCTCTGGCTGGTCGCTGCGTTGTCAAGATAAACGAGCGGCCTTCCATAAGCATCCTCCTCGAGAATGGGAAATTCTTTTCTAAGTTCTTCTACAGTCATTATAGTCCGCAAATTTACAAAAAATCTCTATATTTGTATGAAATACAAAAGCAGTTATGATCGATTACATCAAAGGTCAAATCATCGAACTAACCCCGACGGAACTCATTCTGGAATGTGGCGGCATAGGATACAGCATACTGATTTCGCTCCAAACATTCGAAAAACTCCAGCTTGAAACGAAGGCCGTCGTATATATCCACCATTATCTCCGCGAAGAAGAAGAGCTATATTTCGGCTTTGCAACAAAAGACGAAAGGGAACTGTTCCGCCTCCTGATCAGCGTCTCGGGAATTGGAGTGGGCTCCGCAAGGATGATGCTGTCATCTCTTTCTTCGGATGAAATCCGTTCTGCGATCATCTCAGAGAATGTAAACCGGATAAAGAGCGTAAAAGGGATCGGCCTGAAGACTGCGCAGCGTCTCGTACTGGAATTGAAAGACAAGGTTGTAAAGGGTGAGGGCTCTGATTCGTCCGCACTGTTTAAGAACTCCAATGCCGTTGTAGATGAGGCCACAACCGCTCTTGTGATGCTCGGCTTCACTAAGCCAAACATCAATAAAGTCATACCTCAGATTCTTAAAGAGAATCCTTCAGCAAAGGTCGAAGACATAATAAAAGCGGCCCTACAGAAGCTTTAGCGGCCAAAATAAACAAGAAGTATAGAAACATCTGCGGGCGAGACTCCGCTTATCCTGGAAGCCTGGGCTATCGTCTCAGGCTTATATTTTTTCAGTTTCTGGCGGCACTCTATCGAGAGAGAAGAAACGCTGTCAAAATCAAAATCTGCAGGAATCTTGACGTATTCCAGTCGGGAGACTTTATCTGCCTGGAGCCGCTCCCTCTCAATATACCCCTCGTACTTAACAGCGATTCCAACCGCATCACGAATCTCCTGGGCCTCGTAAGAATCTTCTAAAAAAGAATCAAAAGTTCCACGTGGAACAATTCTTAGAACATCATCTATATTTAGCTCTGGCCTCCCTATGAAATCTGTTACCTTGTGAGACTCTGAGACCTCTGAGGAGCCCTTCTCTCTTAGCAGAGGATTAATAATATCCGGAGACAATTTAACTGTTTCACATAGCTCTCTAAGCTCAGAAATACGAGAATATTTTTCCTCTGTATATCGGAAACGATCCTCGGTAGCCAGGCCAATTTCATAGGACCGTTTCGTAAGACGGGCATCAGCATCGTCCTGCCGTAACAGAATTCTGTATTCAGCACGGGACGTAAACATCCGGTAAGGCTCATCTACGCCCTTTGTGATCAAATCATCAATAAGAACCCCGATATACGCTTCATCGCGACGGAGAACAAAAGGATCGAGGCCGGAAATAAACAAATGGGCATTGACTCCTGCAATAATTCCCTGCGCAGCCGCTTCCTCATAACCAGTAGTTCCATTGACCTGTCCGGCGAGGAAGAGACCTTCGACGACACGTGATTGAAGAGAAGCCGTTAAATACGTGGGATCAAAAAAGTCGTACTCAACCGCATAGGCCGGCTTGTAAATAACCGCATTCTCAAGCCCCTCAATAGCGTGAAGAGCCTCCACCTGAACATCGAGAGGCAGGGACGATGAGAATCCCTGGAGATAATACTCATTGATTTCGCGGCCTTCGGGCTCAAGGAAAAGAAGATGTGAATCCTTATCGGAGAATGTCCTGAGCTTATCCTCAATGCTGGGACAATAGCGCGGCCCCCTGCCGTGAATCATTCCTGTAAAAAGCGGCGAACGGTCAAAACCGGTCCGGAGAATATCGTGGACACGTTCATTGGTATGTACGATATAGCACGGCATCTGGTTACCCGAAGCCTGAACTGAAGAAGGTATCGGAAGATATGAGAAGCGGGCGGGCCGCTCGTCACCATCCTGACGTATCAGTTTCTCTGTCGGTACAGAACGGATGTCAATTCGCGGGGGCGTTCCGGTCTTCATCCTGTCGGACGGAATACCCATCGAGACAAGCTGCTGCGTAATGCCGTATGACGCCTTCTCACCTATCCGCCCTCCTTCGAACTGGGTCTGACCAACGAAAAGTTTTCCGCCGAGGAACGTCCCGGCCGTCAAAATAACTGCTCGAGAGTGAAAAATCGCTCCGGTAAGGGTGCGAACTCCCGCAATTTTCCCCTTCTCAAAGAGAAATTCGACCGCCAAATCCTCGTAAATATCTAATAATGAACGAGTTTCAAGAACCTTACGCCAAGTCCTCGAAAACAGGGCTTTATCACATTGGGCGCGTGGACTCCACATCGCAGGACCCTTCGACCGGTTAAGCATTCTGAACTGAAGAGTACAGGCATCAGTGACAAGACCGGTAAAGCCACCGAGCGCATCTATCTCTCTAACGATCTGGCCTTTCGCTATTCCGCCGATTGCAGGGTTGCAGGACATCTTTGCGAAGCCGTTCATGTCCATTGAAATCAGAAGGGTGTGAGAGCCCATTCCGGACGCAGCCATTGCAGCTTCGCACCCGGCGTGGCCCCCGCCCACAACTATGACATCATAGGACCGCGTCATAGGTTCGAAAGAATTCCGAGATAATAATTCTCCTTAGCGCGCATGGTAGCGATGTCCTCCTCCGTATGGTCATCATATCCTATAAGGTGCAGAAGTCCGTGAACAATGACACGGTTAAGTTCATCGTCGAAGTCCACCCCATAAAAAGAAGCATTCTCACGGACAGAATCGATGCTGATAAAAAGGTCTCCGGACAGAGTCTTTCCCTCGCAATAGTCAAAGGTAATGATATCGGTAAAATAATCGTGTCCCAGATATTTTATATTGATATCCAAAATATAATTATCGGAACAGAATATCACAGAAATATCGCCGAGCCGTTTGGTTTCGCTCTCTGCGACAAATTTAAGCCAGCGGGAAGTGAGCCGCTTACGCTTGAATTCGAACTTGATATCCTCGGTAAAATAACTGACCATTGCGATAAAGGGCGTTAAAATTCACGCAAATATGCTATTTTTGCTGAAAATTTGCAAAGATTTGGCAGCGCAGACAAACACAGAGAAGGCAGTTTTCGTCGGAATAATCCTTGAAAAAGGCGGCGAAAGAAAGGTAATGGAATACCTCGAAGAACTTCAGTTCCTCGCGGAAACCGCCGGAGCAGTTGGAGACAAAAAGTTCGTCCAAAGGATGGACCGTCCGGACAAGGCGACCTACATCGGCACGGGAAAACTCGAAGAGATAAAGGAGTACTGCGAGCAGGAAGATGTCCAGTACGTCATTTTTGATGACGAACTGACCGGAACCCAGCAGCGGAATATCGAAAAGATAATCCAGTGCGCCCATATCATCGACCGCACAAGCCTCATCCTCGAAATATTCGCCCAAAGGGCCCGCACCGCATATGCAAAAATGCAGGTAGAGCTTGCCCAGCTGCAATATCAACTCCCCCGCCTTGCCGGAATGTGGACCCACCTGGAAAGGCAGCGGGGCGGAATGGGCACACGTGGCGGTATGGGCGAAACCCAGATCGAAGTAGACCGGCGGATCGTAAAGGAAAAAATCACCAAACTGAAGGCCCAGCTTGCGAAGGTAGACCGCCAGATGGCAACCCAGCGCGGGAACCGCGGGTCCTTGGTCCGTCTTGCGCTCGTGGGCTACACAAACGTCGGGAAATCCACCCTGATGAACCTGCTTGCAAAATCCGACGTCTTCGCGGAGAACAAGCTGTTCGCGACCCTGGATACTACGGTCAGAAAAGTCGTAATAGAAAACGTCCCGTTCCTTCTCAGCGACACCGTAGGCTTTATCAGAAAACTGCCCACACAGCTAGTGGAAGCCTTCAAGAGCACCCTGGACGAGGTCCGTGAAGCGGATATCCTGCTACACGTTGTGGATATCTCACACCCGGATTTCGAAGAGCAGATGGACGTCGTGGAAAAGACTCTGAGGGATATCGGAGCTGACGGAAAGCCCGTCCTCGTGATCTTCAATAAGGTCGACGCGTATAAACCCGAGGAATACGACCCTTATTCCATAACACCGAAGGAAGCGCGGCACAGGACGCTGGACGAGCTTAAAAACAGCTGGATAGCCCAGGAGAAAACCCCGTGCATCTTCATTTCCGCAAAGCAAAAGACAGGAATAGACAAGCTTCGCGGCGACCTTTACAAGATGGTCGCGGAAATACACGCCGGAAGATGGCCTTTCGACAACTTCCTGTGGTAAAAAAGAGGCGGCCCGATCAGGTCGCCTTCTTTCTGACTTTATCAATGCGTCACCCAAGTCACCAGAGCAATATACCCTACAGCTATGTCAGTGGCTGTTTTTCAGGAACGGGTCGGAAAAGTGATAAAGTCAGGAAAAGAGGCGGCCCGGACGGGTCGCCTTCTTTATCAGAATCCGTAATTCAGCCCTATCATAAAGGTTCCGGGAACATCTCCCCCGAACAGCATTGCAGCATCGAGACCTATCCCCGCAACCCTCGCACCAAGTCCTGCGGACACATACGAAGGCAGGAAAGTCTTTCCGCCATAACTGTATCCAAGGCGTGCAAAAGCGATATCCTTAAAAGAATACTGGGCGCCAAGTCCTGCGCGGAGACCGCCGCCGGAGAAGAAATAATCCAGCTGAGCCGCGAAATCAAGCCCGAAATCGAGCCTGTAATCCGCAGAGGCCATAAGAGCAGTCGGAAGCGGATAAGCATCTCCGGACTGGGACTTCACCTTGCCCCCGAGGCCGGTAACTCCGCCCGAAAGCGACAGCGCATCATCCAGAAGTTTCGCCGATGCAAGCACCTCGGCCGAAAAAGCCCCGTATTTCGCATCTTCCGCAAGCGAACGAGAAAGATATCGTCCGGTCACCCCGATTGCGACAGGGCCCAAATTATAGGCCAATCCGAGCCCGATCCGAAGATCTTTCGGCGTAAACTCACCGGCGGAAATGCCAAGAGAGGTAAAATCCTCATACGCCTCCCCCTTGTCCGAGCTGAAAAACGCCGAAATTCCCACCTTCCCGCCAATAGCGGAGAAGAAGTCAAAATTCAGGTCCGTCGATGGCGAGGAAGCCTTCCAGGAAGCGAATCCCGCCTCAGCAAAAAGCTTCTTTCCGGAAACAAGCCGCGAAGAAACCGCATCAAAAGCATCCGTTCCGCCCATTCCAAGCGCCTTTGGCGAGCGCTGGACAGCAGAAAAGTCCATAGCGACAGATGCCGCATCCTGCCCCTTTGCAGACACTCCCACAAGAAGCGCCGCACATACTACAATCAGTATCTTTTTCATCCGTCGCAAAATTACAGTTTAACGATAGTCCTGGTCACGGACGAGTCCTCGGAAACAACCTTGACCGCATATCTTCCGGGAGCGTATTTGCTCATATCAATCACCGCCGGTTCAAAAGAACTTGCAACGACGGTTTCATTATAGAGCACGGCACCGGCAGAACTGGTCAGAGTGATGGTGAGACTTTTCTCGTCACCGTCGCTGACATAGAGATTGTCAGTCACCCTCGTGGGATAGATGTCCGGCGCAGCATCCTGGGCGCGGACGAGAACCTGGAACGGCAGCGTCACGGTAAGCCCCTTGGCGTCCTTTCCCGTTATCACGATATCGACCATACCGAAGCCCAGCGTCGTCATATTCAGCACATTATCCGCCTGATTGATATGGACAACATTATTATTGCTTTTCTGGATAGTGTACGTAAGCGTCTCCCCGTCAGGATCGACTATATACTCGTCCATATTGAAAGCAATCTTAAGGCCCATCTGCTCATACACCTGGCTTTCCATTTCCTTGACAACGACCGGAGCCTGATTCTCGATAATCTCATACTCGAACTCATACACTGTTTCGGCGCCGAACTTATCCTTAACCGTGAATATACCCGTGTACGTGCCGTGTTCGACAGCATTCCCGACAATTTCAACCTGATATTTCTCCGTTGAAAGAGCCGTTGCCGTCGCTGCTTCACTTCCTCCGTCGAACGAAACCGTGAACGAATGTCCGTCAGGATCCGAGATATTGAACGTGATCTTCTTTGTCTGGAACGCGCGGACTTCGATCTTCCCCGTTTCGGACGCGGTAACTACAGGAGGAGTGTTCGTTCCTGTCTTAACAGTCTTTATCGGAGACAGCGACGAATAGTTTCTGTTATAATCATATCCGACGATAGCGACATAGTAGTCCGTCTCGAAGGAGAGGTCTGTCACCGTTCCCGTCATTTCCGCGCCCACCTTGAGGCTTTCCACCATAACAGTTGTCCTGCTGACGGAAGAGGGAATATTCTTCGGATCAAGGCTTTCGAGAACCGATTTGTCCTGAGATGCCAGGAGGACATAGCAAAAAGCCTTCCCGTCATCCGGGTCCGCCGTAACATTCCAGGTATATGTCACATTATTGGAAGCCGCCTCCACGGAGAAAGAAGAAACCGCATCCGGAGGAACCTTGCTTCCATAAGTGAAAGAACCGTAAGCGTCCACGAGAGGGCCAATATTGGCAGAAGCGGGAAGAACTTCCCTCGCTCCGCCAAGAAGCCTTTCAAGAAGCATTTCATTGGTAAACCCGGGCCCGCCGAACTGGGAAACGATAAGCGCCGCAACACCGCTCACGTGGGGACAGGCCATCGACGTTCCCTGCATATTCCCATACTCCCCTCCGGGAATGGTGCTGTAAATGAGGCCCTTGCCATAACTCGCATCACCTCCCGGAGCCGCGAGGTCCACCCAGGCTCCATAGTTGGAATAGGACGCCCTGGTCATTGCAGGAGAAACGGCGCCCACGGCAACCACAGCTTCATACTCAGCAGGCCAGCCGTCAGGCCAGCCGTCGTTCCCGGCAGCGAAAATCACGACACCGCCCTTCATCGGCCCGGTCTGATTTCCGTTCTTGTCCGTTCCGGCGTATTTGATAAAATAGTCGATTGCGCCCTTCGATCCGCCTACGCCGCCTGCAGCCGCATCTTCCGCGCTCTCATAGACGTGGCCCCAGCTGTTCTGGCTGATAACCGCACCGTGGTCCGCACCCCAGACTATGGCATCATAGAAATTCCCGGTAAGATCGTGTTTAGGGTCATCCGGATTGTCCTCAAAGACCTGGCAGGACATAAGCGTAACGCCGCCGTTCCCGTCAAGGCCTCCGGCGATTCCGCATCCGCCCTGCCTGTTGTTATTTATCGCGCCGATGGTACCGGCAACGTGGGTTCCGTGCGAGTGTGGAACAATGACATAATTCCCGCGGACAAAGTTCTTGCTTCCGGAACTGCCCCCGGGCAGGGAAACCGCAGCAAGGTCATAATGGGACAGGTCTATGCCGCCATCAACGACAGAAACAATAACATCAGACTTTCCTCCCGTATAGTTTTCCCACACAGGGGTGACATTTATGTCACATCCCTTGACGTGATTCCCGGAAAGGGTTCCGTCATTGTAGTAACCCCACTGCAGGTATAGGTCTGGATCATTGAACGTTGCCGTGGACTTTATCCTTCTTTCAGGCTCAACGAAAACGACTCCGTCTATTTCTTCCATAGATGAGAGCGCCTTGGTCTTCGTAACCTCCCCGGACTCCTCATAGTCGATGAAATACCAGTGGTGAAGGCCCGCCTCGCGGTGACGCGGCTCCCACTCTCCGGCATCCGGATATACCCTCTCGACATTCTTGACCTTAATGTCCGTAAAAACGGCATTGAGGACCGACGATTTCGTAGCCTTGGTCCTGCCGGCAGCAAGGTCTTCCTCGATAAGATTCGTCATCTCCTCGGAGAACTCCACAATCATCCTGCCGGGTATCAGAGCCGGCTTTTCTCCGCTTTCCGCCGTCTTGCTCTCCGCCTCCACGGTCTCCTCCACGACGGGAAGTTCCCTCGCGCAGGCGAGGAACGTAAGTCCGACAAAGAGAACCGCGACGGCCTTAAAAATCCTTTTCATCTGTTACTGTGCAAAATAGTTCACAACCTGAAGCAGTGACTCCGGGTTATTCCACTTGACTTTATTCGTCTTGAAAAACGCCTTCAGCCCCGCCTTGTCCGGCGCCGCCTCCGTCACATCCTTCTTTGTCGCATAAATGCAGCGACCTTTTGTGAAAATATATTTCTTGTATATCAGGGGCAATATTTTCCCCTTATCCTTACTATTCTTGAGCTCCATATGATTGATGTTACTCGAAGAATTCGTTCCGCCGATTCCCTCCAGCGAAGACAGAGCCGTCGTGCTCACGGAATTCGAGGAAGACCCATAAGCCGCCCCGGTGGCATTCAGCGTAGCCATATCAATCTCAACCCCCTCTACGACGTATCCATTTTCATTAGACGAGAGAATCTTTTTCAGTCCGCCGCCGGCATAGACATAATAATCCTCCCCGATACGGGCCGATGCTACCGTGAACGGGTTTATCTCCTTTATCATATCACCCTCGATAAAATGCACCGTAGAGCGCATAAGATGGAGATTCAGAAGAGCCTCCTGGCGGCTCCCGTCGTGAAGCAGGACCTCGCCTTCAACAAAATCCTTATAAAGATAAGGCCACGTTGATGTGGGCGTATAATCGTCTGCGGAAGCGGCGGCGCTGAACATAAACACCGCGGCGGCAATACAAAGAATGAACTTTTTCATAACTTTTACTCCTTTATGCATCTTACCGAATAGGCGTCAGCCCTTGCCCCGGTGGACAGGGGCGACATAGTAAGAAGATCGTTTTTATTATAGTCCTTTGTGCTGAAAGACAGCGCAACGGCACCGTACTTAATCATCGAATCATCAGCCTCGCTGCCAGGGCAGTTAAACCAATAATTACCCCACAGGCCCACCATACTGCCCATAAACATAGCATATCCGCCATCGTATCTTGTCGCGGCCGGGAAGTAACTCTCAATCCCCTTGTCCTTATCCAGATAGATATGCCATCCCGTATTGAAATCCCCAAGGTCCACAGTGCCGTCACCGTTGATATCTACGACATTGAAATCCTCGAATACCCACGCATATCCGCCGCTTGTCGTGAAGCTCTGGAAGGTCCGGATAGGAGGTACGCGCCATCCGGCCGGACAGGGGTCATAATACGTCTTGGAACCAACGTTCGTATACTTTCCTCCCGTCCTGTTATACCCCTCAGGATTTCCCCAGAGCGCCTTGTTGCTTTCTTCCGGGACAAGCCAGTCCTTGGACGAAGCCTGGGCGTTGTTGCTGATGCAAGTCGTAGGGTTTGCAATGCTGAAGGCAAGGGTGTTGCTCTGGAGGTCAAACCTACTCGAAGCATTGATTTTGACCTTGTTTCCGCCCATATCATAAACGGGAACGTTCTCCGTGATCACGCTTCCTCCGCTCATAATCGGAGAGCCCGGGAACGGATCCTTCCGGCCCCACTGATACAAAAGCCCATACGACCCCAGCGATCTGTCGCTGTCATTCAGGGCCCCGAGGTTCATATTCATAACCTCATCGCCCGTATCAGCCTTAAGACCGGTGATTTCCTCCTCCGGGTGCCATATATGCCAGCTCCAAAGAACATTTCCTTCCTCATCAGTCGCCGCAATAAGCGCATTCCCGGGCCTTTTGGAAGCCTCGAACCCTATCTGTCCTTCCTTACAGGAGACGGACAGGATCATTTCCTTTGACGTCTGCCAGAGCAGCGTGGCGCCGGAAGGAGATATCGCCGCCGGCGCATCGAGCCCATTTACGGTTTTCCCGTTTCCGCGGACCGTCGCGTCAAAGAAGAATTTTCCCCTGTGGGTAATAACATAGCAGTTCGCCGTTCCGTTTTCGCTAAGGACCTCGTCCGGATACTCTATGACCCCCTCTTCCTGGGTAAGATAGTATTCCTGCCCGGCAAGAGGATTTGACAGGGACGGAGCGTAAACCTTCAGGACTGCGGATCGCTTCTCCTCCACCTCATTCTTCCAGACCGTAAGGACAAGGGTTTCCGCATCCTTTTTGTTTCCTTCTATCCAGGAGATATCGTTACCCACCAGTTCGAATTCCCAGCTTTCCTGGTTTGTGCTGATTTTGAATTCCACATCGCCTCCTGACGCGGCAAGGGAGAGTTCTCCGTCCACGGTAAGGTAGGGCTTCTCTGTGACAACCGGTTCTTCTTTTCCCGGATTATCGCCGCCTTTCTCCTCCTGCCCCTCTGTTTTTCCACAGGAGAACAGGACAAGAGCTGCTGCAAACAGATATAAACTTCTTCTTTTCATATACACTTACTAATGGACTGCTAATATATGAATTATTTGCAAAAAGGACAAAAACAAGGCCCGGCTTACCGCCAGGCCTTGAATTCAAATATCGTTCCTTAAAAGGAAGAGATGCCTAAAGCTTGGCGATAGATTCGCCTCTGAACACTCCGGGGAAGGATATATCAAGGCGTGCCTTTGCCGGTACGGACCCGGTGGCTTCAGCCTCCTCTGCCTTTGTGAAGACAGGAAGGAAGAAGTTATAGCTGTAAACACCGGCATAATCTTCATCCTCATCAATTTCCGAAATACCGCCTTCGGGGATATTGTAAACCTCGTAATAGTATCCGGGATAGTCCGTTCCGGTAGTGAACTTACCAAGCTCCGTCATCGCAAGTGTGATATTGGGAGCCGCTGCCGTTACACCATAAGCAAGGGTATAGAAGATTGCAAACTGAGTCTTCTCAGCATCTGCATAAACTCCACCTATAAATTCATAACGGATAGGGAACGTCAGCGTTCCGAGGTCTTTGTCAAATGTTCCGTAAATGGCAAGATCATCGAATCCATAGTACTCGGTAATCATAACGTTACCCTTCTCCTCATCATCAGAAGCGGCAAGGACGAACGACCAAGGATCCTCGCTACGGGCTGCGCCATAGGCGCTCGTTCCGTCATTCACATACTCGCCGTAAATATCCTCAAGTTTGTAATCGTAGGAATAAACAAGCGGTCCAATGACGATTTCCTCGTTATAACTGCCATAGATATCCTGGAAAGCCTGTGCTTTGATAGTTATGGTAACCTCATCGCCGCGGGCGGGCTCTTCCGCAAGACGTACACCAAAGGTATAGTATCCTGTTGCGCCGTAATAGGGAGCTCCGCTGAGGGTCGTTTCCTTTGTTGTGGTTACTCCTCCTTCGCTATGGACGACCTTTACACCGACCATCTTGGGGAAGGCCTTTGCAAGCATTGTCTTTGAAGTAATGGTGATATAATCCGAATAGTTGGTCATGACCGAGATTTCCTCTACTTCCGTCTCGATAGTTCCTGCCTTGATTCGGCCATATACACCGTTGACATTCGAAACTGCTCCTTCATCATCATAAACCCAGGAGCTTTCAAGCGCTTCTGCAACATTGCCTGCTGAATCAGCAAATGTTCCCTCTTCGTAGTTTACGAGATACCAGGTTCCGGGAATATTGACATCATCCTCGAAGGAAATGATGACTACTCCGTCTTTATTGGAAACAATCTTACCTTCAGCATCAGTCTTCAGCGGGGTATCTGTTGCGCCGCGGTAAAGACCGGCATAAACGACAGCTGTTACCTTCTTGCCTTCGACAAGGGAGACCTCCTCGCTAAACTCAAGGGCGACAAGTTCATCCTGGAAGTCAAAATCAACAAGTTCAGGAGCAACGTTGTCGGAAGTCGTAAAGCTCTTGACTGCGATTTCTCCTACGACACCGGTAGTACTGCCGGCTACGGCATATACATAATACTTGGTATTAGGCTCGAGTTCCGTAAGGGAAACTGTTGTCGAAGGTTTTTCCGCATCATACTTTACCAGGCCGCCGGCTACGGATTCATAACCCTGGCTGTAAAGTTTTTCCGCATCGAGTTCTTCGAGTTCGCCGGAATCATCTACCAGATATGCGTAATAAGAGGAAGCGCCCTCAGGGGCAATCGTTACATCTGCAGAGTTATCGCCAACAGCGGAAACGCTGATAGTAACAGCGGGTGCGTTGACAACCTCAGCTACGTGAGAATCATCCTCAGGAACTGCGGTGCAAGAGAATGCGACTGCTGTCGCAACTCCGATTGCTGCAAAAAATTTGATATAATTTTTCATAACTCTTTCTGATTAAATTTTCGTAAGAGTGAAACGCCAGCAATAACCGATATTACCCGCATTCATAATATAGCCGATAAGGCCATAATCTGATGCAAAACCGGTATCCGTAGCGGTCAGCGTAAGAGATGAAACCTCATCCTGGACATAACCTTCATCGTCAAGAGCATACAACTTTGCGTTCTCTCCATTGCTGTAGGTATAACCGGAATCAATAGGAAGAGCAAAGACAATGGTCTTAAGATCCTTGGAAACCTGACCTACTGCCGCAAGGTCGCCGTCTGTTCCAAGCCAGGTCTGAGCTTTGGGAACAAACTGGGGAACGTGAACGACTGTTATATCATCAGGATCCTTTTCGATGGTGACCGTCCAGGAATTGCCCTTAATGTCAAGGAGAGTGTAATCTCCAAGGATAGCGGCAAGAGGATGGTCCTGGTCATTGATGGTAAAGGAACATACTCTGTTCGACCCGATTTTTACATCGTTGGAGGTAAGAAGATTGAAAACAATCACCTTATCACCGGTATAACCGTCATCTCCGTGGATAGGAAGAAGGTCAACTTCGATATAGGCTGTGCGTGCTCCGTCAGCGAAAGTAAGAACAGCGCTGGGATCTACAAGATTGAAGTGAACTCCAGCTTTTGCAGTTGAATTCTCAGTATCTACCTCATAAGTCACAGTTGTATTGACGGGATCGAGCGAGCCGATGGTAACAGCGATACTTACGCGACCGGCATCCTCCGATGCGGAGATAGTCGTCTTGTCAAATGCTGCAAAGGAGTCGGAAGCACTGAACTCAGGATAAGTGTTCAGTTTGCTGCAGGAAGCGGCCACAAGAATGGCGGCGGCTGCAATAAATAATATATTTTTCTTCATATAGCTTTTCCTCCTTAATTATTATAACCGTCATTCTGGACAAGCTTAGGATTAACCGTGAATTCACGATTAGCAATAGGCATCGCCCATCTGTAATCGCCTGCAGGGATGTTCGTAGGAATGGATGTTCCGGAAACATCAGTACGGGTCATAGGACGGCCGGTACGCGCAAGGTCAAACCACAGGTGAGCTTCCCAAGCAAACTCCTTGGCCTCTTCGAGATAAACGTTAGCAAGAGTTGCTGCAAGAGGGGTTGCGCCACGGTTGTTTGCAATTGTTGCAAGGTCCGTAACAGCGCTCGCACCGGCAATATTTACACCGGGGTGCAGGAGAGCTTCAGCACGGTTGAGATACATCTCGGAAAGGCGAAGGATAATGATGTTGTTAGCATCGATTGCGCCGACACCCTTACCGAAGTACTTCATAGTGAAGAGTCCGTTTCCATCAGGATCCGGCTGGACGAGAGTCTTACGGGCGTCACCGTCTTCGTAAAGGTTAAGAAGGTCAGAAGACGCACCGCAGTCTCCATAGCCAAGATATGTACTCATTGCCCACACATTCTCGTTTCCGGTTCCGTAGGTCTGGGTCTGGTTTGTCCAAACCTCGAAAATCACCTCACCGCCACTGCGGGTATCCTCACGCCATACACACTTGTCTCCGTCAGTTACCTGGGCGGCAGTCCACATCGTGTACTTGCCGGAGTCGATAACCTTGGTTGCGTAATCAGCAGCCTCCTGCCATTTCTCCATATAGAGATATACACGGCTGAGGAGAGCCTGGATCGCATAGATGGATACCTTTGCGGCACTGTCGTTACCGCCGCTGCGGAGATAACCGGGATCGATTATGGACTCTGCTTCGAGAAGGTCCTTGACAATCTGATCGTATGTATCGGTAAGGCTTGCGCGCGGAGGCTTTGCCTCAGAATCAACAGTGAGAACAACAGGAACGCCGAGTTTTGCCGCCTCTGTTGTCAGCGTGTTGTTATAAGGCATTGCGTAAGTACGTACAAGGTCGAAGTGTGCAAGGGCGCGGAGGAACAGGCATTCTGCCTTGATATTGTTCTTCTGCTCATCCGTTGCCTCAATACCCTCATCATCGATATGGGCAAGGACGGAGTTTGCACTGAGAATAACGTAGTAAGCTGTTCCCCAGAGCGGCTTTGTTTTTGTCTGGGTGTAGTGGACAGCATACTCGTCAGTATAACGACCGGAAATATACTTGGACAGGTTTGTCCAGCGCTTTCCGTTCATTGTCTGCATTTCATTAGAGAGAATGAAATTAGCACCATACCAGTTGGCGGATGCCAGAGGCGCATACGCACCTGCTGTTGCGGCGTCAAGTCCTTCGAAAGTGGACAGGGTGAGGACATCACTCTGGGCCTGCTTGGGAGCTTCCTCAAGGAAATCCTTGGAGCAACTGGAAAGGGTAAGTGCTGCAAGGGCAGCTACGATAATATATTTCTTCATATCTCTTTCCATTTTAGAAGGTTAACTCGATACCTCCGACGACGGACTTCGTAAGAGGATAAGCACCGGCAGTGATACCGGTAACACCCTGCTCGGGATCCCAGAAGTCAACATCGTTGAAGCAATAAAGGTTGAGTCCGCTCACGTATACCCTCAAGTTGTTGACTTTGAACTTCTTGGTGATATTCTGAGGGAGTGTATAGGAGAGGGTGATGTCTTTGACACGGAGATAGCTTGCATCTTCGAGCCAACGGTCGTTGTACCAGTCGTCGGAACCGGAAGTGTTGCCTGCAACGGGTTTCGGGTTCACACCGGTATCGCCGGGCTTACGCCAGTAGTTGTATGCGGATGCGAACTGGTTCCTATCCATCTGGGCACCGTCGGAGTTCAGATAGTGATGCTCGTTCCAGATAAGAACCTTATGACCGGCCTTGAACTCGAAGAATGCGGAAGCGGAGAAGCCCTTCCACTGAAGGACAGTGTTGAAACCGCCGACGAACTTGGGTTCAGGGGAACCGGCATAGTACTGACGAGCTTTTGAGTAGGTGCTTGTAAGGTTACCGTCATCGTCAACCCAGAGAGGTTCACCGTTCGAAGGATTAACTCCGTAGTAGTCATAAAGATACCACGTATACATTCCCATTCCGACAACCTGCCGAGTATATGTTCCGATATGATCATCACCACCGAGGTCGAGGATCTTAGTCTTGTTATAAGCTACGTTTCCGCCTACTGACCACAGGAAATCGGGCTTGGAAATGATGTCATAGTTCAGCTGGAATTCAACACCCTCGTTCTTCATTGAACCTACGTTCGTGAAGATTGATGAGAAACCGGTGGTCTGGGGGATCTGCTTGGTAAGGAGGAGGTCCTTGGTGGTACGGCGGTATACATCGACGCTTCCGGTGAGTTTGTTCTGGAAGAATCCGAAGTCCAGACCGGCGTTCCAGGTAAGGTTGCGCTCCCAGGAGAGAACCCTGTTCTCAAGCTGTGAAGGCAGATAACCGGAGATACCGTTGTAGATGGCGGAACCGTACAGACCGTAGGCCTGGTATGCGCTGATACCGTTGTTACCGTTGACACCGTAGCTGAGACGGAGTTTCAGGAGGTCAATCCAGTTCACTCCCTTGAGGAAACTCTCGTTGGATGCGTTCCAGGAACCGGAAACGGACCAGAAAGTACCCCACTTGTTGTCAGCTCCGAACAGGGAAGATCCGTCTTCACGGATGTTTGCCTGCAGGAAGTAGCGGTTGTCATAGTTATAATCAGCGATTCCGAAGAAGGAGAGCATTGTCTCGTTGGTCTCACCGTAAAGTATTTCAGTGTTTTCCTGGTTGATAGACTCGTTGAAATACGGCATTGAAGGGTCAGCCTCGGGGGTATACAATTCGTAGGATAATGCCTTGTATCTCATTGCCTCCTGACCGACGACGGCACGCACGGAGTGATATCCGCCAAAGAGGTTTGCGTAGGTCGCGGTATTTGAAGTGGTGAGCTGGAGAATCCTCTGGATACCCTCATCGAGCTGATCAGCATACCTCGAGGTATGTGAAAGGCGGCTGTAGTAGTGACGGCCGTTCGTGAAGAAACTCTCGAGTGAGTTCCTGGTCTCAATATCAAGGTTCTTGATAGGAGTCCAGCGGAGATTGGCCGTACCGTTGATATGCCAAGTCTCATCGAACTTGTCATCATACTCTGCGGATGCACGGGCGTTTTCACCGCTGTTCACATCCGCATTTGTGATGAACAGTCCTTCATCGTTGTGAGTAGGTTCCCAGGGAAGCCAACCCTCACCGGACCACAGAGGGTTGGCGCTATAAAGGCTCTGCATAGGAACGTCGGACTGCTTGGAATAAGCAAGGTTGAACCTTACGCCCATCTCGAGGTTGTCCAGAAGCTTGTAGGATGTGTTGACACGTCCCTGGAGCTTGTTGAAGTCAACACCGTAGAAGACACCTTCGCTCTTCTGATAGGAGAAAGAGGAATAGAACTTAGCCCTCGAGTTACCGCCGCGAGCGCCGATTTCATATTCCTGAAGGTTACCTATGCGGGTAAAATCGTTAATGGCATTGTAGATTTTGCCGTTAAGGATAGAAAGGGGACGATAGTATGGGCAGGTAGGATCATCAGGGTCCATTCCGGCATTCACGACTGCATCCCTCTGATACTCGAGGAGCTCGGATGCATTCATCATACGGAATCCGCTATCGCTCTGGAGCCAGTTGATACCATACTTTGCGCGTGCGGTGAACTGCGCGGCGCCTTCCTTGCCGCTCTTGGTGGTCACAAGGATAACACCGTTAGCGGCACGGGAACCGTAAGCAGCTGCAGCTGCAGCATCCTTAAGGACGGTAATAGACTCAATGTCGTTGGGGTTCAGGGAGGTAAGGGCGCTGCTGGAGGCAGAGTTACCGTTGAAAGCAACTGAACCTGTAATCACAGGGATACCGTCCACAACCCACAGAGGAGCATTGGATGCGTTGATGGAACCGTTACCACGGATACGGATCTGGGTAAGGGCACCAGGCTGGCCGGAAGCTGCTGAGACGGACACACCGGCGAGTTTACCGGAGAGGGCGTTATCGACGGATACGATAGGCGTCGATGCCAGAGTCTCACCACTAACCGTAGAAACGGATCCGGTGACAGCTTCTTTCTTTACCTGTCCGTAAGCCACAATAACCACATCCTCCAGAGCTGTAGCATCAGACTCTACAGTGACGTTAATGAAATTGCGTCCACTCACAGGCACTTCCACTGTCTTAAATCCAAGGCAGCTTACTACCAGAGTTCCGTTAGCCGGGACGCTGATTGAATAAGCGCCCTGCTGGTCGGTCATAGAATAGACGGTCACACTGCCTTTGAGCTGCACAGCAGCGCCTCCGACAGGAGATCCGTCAACCTCTGAAACTACACCCGTAACGGTGACATTCTGTGCGAATGCACCTACCGAGAACAGCGTCAGGGCTATGGCCGCGAAAAGAGAATAGAACTTTTTCATTGGCTGTAATTTAAGTTAAACAATTATTACACTACTCTATTTTTCAGGTTTCAGCACCGTCAAATACAACGGTACAGGTTGCAAATATTGTAAAACAATTTCATTTTTGCAAACTATAAAATGCCTGTTTAGATGACATTTATTAACGATTCTTCCCTTTTTAAAATCTTTTTGATACCCGTATTTTGGATTTTATTGTGACAAAATTTAAAAAATCCCCCTCAAAAACTAATAAAATGTAATTATTAAAAATTTTTAAAAATTTCTTTTTATTAAAAACCTTCAATCTGACAATACCTTAAATAAAATAAAAAAGCCGATCATTTTTTAAATGGCCGGCTTTTCTGGAGATATATTCAGTCTATTCGCTGAATCTTGCCTTAAGATATTCTCTATTCAGCCTGGCAATGTGGTCTATAGTAACGTGTTTAGGGCATTCCATCTCACACGCGCGGGTGTTGGTACAGTTGCCGAATCCAAGTTCGTCCATCTTTGCAACCATCGCGCGGGCGCGGCGGGCCGCCTCCGGCTTACCCTGGGGAAGAAGTGCAAGCGAGGATACCCTTGCGGCAACGAACAGCATTGCAGAACCATTCTTACAAGTGGCGACACAGGCACCGCAACCTACGCACGCAGCTGCATCCATACTGTCCTCAGCCTTGTCGTGGGGGATAAGGATGGTGTTTGCATCCTGGGCGGCACCGGTACGGACGGAGATGAATCCGCCGGCTTGGAGAATCTTGTCAAATGCGCTTCTGTCCACCACAAGGTCCTTGATCACAGGAAAAGCGGAACTCCTCCACGGTTCAACAGTAATCGTTGCGCCGGGCTTGAAATGACGCATAAACAGTTGACACGTAGTAACCTGATCGTCCGGTCCGTGGGCCCTTCCGTCAACATACAGGGAACAGGCGCCGCAGATACCTTCACGGCAGTCGTGATCGAATGCGATAGGCTCAACACCCTTACGGATAAGCTGATCGTTGAGGATATCCAGCATCTCAAGGAAAGAAGCATCCTCCTCCACATCCGTGACGTGGTATGTCTCGAAATGACCTTTTGCCTTGGCGTTACGCTGACGCCATACTTTTACATCATATTCCATAAACGGTCAGTCTTTATAGTTACGGGTAGCTATCTTGATATTCTCATAAGTGAGAGGTTCCTTGTGGAGTTCGGGCTCAACGCCTTCTCCCTTGTATTCCCAGGCGCCTACATACATAAAGTTGACGTCATCGCGCTTGGTTTCTCCGTCCTCTGTCTGCATTTCCTCACGGAAGTGTCCCCCGCAGGATTCCTTCCTGTGAAGGGCGTCACGGGCCATAAGCTCTCCAATATCGAAAAAGTCCACGAGACGGAGGGCCTTTTCGAGTTCCTGGTTGAATTCTCCGTTCGTTCCGGGAACACGTACCGTCTTCCAGAATTCCTCACGGAGCTTTCCAATTTCCTCGATTCCCTTCTTCAGGCCTTCCTCATTACGGGCCATTCCTACATATTCCCACATAATGTGGCCCAGTTTCTTATGGATACTGTCCACAGTCTCGGTACCCTTGACGGCGAAAATCTTCTCGATCCTTTCACGGACGGCCCTTTCGGCAGCGTCGAATTCAGGAGCGGAAGTATCAGTCTTAGGCTCTGCGAACTTATGGGAAAGATAATCTCCGATAGTGTAGGGAAGAATGAAATATCCGTCAGCAAGTCCCTGCATAAGGGCCGATGCGCCAAGGCGGTTCCCGCCGTGGTCGGAGAAGTTTGCTTCACCTATCGCGTAAAGGCCGGGAATGGTAGTCTGGAGATCATAGTCAACCCAGAGACCGCCCATAGTGTAGTGGATTGCGGGATATATCATCATAGGCTCTTCCCAGGGAGAGGAGGAGGTAATCTTCTCGTACATCTGGAAGAGGTTGCCGTAACGTTCTTCAACCCTCTGATGACCAAGCCGTTTGATCGCATCAGCGAAGTCAAGGAATACGGCGAGTCCGGTTTCGTTTACACCGTAACCTGCATCGCAGCGCTCTTTTGCCGCGCGGGAGGCAACGTCACGGGGAACGAGGTTTCCAAATGCCGGATAACGGCGTTCGAGATAATAATCGCGGTCCTCCTCGGGAATCTGCGAAGGCTTTATCTCGTGTTTTCGGAGTTTCAAGACATCCTCCATTTTTTTCGGGACCCATATACGTCCGTCATTACGGAGGGATTCGGACATAAGAGTGAGCTTGCACTGCTGGTCACCGTGGACAGGAATGCAGGTAGGATGGATCTGGGCAAAGCAGGGGTTTGCAAAGAAAGCGCCCTTGCGATATGCCTGCATTGCGGCTGAACCGTTTGAATTCATTGCATTGGTGGAGAGAAAATATGTATTTCCATAACCTCCGGTTGCAAG
>CALCEJ010000013.1 GCA_937900465.1 uncultured Bacteroidales bacterium | reverse complement strand
CCTGAGGACTTCCTCCGTGCAGGACTTGTGGACGAGCTGATGGACCACGAAGCCCTTGTCACGAAGCTTTGCGACCTTGCCGTCGTCGCTTCCGAAAAGGACCTTCGCCTGTTCTCTTTGAAAACATACATTGACAACCAGGCGCCCGAACTCCCCGGCCGCTCCAACGTTGCAATCCTTTTCGCTGACGGTGAGATCGTCGAAGGCGACAGCGAGGAGCAGATTTCCGGAAAGCGATTTGAGCGTGAAATTGACCGCCTCCGCAAGGATCCTACCGTAAAGGCCGTTGTCCTCCGCGTGAATTCCCCCGGCGGAAGCGTCCTTGCATCGACCCGCATCCGCACAGCCCTGGACCTTCTCCAGTCTGAAAAGCCCGTCGTTGCTTCCTATGGAAACTACGCCGCTTCCGGTGGATACTGGATTTCCAGCGGATGCGACAAGGTCTTCTCCAACGCCACAACCCTTACCGGATCCATCGGAGTATTCTCGATGATTCCCGAAGCCTCCGGCGCTGCGAAAAAGCTTGGTGTCAACCTTGTGACCGTCAATTCCAACAAGCACAGCGATATGTTCTCGCTGATGCGTCCCTTCGATGCCGCTGAGACCGCCTATGCCCAGGCATATGTCGAAGACATCTACTCAACTTTCGTCGGACTGGTCGCAGAAGGCAGGTCTATGACTCCGGAAGCCGTTGACGAGATTGCCCAGGGAAGAGTCTGGACCGGGACTGACGCGCTTGGAATCGGTCTTGTCGATGAGATCGGGACTCTTTCGGACGCCGTCGCATATGCGGCATCCCTTGCCGGATTCACGGATGAAAGCGAGTACAAGATAACCACGGCGCCGGCAGTACAGACCTCTTTCGCCAAGATAATGAAGCAGTTTGGACGTAACGGCGAGGAGCCCTATATTCTTTCCGGAACCCCCTTCGAGGGTCTTGAAAAGAGCCTCTCCGCGCTTAAGGAAGGGAATCCTGCCTTGGTTTATGCCCGTATGCCTTATTCCATTGAGATAAGATAAATTTGGAGGAATTCTCCCGTTTTACTAATTTTGCAATCCATCAGATTATTACAAACACTTTATACAATGGCAACAACAGCTGATTTCAAGAACGGCCTCTACCTTAGCTACAACGGCAAGCCCTGCGTTATCGTATGGTTCCAGCACGTGAAACCCGGAAAGGGTCCTGCTTTCGTAAAGACCAAACTCCGCAACCTCGAGAACGGAAGAATCCTCGAGAATACTTTTACCGCCGGAGCGAAGATTGACACAATCTCCGTCGAGAGGCGTCCCTACCAGTTCCTCTATTCCGATGAAGACGGATTCTGGTTTATGCACGAAGAAACCTATGAGCAGATCCAGCTCCCTCACGATGTCGTCGAAAACGCTGACCTTATGAAGGAGGGCCAGAAGGTCGAGATGATGTTCCAGAGCGAACCCGAGGAGAAGTGCCTTACCTGTGAACTCCCCAAGTATGTGACCCTCGAGGTTACCTATAGCGAGCCCGCAGTAAAGGGTAACACCGCATCCACCTCCGCCCTCAAGGAAGTCACCCTCGAGACCGGCGCAAAGGTTATGGTTCCCCTGTTCATCAATACCGGAGACATCATCACCGTCAACACTGAGGACCGCAGCTACGGCCAGAGGATGTAATACCTCCTCACGTTAAAAAATATGGGCTGACTCTTTTGAGCCGGCCCATTTTTTTATGCCTTGAGGCTGTCGAAAATAAGGGGGAGGAGGTCGTCCACCTTTTCGAATATCAGGATTCGGCGGCTTCCTGCAAGGATAACCTTGATTGGACGTCCGAATTTGGACTGGTATTCAGCCATTACCTGACGGCAGCTGCCGCACGGGGTCGCCGGATCCTCGCAGGGGTGGCCGTGATCTGAGGCGGCTATAGCCAGAGTGTCGAATGCCTTGTCAGGGAACTGTGCCCCGGCGGCAAACATAGCGGTACGTTCTGCGCATAGGCCGGAGGGGTAAGCGGCGTTTTCCTGATTTGCGCCCTGGATGATTGTCCCGTCCTCAAGACGAAGGGCGGCGCCCACCTGAAAATGAGAATATGGGGAGTACGAACCCTCTTTTGCCTTGATCGCTGCAAGGACGAGTTCAGCATCTTCCGGGGTAAGTTCCTCGATGGAGGAATACTCTGTATAGTCTATAGTAAGACGCTTTACGGTCATAGTTAAAGTTTACTAAGGTCTCGCAAGATAGGAATAATTTGGCAAAAAGTGTTACTTTTGCGGTGGAAATCGGACATAATGGACGAAAACAAGGCAGATATAAAGGTTTGTGTGGGCCTTTCCGGAGGCGTGGACTCCGCTGTCGCAGCGCTTCTTCTGAAGAGGGAGGGCTACGATGTCTTCGCTATGTTCATGCAGAACTGGCACGACGCAGACACAACCCTTCACGGTGACTGCGAATGGGAGGAGGACCGTTTCGTGGCGGAACTGACGGCCCGTAAGATAGGGATACCCTTCTACTTTGTGGACCTGAGCAAGGAATATCGTAAAAGAGTCGTTGACTATATGTTCAACGAGTACTCCGAGGGCCGTACCCCGAATCCGGATGTGCTGTGCAATCGTGAGATCAAGTTCGACGCTTTTATGGACATTGCCTTGAGGTACGGGGCGGACTTCGTCGCAACGGGGCACTACTGTCGTAAAGTCAAGGGAGAAGACGGGCTCTGGCATATCCTCGAAGGCGCTGACCCAAACAAGGACCAGTCTTATTTCCTGTGTCAGCTCAGCCCGGAGCAAATATCGAAGGCATTGTTTCCGATAGGCCATCTCACCAAACCTGAAGTCCGTCGGATTGCTACGGAAGCGGAACTTCCCTCGGCGGACAAGAAGGACTCCCAGGGAATCTGTTTTGTGGGCAAGGTGGACCTTCCTACATTCCTGAAACAGAAGCTGGAGCCCCGCGACGGGGATATCATCGAAGTCTTCGACGCATATTACGAAGCTTCTCCCGAATACGTCTCTGAAAGGTCCACACTTGACGGACTGCTGAAGGAAGGACGATCCCTTGAGACAACCGTACACTATGCTCCGGAGGAGAAAGTCCTCACGAGAGACGGCGCCCCCCTCGGGGAATCTCCGTTCAGAGAGGACCTTCTCGCCGCCCTCCCGGACGAAACCCTTCATCGCCTTTCAACCCCGCTCAAGTACGATATCACTTTTGAAACGGAAACATACAAGAGCGGTAGGAAACATACCCTGAAGACTCGGGTTAAGGGTAATCCCTTCGGGAAAATCGTCGGTAAACACGACGGGGCCCAGTTCTTTACGATAGGCCAGAGAAAGGGACTGAACGTAGGAGGTCACCAGGAACCCGTTTTTGTAATTGCCACTGACACGGAGTCGAATTCCGTCTATGTGGGCGAAGGCCATTCCCACAAGGGACTGTCCCGCTTTTGCCTTCGTATCCGGCCGGACAAGGTCCATATCATCAACCATCCGCTCCGCTGCGGGGATATCCTCCGCGCGCGTGTCCGTATCCGCTACCGCCAGCCGCTTCAGGGAGCAACGCTTCTGATGCGGGAGTCCGGGCTTTATATCCTTTTTGACGCGCCCCAGAGAGGTATTACCCCTGGCCAGTTTGCCGTGTGGTATGATGGAGAGGAGATGCTGGGAAGCGGGGTGATCGAAGCCTGAATCCTACCAGTCCAGTTCGATGTCATCGTGAACGGATCCGTCCACGTAGCGTACGTATGTACGGAACCCCTCTTTTCCTTCAGTGAATTCGAAAACGCGGGCGCCGCTCAGCCCAAGGTGATTGTATTCGCAGTCCCCGCCGCTGTAGCGTCCGTAGATATAGTACAGCCCGTCAAGCTGCGAAACGAAGTCGCAGTCGTGCTCGTGTCCGGAGACTATGGCTTTTATGTCGCCCATCTCAAGGGCGTTGAGTACAAAACCGGAGTTGTAGTTGGACGGGCAGGGATCTTCTTCCGCGTGACCCGTAAGCGTCCCGGCTTTCACAGCGTCGAAATATTCCCTTACCGGGATATGCATAAATGCAAAGGAGGGGACGGGGGTGCCTCCTGCCTCTTCGCGGAAGGCTTCGCTGTGGGCCCTGTACCAGCCAATCTGGTCATAGTGGATGTATTCGTATCCGGGCCTTCCGGCCATCGTAAGGTAGTTCCCGGTATCGAACAGGTAGAAAACCATCTCCGTCCCCTTCGCGCCGCAAAGCGTGAAAACGTCGTTGGAATCTCCTGTAATGCCTTCCGGGGCGGGGGCGTTGATGCATCCGGGGAGACTTCGGATAAGCTCATAGACCTCGCTTCTGGAGAGATCGAACTGCCCGTCGTGATTTCCGAGGACTATGGCCCAAGGAATTCCGGACCCGGAAAACGGCGCCAGGATTTCCCTCGTCGATACTTCCGCCGGCGTTGCGTACATTATATCCCCCGTGTGGATGATAAAGTCAGGCTTTTCCATCTTCATCATCGCCCTGACGTTCTCGAGAGCCCTGTCCGAGCGGGGATCACCCGCAATATGGTGAGTATCAGTTATCTGCAGAATCCGGAATTTTCCGTCGGGCCCATAGCGGAATTCCCTTGAGGGTTTCCCGGGAACCGGACCTTTCTTCCCGCTCTCTTTTTCCACGCAGGAGCGGACCACTGAGGGAACCGCCATCACTGCTGCCGCTGTCACCGCGCCTTTGAGGAAGTTACGCCTTTTCATAATGTTTCAGGATCGAAATGATTTTTGCTACGCCATTTGCTCCGGATGAGAAGTTCCTGATGCCGCCTTCGCGGAAAACGACGTATTCACCATCGAATTCAGCTGTAATGAATTCGAGGGTGAAAAGGGTAGATGCATTGATAATCAAACGGCCTTCAGATGAGTTGAAACGGAGTCTCCTCCGGGGAAACGCCTTAGTGGCCGCGTCTTTGACGGCAGCCTCCGCCTCTGCGGGATTTCCGGAGAGGCCCTCCGGAAGTTTCACGACACCCGCGTCCATCAACTTGACGTTCTCGATCCCCATCATTTTGATACTTATCAAAAGCAAAAAAGGGAAAGCACCCTATATCGCACCGCTACGACCTCCTACCCTTGCTGCATTCCTGCCCTGGGGGACTTCAGAGGGAGCTGGTCGTATAGGACTTTCCCGAAGGCAAAGGTAAATAAAAATTCCGGATTGACAAAAAGATGAGTATATTTGCACGTATAACAGACAACTATGGCACAGAAACCTTCAATACCAAAGGGGACGCGCGATTTTTCCCAGAAAGAGACCGCGGAGAGGAATTATATTTTCAACACCATCAGCGGCGTTTTCCGTACGTTCGGTTATCGTCAGATCGAAACTCCCGCAATTGAAAATCTCTCCACCCTCCTTGGAAAATACGGGGATGAGGGTGACAAACTCCTTTTCCGAATCCTTAATTCCGGCGACGCCTTCTCCGGGGTCGGAATAGAAAATTTCAGGGAAGAGGGCGATACCTATAACAGCAAGGCCCTTTCACTGAAGGTTTGCGAAAAGGGTCTCCGGTATGACCTTACCGTCCCTTTCGCGCGTTTTGTCGTACAGCACCAAAACGAAATCTCCTTCCCGTTCAAACGCTATCAGATTCAGCCGGTCTGGCGGGCTGACCGTCCCCAGAAAGGCCGCTACCGCGAGTTCTACCAGTGTGACGTTGACGTGATAGGCTCTAAATCTCTTGTGAACGAGCTGGAACTTGTCCAGATTGTGGACCGTGTCTTCTCCCTTCTCGGAATTAAAGTAACGGTTAAGATAAATAACCGTAAGATACTTACCGGTTTAAGCGAGATATGCGGATTCCCTGACAAGGTCGTGGATATCACGGTAGCCATAGACAAAATCGACAAGGTGGGCCTGGACGCGGTCAAGGAGGAAATGCTTGAGCGCGGGCTTAGCGATCGGGCTGTCGCCGTTATCGAGCCTGTCCTTACCCTTAGCGGTACTACAGAGGAGAAAATTGCAAAGATGCGGGCTCTGATGGATGGCGGCGGTGCAATGGGCCTCCGTTCAGAGGCGGGCCTCAGGGGACTTGATGAGACGGAGGAACTGTTCGGACTCCTTCGGGAGGCGGGCCTTCCATCCGGGCTTGCCGGCGAAGGCGGCGCATCGGCGGTGGAACTCGACCTTTCCCTTGCGAGGGGGCTCAATTACTACACCGGCGCAATCTTCGAGGTAAAAGCTGATGATTTCCCAATCGGCAGCATCTGCGGAGGCGGCCGCTATGACAATCTTACCGGCATTTTCGGGCTTCCGGACGTTTCAGGAGTGGGTATTTCTTTCGGCGCTGACCGTATCTACGATGTCCTGAAGGGGCTTGACAAATTCCCCGGCAATCTGGATGAGGGATCGACGCTGCTGTTTGCCGTGATGGGCCGGGAAGAGCTCCGCTATGTCCTTCCGCTTGCGCGGATTCTCCGCGAGAGGGGAATTTCCGTTGAGGTTTATCCTGAACCTTCAAAGCTGAAGAAGCAGTTTGACTACGCAGACCGCAAACATATCCCCTTCATCAGTATCAACGGCTCTGAGGAAATCGCTTCGGGTTCGCTGAACATAAAGAACCTCTCTAGCGGTGAGCAGATATCCTTCCCTGTGGGGGATATCGCCGGAATTCTCGGTTTCCTTAGCTAGAAACGTCCGTATTCGATCAGTACATCGCTGTCTGACGGTCTATTTTCAGCTGCTGTATCTGGAAAGTGTCTCCGCTCCGGGAGACGAAAATCGTGACGTCGAAGACTTCTCCTCCGGCGCTAAGACGGCCGATGGCGTATTTCATATTGCCCTGGGAAGCCTTGTGGGTGATAGTGAAGGTATTAGGAGTATAGCTTTCGAAGAAGGTCTTTACAATCTGGCGGGCCTGAGTCTTGGAACAGTTACGGGTGGTGTTAAGGACAGTTACCTCGAGATCCGGGGCGAACCACGCGGAAAGTGCGGCTGCATCGCCTTTGGTGATATATTTAGCGATGGGCGCGAAGACTTCGTAGCCCGTTTCCTGGGCGGACAGAAGACCGCCGCCGAGTGAATTCTCAAGGCCGCTCCCTAGTGAAAGCGCCAGAATAAGTATAGCTATAATCCTTTTCATCACGGGTGTCTTTCCTTGCAAATATCAAGCCTAAATCATATCTTTGCAAAGATGAATTTTACTCTCCTTACGGTGGGGAAGACGGACGTCCCCTGGGTGAAAGATGGCCTGGACCTTTATATGTCCAGACTGAAGCATTATGCGCCCTTTACGCTCCAGGAAATCCCCGAGCTGAAGAAGGCGTCCGCCCTCACAAGGGAGCAGATCAAAGAAAAGGAAGGTGCCCTGATTCTCAGTGCGCTAAGACAGGGGACAAGGCTCATTCTCCTTGATGAGAGGGGAAAGGAGATGAGAAGTCTCGAGTTCTCCGCATACATAGAAAAGCTCCTCTCCGGGGGACGGGACGTAACCTTTGCCGTGGGAGGCGCATACGGATTCTCTGAAGAAGTTTATGAAAGGGCGGATTCAATGATTTCCCTTTCAAAAATGACCTTTTCGCACCAGATGGTGAGAACGGTTTTTGCAGAACAGCTCTACCGCGCCTTTACAATTATAAAAGGAGAACCATATCACCACGAATGAAACGCGGAAGATTCATATTCGGAACAATAGTCCTCCTCCTCGCAGTGGCCCTGACGGCCCTTTCCGTGAGGTGGAATGACCGGACATTGAATATCCGTTCCGCGGCGGAGCGGCTCGGGGACAAACTGAACCGGAGAATGGAAATCCTGGACCGGTACGTGGAGGAGGCGGCGCGTGAGAGTGGAAACGGCTGGATGACCCTTGAAGGCCTTCCGTCTGATATGGTCGTATATGTCTACAGGGCGGATACGCTCCAGACTTGGGCCCACAGGTTCCCTCTCGTGTCCGACGACATCCGTTCCGGCGTCGCCGTACAAAGGATAGGCGGCGAGTCCAGGGGGGAGGGCGTTTCGCCGCTGTCCTGGGTTGGGGAGGACCTTTCTTACGTGAACTTCGGCCCTAAATGGTACCTTGCAAAGGCCAGGTCTGACGGCGATTTGAAGATTATTGCAGGACTCGAAGTCGTAGATGAGACCGGATCTTCTTCCGGGCGGAGAGTAACGTCGATGAGAGGTATAAACCCGGTGCTGGGCCTTCAGGACAGTTATACCGTCCAGCCTCTTTCCGGATCTACTGGAGAGCCTGTCCGGGTAGGCGGTACGCCTCTTTTCAAGCTCTCTACGGATACTTCCTCTGAAACTCCCGGAGGACACAATGAACTTTTCTTCTGGGCCTCGATCATCCTTTTCCTCGCGGGGCTTCTGCTTATAATCACCGCCTGGAGAAAATGGCCTGTCGTTGCGGTGGCGACGCTCCTCGGGGAACTCTTCCTTCGATGGGCCTATGTCTTCGGAAGAAGCCAGGGCGCCGTCTCGCAGATTTTCTCCCCCCTTCTGTATGCCCAGGGCTCATTCTATTATTCGCTCGGAGCCGCCCTCCTTCTGAACCTCGCCATCCTGGTTCCGGTTACGGCGCTCTACGTGATGAGGAGACCGCTTCTTTCCGCGGTGATGAAAGGCCGTAAAAAGGTCCTGGAAATCCTTGTCACAGCGGTTCTCGCGCTTGCTTTTCTTGCAATAACGAGTCATATTTTCAGCTGCTTCAGGAGCATAGTCCTTAACTCCGGAATCTGCCTTGAGCTCCATAAGATAGACCTTCTCGACCGCTATACCCTGGTGGTATATGCCTCATTCATATTCGTAAGCCTTGCTTTGCCCATGCTGGCTGCGCTGGCAAGTCCCTACCTGAGACATCTTGTACATCTCAGGTACAACGCCTTTTCCAGAGGGGGCAGGGCCGTATATTCCCTGCTTACCGGAGCGTTCTTCGTCGTGACATCGACCCTTCTTGGGTTCCAGAAGGAGCAGGACCGCGTAGGGGTATGGGCTACGAGACTGGCGATGGACAGGGATATTTCCCTCGAGATCCAGCTCCGCGGGGCGGAACAGCTTATCGCAGAGGATCAGGTCGCTGCGGCATTGTCAGCCCTGGAAGGCTCTGAAGCCCTTCTCGAGGGTAGAATCGTCGACAGTTACCTCTCCCGCCTGACGAAGGATTATGATATCTCGGTCATCCGGATGAGCAGGGCTGACGCCTCCGTAGCTGACCTTTTCAACGAAAGGATCCGGGGTGGAGAGCCCATCGCTTCTCCGTCCCACTTCTATTACTCCAAAGGAGCTGACGGCAGGCCCCTATATACCGGTTTTTTCACCTACTATAACCCCTCAGCAGGGTCTGGGGCCGCCATGGTCCTCGTCGAATCCAAGTCCAACCGTGAGGACAGGGGATACCTGAGCCTTCTGGGATTCTCCGCCCCCGGAAAGGTTACGCTCCCGCCTCCGTATTCCTATGCAAAGTATTCCGGAGGGAGACTGATCCAGTTCAAAGGCACCTACGGCTATCCTACCGTATTCCCCGGAACCCTTCCGGAAAAAGAGTTCATTCATTTTATATACAACGTCTCAGACGAGGACGTAGTCGTAGTGTCCCGTGAAAAGACGGAGATACTTACTCTGCTTGTCGCAGGAATGCTCCTTGCAATCCTCGTCTATTCCATAGTCAGCGTTCCGGTGCTCGGGAAGAGACGTTTCCGTTCGGAACGCGCGTATTTCCGGACGAGGATCAGCGTGGTTCTTTACATAAGCCTTATCATCACGCTGATTGCGATGTCCGCTTTCAGCGTCTGGTTCGTGTACAAGCGTAACAGGACGGATATGAACACCATTATGGTCTCCCGTATCAGCGTCCTCCAGTCCTCGTTGGAGGGTGTTTTCCGCCAGGTCGCTGCCGGCTCCGGCGGCATACCCCTCACACGGGACCACATCCAGTCCGTAATGGGCATCGGCAATAACCTCAAGTGCGACATTTCGCTGTATTCCCCTTCCGGAGTTCTCCTTATGTCCACGTCCCCGGAGGTCTACGACAGAATGCTCATCGGCCGCCGTATCGACGAGAACGCCTATAAGTCCATCATATTGGACCACGACCGCTTCTCCATCAACCGCGAGACCTTCGGCCGGCGCCACTACTACGCCCTTTACGCGCCGGTGTTCAACGCCAGGAGCGAAATCGTCGCAATCGCTTGTTCGCCCTACACGGAGCAGAGCTATGACCTCCAGACCGAAGCCCTGACCCATATAGCGACAATCATCTCCGCTTTCTTCATCCTCCTGATGCTCGCGAGAATCGTAACGGTGGAGGTAATCGACAGGGTATTCCGTCCTCTGAGTGAGATGGGCCGGAAGATGAAAGTCTCCGACGTAGATCACCTCCAGTACATCATCTACGAACGCGAAGACGAGATATCGTCCCTTGTGAGAGCCTACAACCTAATGGTCCACGACCTTTCGGAATCCACCAGGGAGCTCGCGCGCTCGGAAAGGGACAAGGCCTGGAGTGCCATGGCCCGTCAGGTAGCCCACGAAATCAAGAACCCCCTCACCCCCATCAAGATTCAGCTCCAGATGCTCATTATGATGAAGGAGTCCGGGAACCCTCAATGGACAGAGAAGTTCGACGAAGTGTCTGAATCCGTGCTCCAGCACATCGATATCCTCTCTGACACCGCCAACGAGTTCTCGACCTTCGCAAAGCTCTATTCAGAGGAACCTGTGGAGGTGGATCTCGACACTCTGATCCGGGAAGAAGTATCTCTGTTCAGTTCCAGGGAAGACATCAGCTTCGAGTACTTCGGGCTTGAGGGGTCCGTTGTCAGCGGTCCCAAGCCCCAGCTTACGAGAGTTCTCGTGAATCTGATCACAAACGCAGTACAGGCCGTCGAGGGGCAGGAGGAGGCACTCGTCCGCGTATCGCTCCGGAACTCCGTCAAGGACGGTTTCTACGACATCGTCGTGGAGGATAACGGGCCCGGAGTAAAGGAAAGCGACCGTTCCCGTCTTTTCGTCCCGGAATTCACGACAAAATCAAAGGGCAGCGGGCTTGGACTTGCCATCTGCCGGAACATCATAGACAAATGCGGCGGGGAGATTTTCTATGCCCGTTCATTCTCGCTCGGCGGGGCTTCATTTACGGTTAGATATCCGAAAAATATTTAGTATATTTGCGGAGGAATTACCCAGGAACCTATGAAAATTACTAAAGCGGAATTTGCAGGAAGCAGTACAAGGGTTACTCAGAAACCCGCGAGGAGGCTTCCTGAATTTGCGTTCATAGGCCGGTCCAATGTAGGAAAATCATCCCTTATCAATATGCTGACGGGAAACTCCCGCCTTGCGAAGACCTCCGGGACCCCGGGAAAGACAAAACTTGTGAATCACTTCACGGTGAACGACAACTGGTACCTTGTGGACCTTCCCGGCTATGGTTATGCGAAGATGCCTTCGTCTGCGCGGGCGGAACTCCGGCACCTGATCTGGGACTATATCAACAATTCGGAGGAACTGGTCCTTCTCTTCGTCCTTTTGGACTCGCGTCATCCGATGCAGGAGATTGACCTTCAGTTCATCCGTGAACTCGGGGAGAAGGGGATTCCCTTTTCCATTATCTTCACGAAGGGAGACAAACAGGGTCCTACCGTGCTCCAAAAGCAAGTCGAACAGAATAAGGCCAGGCTCCTGGAGGAATGGGAGGAACTCCCTCCGGTATTTGTAAGTTCTTCCGTCAGTGGTGACGGAAAGGAAGATATTTTAGCGTACATAGGCCAAATTCTTCAAACATTATGATAACAGAGCTTCATGAGCACCGTATGGCGCTGTTTACCTGCGATGCGAGCCGCTATTTCGCGGAAAAGGTTGTTGATGCTATGAACCGTATGAAACCCGAAGGGGCTCCGGACCTGGAACTAGGACCTCTGGAGATCGCCCGTTTCTCCGACGGAGAATTCCAACCTTCGTTTGCTGAGAGTGTCCGCGGTGCGACCTGTTTCATTATCCAGAGTACATTCCCTACGAGCGATAACCTGATGGAACTCCTGCTTTCGATTGATGCGGCAAAAAGGGCGTCCGCTGACAGGGTGATAGCGGTGATTCCTTACTATGGATGGGCCCGTCAGGACCGTAAGGACAAACCCCGCGTCTCGATAGGGGCGAAGCTCGTCGCAAATATGCTGAAAGTCGCCGGGGCGGATGCAGTTATGACCTGCGACCTCCACGCTGACCAGATCCAGGGCTTTTTCGACTTCCCTGTGAACCATCTCTATGCGAGCTACGACTTCCTGTCCATCCTTAAGAAGCTCCAGAAAGAATTCAAGGATACCCTTACCCTTGCTGCCCCTGATATGGGCGGAGCAAAGAGGGTCCACGCATATGCCAAGAACCTTCATACCCCTGTTGTCATCTGCCACAAGACCCGCGCCCGCGCGAACGTCGTCGAGCGTATCCAGCCCATCGGCGAGGTCGAAGGCCGTGACATCGTAATCATCGACGATATCATCGATACCGCCGGAACCCTCACAGAGGCCGCAAACGAGCTTATAAAGAGGGGAGCGCGCAGCGTACGCGCTTTCGCAACCCACGCAGTCCTCTCCGGCCCTGCTTACGAGCGTATCGATAAGAGCGCCCTTACGGAGGTTTATGTCACTGATACGATTCCCCTCGATCCTTCCAAGAAGGAACTCCAGGGCAAGATCCGCGTCGTATCCCTTGCGGAAACTTTCGCAAGGATGATCCGCCGTGTATATAATTACGAACCTATCTCATCTGAATTCCCTCTATAATTGAAAACCCTTCTCGCGGCAATCATATTCGTGGGCCTTGCGGTCCTTCTTCTCGGAGTCAACATCTTCTTTTTCAAGAAGCCCTTCCCTAACGGGGAGATCTCTGAAAACGAAGAGCTCAGACGCCGGGGGATACGTTGTGTCAAAGAGGAGGAGATGGAGATGCTCCGTGGGCAAAAAAGGCCTTCGGGATGCGATGGGGAGTACAGCGACGCCTGCCGGGGATGTTCGCTTTATAACATAGAAAAACATTAGATATGGCACTTGTAGCGATAGTCGGGAGACCGAACGTAGGAAAGAGCACCCTTTTCAACCGCCTCGTCGGAATGAGGCAGGCAATTGTTGATGAAACTGCGGGAGTGACCCGCGACCGCCATTACGGAAAATGTGAATGGTGTGGCCGCGAGTTCTCGGTCGTGGATACGGGGGGATATACCTCCAATTCGGATGACGTCTTCGAAGATGCTATCCGCCGCCAGGTTGTCCTCGCAATCGACGAGGCGGATCTCGTACTGTTCATGGTCGAGGCCCAAACCGGCATAACTGACTACGACGCTGAAATAGCTGACCTTCTCCGCCGCAGCCGCAAGCCTGTCGTCCTGTGCGTGAACAAGGTGGATTCCGGCGAGAAGATGTACGACTCATATCAATTCTATGGGCTCGGGCTCGGAGAAGTATGGGCCGTATCCGCCGCGAACGGCTCCGGCACGGGCGACCTCCTGGACGAAATCCTGAAGCAGCTTCCGGAAGATACTGAGGCGGAGGACGATCACGCTGATATCCCCCATATCGCCATCGTAGGCCGGCCCAACGTTGGAAAATCGTCGCTGACGAACGCCTTGCTGGGCGAGGAACGCAACATCGTCACTCCTGTCGCCGGCACTACCCGTGACTCTATCTCGACATACTACAACCGCTTTGGCCACGAGTTTATGATTGTGGATACTGCCGGTATGCGAAAGCGGGCAAAAGTGAACGAAGATCTGGAATTCTACTCCGTCCTCCGCGCGATGAGAACCATCGAGCACTCTGACGTCTGCATCCTTATGATTGACGCCACCCTCGGAATGGAGGCCCAGGATATGAATATCTTCAACATCATCCAGAAGAACCGGAAGGGCTGTGTCATCGTCGTAAACAAGTGGGACCTCTTCGAGAAGGATTCCAACACTATGAGAGACTATACGGAGGCTCTCCGAAGCCGTCTCGCTCCCTTCAACGACATCCCTATTGTCTTTACCTCGGTACTCAACAAGCAGCGAATCCTCGACGTCCTCGAGGCTGCGGCCCACGTTGCAGGCAATATGCACCGCCGCATCTCCACTTCCGAGCTGAACGATGCTATGCTCCCGGAGATTGAAAACTACCCGCCGCCATCCTGGAAGGGGAAGTATGTCAAGATCAAGTACTGCACCCAGCTCCCTACCCGCACTCCCCAGTTCGCATTCTTCTGCAACCTCCCCCAGTGGGTAAAGGACCCCTACAAGCGTTTCCTCGAGAACAAGCTCCGGGCCCATTTCGACTTCACCGGCTGCCCCATCCAGGTCTACACCCGGGAAAAATAGCCGACGCCCCGCACGCCGCCTTTTTGCCCGCGACACCCCTTCGTGTGCAAAACCACCCCATTTTGCCCACGGCGGCGAGCCCTGCTGCGCGGTGAAATTATTTTTCCGGCCGGGGCCGGAAAAACCAATTTCCCCACTCCGCACTTCAGATCGGA
>CALCEJ010000012.1 GCA_937900465.1 uncultured Bacteroidales bacterium | reverse complement strand
ACAAAGAAATTGCAGATGCGCTCGGCATCAGCGTAAAGGCGGTCGAGAAACATATGTCAAAGGCCCTGAAGGTTCTGAGAGCCAAATTCATCACAAAGGGACACGAGTTCACCTCCGAGAAAGTCGCGCGTCTCATTACCCTTGTTTTTTTTCCATAGAATGGTAGGGTAAGCCCCCTTCGCAATCGTTATATATGTAGATCACATATATTTCGATTGCATGAAAGACATCGCTTTCAAGTATTTTTCCGGTGAAATAACTCCTGAAGCCGCAAAACGCCTCAGGGATTTCCTTGCAGACGGAAAAGAGAACAGGCTGTTGTTCCGCCAGTGGGAAAAAGAGTGGAAAAATAACAATATTCCTACCTTTCATCAGGTTATCTCCTATAAGAAGATATTCCGCCGTATCATATCCAGAAAGATATTACGGGTTTCCCTTGTCACAACGGCAGCTGCGGCCGCGATTGCTCTTGTCGCGCTGTTCGCGGGAAGAGGCGGAAGAGAAACCTTTATCTCTCCTGTTGTCGAGGCCCACGTCTTCACGGTAGAGACCCGTCGCTGCGAGCAGACCAAGGTAATCCTCCCGGATAGTACTGTCGTTTGGCTGAACGCGTCTTCACGCCTTTCCTACAGCGACACCTATATGGTGTCCGAACGTAACGTCCAACTCGAAGGGGAAGGCTTTTTCGATGTAGCCCATATCGACGGATGTCCGTTCACGGTGAGTTTTGGCAATAACGCCATCACCGTACACGGAACCCGTTTCAACGTATCCGCATATCCCTCGGAAAACGTGGTGGAAGCAGCCCTTCTGGAGGGTGGCATAGAATTCTCGAACAAGAACGTCAATGTAAATATGGAGCCCGGGGAAATTCTCGCCCTGAATCTGGACTCCAACAAGTTGGTCAAATATTATGGCGATGTAAAGAGCCGTACAAGCTGGCTTGGGGGCTCCTTGGACTACAGTTCCATAAGTCTTGAGCGGCTCCTCGCAAGGATTTCATCCATCTATGGAGAGAAAATTACCTATGTTCCTTCCGGGATAACCCCCTCTTCCTTCGGAATTATCCTCAACATCAAGGAAACCATTCCCAACATTCTGGATGCCATCAACTACATAAGTCCCATAAAATGGAAATATGAAGACGGTGTATATTATGTCTGTCCTGTAAATCCTAATACTAACCTCTGAATCATAACACTATGACCGGTAAACACAGAAAGTATTTGCTGTCGTTGTTGGCGCTTTTTGTCTGCGCCATTGCAATTGATGCCCAAACTGTAACCAAAACGTTCCAGAACGAGGCATTGCCAACGGCGCTGAAAGACATCGGCAACCAGACCGGATATTCGTTCATCTACGAACCGGCAGATCTGGAAAATGCACCAAGGGTTACTGTTTCGTTTGACAAAGAACCTCTTGAGTCAGCCCTGGCAAAGATTCTTCGTCCCCCTCTTAAATACGAGGTGAAGGGAACCATTGTCATCATTTCCAAGGAGCAGGTAAAACCCCAGGCCGGAGCCCCCGGCTCAAAAGAGGCTAAAAAACCTCGGGTGGAGGGTTCTGTTACGGATATGAGAGGAGAACCCGTCATCGGCGCCGCCGTATGGATCAAGGGAACCCGTGCCGCTACGACCACTGACCTTGAAGGACGCTTCTCCCTGATTCGTCAGGCGGGGAACAATACCCTATGTGTGAGCGCGTTGAGTTTTCAGCCTTGGGAATTGACGCTTCCGGAAGGGAACCAGAGCCTTAACATCGTCCTGAGAGATGAGGCCAACACCCTTGAGGAAGTTGTCGTCGTGGGTATGAACAACCGTCAGACAAGGCGGGCCATCACCGGTGCCATCTCCACCATCCAGACAAGGGAACTGGTCCAGAGCCCGGTGGCAAACATCTCCAACGCCCTTGCCGGCAAACTCCCCGGGCTTTTCACGGTCCAGTACTCCGGAGAGCCGGGCGCAGATGCATCCAGCCTCTACATCAGAGGCCTTGGAACCTATGGTACAAGCGCTCCCCTTGTAGTTATCGACGGCCTTCCGAGGAACAAGGCGGACTTCGATATGCTGGACGCTAACGAAATTGAGTCCATAACCATTCTGAAGGATGCCTCGTCTTCCTCGCTTTACGGCATTCAGGGTGCGAACGGTGTCGTAGTCGTTACCACAAGGCGAGGCAGCGGCGATGAGCGTCCTAAGATTTCATTCACGATTCAGCAGGCCCTCCAGCAGCCCATCCGGCTTCCCCAGACGATGAGTTCCTATGAGCAGGCAATGTACAACAGGGCCGTGGACTACAACGACGGGCAGCCGCTCCGCTACACGGAGGAGGTTCTCGAAATAATCAAAAATGGTTCGGACCCTTATCTTTATCCCAACGTTAACTGGTTTGACGTCGTGCTCAAGGACCATTCGTGGCAGTCACAATACAATATTAATATATCCGGCAGTGCCGGACGCGAGCATAAAGTCAACTACTTCGTCTCCGGCAGCTACATCCGTCAGGGAACACTCCTTAACCACGAAGACGAATTCGAAGCGAACTACGGAGTATCGTCAAAATACGACAGATATAACTTCCGTTCCAATATCGATTTTCAGGCGACCAAGAGGCTGAATGTCAGGATCGACCTTGCTGGCCGTCTGGAAACGAGGATTGGTCCCAGCTACAGTTTCCCTTACGTCTTCGGGCAGATTACAAGCCGCCTTCCCAGCACCCAGGCCATATTCAATCCGAACGGAACTCTGGCCGCAGGAAGCGCCCTTGAGATTCCTTATCAGCCCGGAAATCCTTACGGTATTATCACGAGGAGCGGTTACTACAACAAACGTTCGAATGTCATGAACGGAACAATTTCCGCCCGGCACGCCCTTGATTTCATCACGGACGGGTTGAGCGTCCAGGCCTACTTCAGCTTTGAGAACACAAGCGACCTTAACCGTTCCTGGTCCCAGACCTTTGAATCCTACTGGTATCGCGGAAAAGATGAATATGGTAATGATTATTACCAGGACTATACTTCTAACGGCCGCCTGACCGCAGGAACCAGCAGTTATGTGGAAAGATATGTTTACCTGGACCTTAGGCTGAATTACGACAAGGAGTTCGGCCGCCATCAGTTGAATGCCCAGATTCTTGGGAACCGTACCGTAAAGGATATCCAAAGTTCCGAGTACTCATACGCATATCAGGGCATCAGCGGTCGAGCGACGTGGAACTATGCCAGGAGATACTTCCTTGAAGGGAATATCGGCTTCAACGGTTCCGAGAACTTCCCTCCCGGACGCCGTTATGGTCTCTTCCCTGCAATCTCCGGAGGATGGCTCATAAACGAAGAGCCCTGGCTCAATGCCCCCTCTTGGATTAAGATATTCAAACTCAGGGGTTCCTATGGAGTCGTCGGTAATGACCAGATTGGAGGTTCACGCTTCCTGTTCATCACTGAATTCGGCCCAGGCGGAGGTCTCGGGAGCATATTCCCTTATGGTTACTATTTCGGAACCACAAACGGAGGGACTCTGTCTGCCGGCGGATATAACCAGACCCGTTTCGGAAATGCCTACGTCACCTGGGAGAAATCCCATAAAGCAAATGTCGGTTTCGACCTTTCCCTTTTCAAGGACAATTCCGTCAACGTCACGTTCGACTATTTCCGCGAAATGAGAGACAACATTCTAACAGAAGCCGGAAGTGTTCCTGACTATGTGGGCATTGAGACCGTCGCTCCCCGTAACTCAGGAAAGGTGTTCAACCACGGTATCGAGGCTGAACTCCGCCTGAGCAAGCGAATCAGCAAAGACCTGTCCATATTTACGAATATCCAGGGGACTTGGGCTAAGAACAAAGTTCTTGAAAATGACCAGCCCAGTCCGAAGTTCGACTATCAAGACCTTCGTGGCTATGAAATCGGATACTCGCTGGGATATCACGCGATTGGTCTTTTCGAGAATCAGGAGGATATCGATTCCAGTCCGACACAGTCCTTCGGCCCGGTCATTCCCGGCGATATCAAGTACGAGGACGTCAATAAAGACGGTGTAATCGATCCTGATGACCGCATTCCCCTGAGAGTTTCTTCGATTCCCATCTTCACGGGCGGATTATCTATGGGATTTAACTGGAAGAACTTCGACTTCTCGATGATGCTCAGCGGAGCGCTGGGCGGAACGGCAAGGTTCTTCGTCTATCCCAGCAGCATTATCAACCTCCAGCGCTGGACGGAAGATAATCACGACGCCCTTCTTCCCGTAGCTCATACCACGGCGAACAATACTGAACTCTCCGACCAGAACCTTCTGAAGACAGACTACCTCAAGCTGAGGAACATCGAGCTGGGCTATACCATTCCCATCAAGGTTCTCCAGAAAGTACGGATATCCAGTGCCCGTGTCTACCTCAATGCCCAGAACGTAGCCGTATGGGACAAACTCTGGGTAAAAGACAGGGACCCTGAAGCAGCCGGTTCCGGCACACTGCCTTATCCTCTCCAGAGGATTGTCAATATGGGATTGCGTTTTGACCTCTAAGTCCATAGTAACTATGAAAAAGACTTTACAAATATCTGCAATAACGATGATAGCGGTCTTCTCTGTTTCCTGTCAGGATTTCCTTGACAGGGCGCCCGGAGACAACCTCACCGAGGAGGAAATGTTCTCAAAGATAGAGACCGCCGAACAGTATCTCGATAACGCATACGTATACCTTCCCGACTTCCAGTATAACACTGAAGATCTTACGGGCCGTTATAAACTTGGCGGCGCAACGGATGAAATAGGATTCCAGCAGGGATCCGGTTATCCGGCTTGCCCGTTCGACATCAACCTGGGGAACTGGAATCCCAACCGTATGCCTATGGAACGCAACTGGAAGGACTACTACGGATGTATCCGCCGTTGCAATATGTTCATTAAAGACTATGATCTCATCCCGGAAGACTTGAGCGCCGGCGCTGAATCGCATCGCCGGGAGAGACTGCTGGGCGAGGCTTATGGCCTGCGCGGTTACTTCTACTGGCTGCTGTTCAAACAGTGGGGAGGTGTCCCTATCCTCACGGATGTCCTTGACCCTGGCAATGTGGAATCAATCAAGGGCATTAAGAGGGCTTCTGCCGAAGAGACGCTCCAGCAGGTCCTTAATGATATGGACGAGGCTATCAAATACCTCCCCGTCAAGCACGATGATGCAAACTTCGGACGCTTCACCTCACTTGTGGCAAACGTTGTCAAGTCTCAGGTGAAACTTTACTGGGCGAGTCCTCTCTGGAATCCGGACAATGATCCCGAACGCTGGGAGGAAGCTGCTGACGCCTGCCGCGAGGTCCTCAAAATGGCGGAAGACAACGGACACGTCCTGGCTCTTAGTTACAGCAACCTTTTCAACAAAGCCGGCCTTGAAAACGAGGTGATTTGGACAAAGAACTCTGAGCATTACGAATGTTACTGGTGGGATGTCTATGCTATGCCTCTTGGCTACGGCGCTTTCAACGTTGACGGGCCTCTTCAGGAAATGGTGGACGAATTCGAGATGAAGGGCACGGCGGAAATACCGGTCCTCGGATACGACGAAGACAACAACCAGATATTGAATCCCCTTGCCACGGACTATGATCCGGCCCATCCTTGGGACGGACGAGATGACCGTTTCTACAGCTGTATCCTCTATCAGGGTGCAATGCTTCAGGGACGCCCTATCGACATTTCCGCGAAGGGAAAGGACGATATCAACATCGGATCTATCATTCGCACAAACTATTTCACCAACAAGTATCTGGACCAGAATCACAACCTCGTTACGCACGTGAGCTGGACATACCGCCGCTTCGCTATTATGCGAACCGCAGAACTGTACCTGAACTATGCGGAGGCTCTGAACGAGGTGGAAGGAGCCACGCCGCGTGTACGCGAACTTGTCAACGTCATCCGTCGCCGCGCCAATGCTAAAGAACTTCCTGCAGACCTGACCAAAGACCAGATGAGGGAAAAGATACGCCACGAGCGCAAAATCGAACTTTGCTTCGAGAATCACCGTTTCTGGGATGTGCGTCGATGGAAGATCGCCGAAATCGTGGATAACAAGACCGTCCACAGGGTAAAAGTGGATGAGGAAGGCAATATTACTTATCCCGTTTTCCAGCACCGTGTATTCGACGCTTCCAAACACTACCTGTTCCCTATCCCCCAGAGCGAGATAGACAAGAACAGGGATCTTGAACAGAACCCCAACTGGTAGAAACCTATTTAATAACCAATACCATCATCATTATGAAAAAAACACTGTTACTTTTAAGCTCGCTGCTCACGGTCGCAGCGCTTTCCTGCACCCCGGATTCCGGGTCCAACACTGATGATCCCAACAAAGAAAAAACAGGCAATACTCCTGTTGTCTCAATCAGTGCCGATGCATCCTTCAATGCGGAAATGAAGGCGAAGATAACCCTTACCCTTTCCGAAGCATCATCTTCCGATGTCAAAGTCAAGCTCGCCAAAGCCCCCATTCAGGAAGGCAAAGCAGAACTTGCCGCTGACTACAATAAGACTGTCACCATCAAGGCTGGAGACCTTAAAGCAGAGGTTGAAGCCACTGCCGATGTACTCGGGCTGGAAGGCGGTGATTATCAGCACGCCATCAAAATCGACTCCGCAGAAGGTGCTACTGTTGCTGAAAATGCGGTTGTCTATATCAACTACACCTTTGTCTTCAAGCCTGATGTGAATGTCTATGCTGACCCCCAGTTCGCTTCAACCTGCGAGGCCAAACTCCAAATTGCACTGAGCAAGGCCACAACGAAGGATGTTGTCGTAAAACTCGAAACCGATTCTCAGTCAAAAGCTGAAGTCGAATACGAGCAGACTGTCACTATCCCCGCAGGAGAGACCCAGAAGGAAATTATCGTGAAAGTGAAAGTCGCCGATGGCCTTGAACCCGGAGTATATCCTGTTATCATCAAAATACAGTCTATCGAGAACGGCCAGCCGGGAAGCGCATCTTCCGCCACCATTAATCTTGCCTATCCTTTCTCGAAGGATATTATCCTCGACGGTCTCTTTGATGACTGGGATGATGCAAGCCTCACCACCTTCACCCTCCCTGAAGGCTCTCCCTACTCTGACTTGAAAGTTATGAAACTTGCGGCAAACTCCAGATATGTCTATGTGTATCTCGAATTCAATGATCCCGGATTCGAATACGGCCGTCCTTTCGATATGTTCATAGATCACGACGGAGACCCTTCTACCGGTTGCATCCTCACTTCCATCGACAATGACACTGTCGGAGAGATATTCACCAGTTATGGTATACGCTGGTATATCGAGCTTGCCCTCCACGACGGGGATCATTACAATGACTTCCACTCTTGGGGCGGCATTTATCGCTTTGACGGAACAGACGGAACCGGCGCATTCTCCGGAGGACTTGGTTCTATCGGAGCATTCGAGGCGACTATGATGTGTGCTGAAGGAACTCTCTCAAACGGCGTAGGACGTCTCGAAATCCAGCTCAACCGTACAGACTTCGGTATGACCGGCAACAAGGCCAGATTCGGAGTCAAGATTATGGACGGGGCCAACAACTGGAGGGCTCTTGGTATCCTTCCTCAGGGAACACCTTCCGCCGGTGCATTCAAACCTGCCGATATGGGCACTATCTATCTCCCTGTATATGCAGAATAAAACCTTCTTTATAGCAACGGTTATTCTCCTTGGGCTCCTGCCCTCGTGCAAGGCGCCCAAGGGGGACGACCCTTGGTTTCAGATGAGAGGCGTAGTTCTCGCGTGGGAAGATGTAGTCAATCCGGACAATCCCGGATGGATTAAAAAGATGAAGGAGACGGGGATGAACACGATCTCCATCTGCGGGAAAGATTATATGAGCGAGGAGTACGCCTTGATGAAGCAGGAGTGGATTGACGCCGGTTTCGATTTCGAATATGAAGAGCACGCAATGTCCCTGCTCTTACCACGTTCGCTCTTTGACACCCATCCGGAGTATTTTAGGATGGACGAAAACGGCGTACGCCAAAGAGACGGCAATGGATGTCCTTCCTCAGCCGAGGGACTTGAGGTTATGGCCGGCAATGTGGAGGCTTTTGCAAAAACCCATATGCCCACCAACCACAGGTACTATACCTGGCTTTTCGACGGGGGTGATATCTGTCACTGCCCCCTCTGCAAGGATTATAGCGCTTCAGACCAGGGCTTGATATTTGAAAACCGTATAATAAAGGCGCTGAAGGCGTTTGATCCGGAAGCTAAACTTGCCCATCTTGCTTATCACTCCACTACCCCTGCACCCACGAAGGTAAAGCCCGAACCGGATATTTTCCTTGAATTCGCTCCTTTTTACCGCAGTTGGTCAGAGCCGCTTTCCAAAAGAGACGCTGCCGTGAGGCCCGGTCTTCCTTTCGGATGGACCCACGGTGACTACATCGATATGCTGAAAGCGAATCTGGAGGTCTTCCCCGCAGAAACGGCCCAGGTCCTCGAATACTGGATGGATGTTTCGCTCGTAAGCGACTGGAAAAAACCTCAGAAACAGCTCACGTTCCACGAGGATGTCTTCCTTGACGACCTCGCCTTTTATGCGTCTCTTGGTATCCGTAACATTACCTGCTACGGTGTCTATACAGACGAATACTATGCAAATACTTTCGGTGATGTCTCTTTCATCGAAAAGTATGGCAATGGACTTTATAACTTTCGCCCGGAATGAAAAAAACAATGTGTTTTCTTATCTCCCTGACATTGGCGCTTGCGGTCGGTGCGGCTTCGTGTACGGAGGAGAACAAGAATTCCGCTCTGGAGGGATGGGAAAAACTTGGAAGGGAGGAAACACCTGACGATGGCAACGGGGACTCCTCCACAACGCCTCCCGACGATGGCGACAATGGTAACGGAGAAGAAACCAAGTGGTTTCTTACCAGAGGGGTTATTTGCGGCTGGGAAGATGTCCAGGATCCGGAAACTCTGGATTACATCGACATCGCAAAGAACCACGGATTGAATTCCTTCAGTATTTACGGGGCCCCGAGGAGTTCCTCGACGTGGAAAAACTTTATGGCTGACTGTGACGAGGCCGGAATTGCCATAGAATTCCAGGAACACATGATGTATTTCCTCCTTCCCCGCAGTCTCTTCTCTACCCATCCGGAGTATTTCCGTATGAACAGCCAGGGTGTGCGAGTCGATGACGCCAACGGATGCCCTTCCTCGGAAGAGGCCCTTAGAATCGTTAAGGGTAAGGCCGCGCAGCTTGGGGAGAGTTACAAGCCTACGAACCATAAGTACTACTTCTGGATGGACGACGGCGGAGACATCTGTTACTGTCCCAACTGCCGGCAATTGAGCGCTTCTGATCAGGCCCTTATTTTCGAAAATGCGACAATCGAAGGTCTGAAGGAGATTGACCCGGAGGCAAAACTGGCCCATTTGAGCTATGCCGGGACTACCGATGCGCCAAAGAGTGTCACGCCCCACGAGGATATCTTCCTTGAGTTCGCCCCCTTCTGGAGAAGTTGGAAAGCGCCTCTTGTGGATACGTGGACAAGCGGAGCTAACGGTATGACACACGCCAAATACCTCAGAGCCCTCCACGACAATCTTGAAGTCTTCCCTTCAGAAACGGCCCAGGTCCTTGAATACTGGATGGACGATTCGATGTGGAGCGGATGGGACAAGACAAATCTCCAGCGCGTACCGTGGAGCCTTGACATCTTCAAAAAAGACATCGACACATACGCGGGTTATGGTATCCGCCATATGACTTGCTACACTGCCTATGTAGGGCCGGCATATGTGGAGAAGTTCGGTTTCCCGGACTTCCTGGTAGAATACGCGGACTACCTCAGTAATTACAAAAAGAAATAATCGCGTATACCTTCGTAGATGATACTCGACAAGAGTACCTTTGAATCTCTGTACTACCAGTGTGGACCGCGTCTTGAGGCCTATGCCCGAAAGCTCCTTCGCGACGGGCATTTGGCAAAGGACCTGGTGCAAGATGTCTTTGTCCGCCTGTGGGTGCGCTATCAGGGGAAAAGTGCAGACTCCTGGCCGTCGATTCTTTTTACGATGGTCAGGAACCGCTGTATTGACTGCCTGAGACATCTTGCATTTAAAAGATCGTTGACTGTTCCGGATGTGGACATTACAGAGCAGGAGGAACGCTTGTATATGCGTGTTTTCGAGGGGGGAAAAGAAGGTACAGACGTCAAGCTGCTGACAGAAGAGCTCTCCAGTCAAATACTCTCCGTGACGGAATCTTTGCCGCCACGATGCCGGGAGGTATTTCAGATGAGCCGCAACGAGGGGCTGAAAAACAGCGAGATCGCCCTGAGGCTCGGCATCTCGGAAAAGGCTGTAGAAAAAAACATCTCAAGGGCGCTCCGTGCCTTCCGGAAACTTTTCCACGGTAAAGATTGAAATTTCCCTTGGGGAAGAAAAAATTAATTTTCAGGGGTGGGGGAAGAGGGCCCTCATCCGTCATATATTCAGACACCACATTAAAATGGACACTGACTCAATCAAGAAAATCTGTTTCGATTTCTTTTCCGGGAAGACTGACTCGGAAACGGCAAAGCGTCTGGAGGAATTTCTGGACGCTGGCCCCGATGCTTCGTCCCAAATGGAAAAATGGGAAAAGGAATGGGCCTCCTCCAATGTTCCTTCACTTTCCCAACTGAAGTCCTTTGCGGAAATCAAGAAAGAAATCCATAGTATAAAGGCGAAACAGATTCTCCGCTGGACGAGCGCCTGTGCGGCAACCGTCGCACTCATCGCCGGGGCTTTCCTGCTTATCCCTCGCAGGGTAGACACTATGGCCAAGGAGGAAATACTCTGCATTGTCGAAACCGGCTTCCGCGAGAAAACAAAGGTTATCCTTCCGGACAGTACTCTGGTGTGGCTCAATGCCGCATCCCGTATTTCCTATAACAAGGATTTCCTTGCCGGAGACAGAATCGTCCGCCTTGAAGGAGAAGCTTTTTTTGATGTAAAAAAGAGTAAGGGGAGAAAATTTGTCGTGGATTTTGGAACGGGGACCGTCAATGTTCTCGGGACCAAGTTCAATGTTTCCTCCTATGGAAATGAGAACATCTGCGAAGTCGCCCTGCTGGAAGGAAGCGTGGAATTTGTCACCACCGGGGCCAAGGTTGATATGGTCCCGGGGGATATTCTAATCCTCAATACCGGAAGCGACGAAATTGAGAAGATCAAGGGCGAGGTGGCGAAGGACATCAGCTGGATGGACAACAAGCTGGATTATTCGAAAATAACGCTTGACCGCCTCCTAAAGCGGCTCTCCTCCATTTATGGGGTAAAAATCAGCTACTTTCCTTCCGGACGCGAGGTAAGCCCGTTTGGCGTAATCCTGAATCTTGAGGAATCTCTCCCGAATATTCTTGACGGGCTCACATTGATTCTTCCTGTGAAATGGGACAGGCTCCCGGACGGAAGTTTTGAGGTTGAGGAATTATGACAATAAATAAACTGTTCGCGTATGACTAAAACTAAGATCAGGCGAATCGTTTCCGTGTTCGTCCTCTCGGTGTTGTGCTGTACCCTCGGAGCACAAACCGTCACGAAGACGTTCAAGAACGAATCGCTGGAGAATGTGCTCAAGGAACTGGACCGGCAGACAGGTTATTCTTTCCTGTTCAACGCCAGCGACCTTGAAAGTGCCCCGACGGTTACGGCGACGTTCAAGGAAACGCCACTTACCACCGTACTTTCAACCGTCATCAAGGCTCCTTATTCCTATGAGATGAAGGGAAAGGTCGTTGCCGTGACGAAAAAAGCCGGTACCAAACCGGCCCAGCAGGCAAAGCCCCACAACAAGAAAACAGAAATCAAGGGTGTTGTGAAGGACAAGGACGGAGAGCCTTTGGTCGGAGTCGCCGTCTGGATTCGAGGAACGCAGATTTCCTCGATTACAGACCTTGAGGGCAACTTTTCCCTTTCCTTCAGCGGAGATTATTCGACAGTGTCCGTCTCCTCGATTGGATACAAGGACCAGACTTTCGAAGTATCCCCGGGCAGCCAGACCGTCAGTATCGTTCTTCAAGACGACGACAACGAACTTGACGAGGTCGTAGTCGTGGGTATGAATAACCGACAGACCAAAAGGTCCATCACTGGTGCAATTTCAACCATTCAGACAAGGGAACTGGTCCAGAGCCCGGTGGCAAATATATCAAATGCTCTTGCAGGAAAGCTCCCCGGCCTTATGACGGTGCAGTACTCTGGCGAGCCCGGCGCTGATGCGGCTACTCTTTATATCCGGGGACTGGGAACTTACGGCACCAGCACGCCTCTTGTCGTTATAGACGGTCTCCCGCGAAACAAGTCCGACTTGGATATGATAGACCCTAACGAGGTCGAATCCATAACCATCCTTAAGGATGCTGCATCATCTTCGCTCTACGGTATCCAGGGAGCGAACGGAGTCGTTGTCGTGACCACAAGGCGAGGCTCCGGAGAAGAGCAGCCCCGAATATCCGTCAACATCCAGCAGGCGCTCCAGCAGCCAATCAGGCTTCCTGTTATTATGTCGTCCTATGATCAGGCTCTCTACAACAGGGCTCTGGATTATAACAACGGACAGCCCCTGACCTACAGCGACGAAGTCATCGAGGCCCTCAGGACCGGTTCCGATCCCTATCTCTATCCTTCCACGAACTGGTTCGATGTAGTGCTGAAAAAGCATTCTTGGCAGCAGCAATACAATGTCAACATCTCCGGCTCGACGGGTAAAAAATTCAAGGTAAACTACTTCATCTCCGGCAGCTATGTCCGCCAGGGGACGCTCCTCAACCACGAGGACGTGTTTGAAGAAAACTATGGGGTCAAGGCAAAGTATGACCGGGTGAACTTCCGTTCAAACCTCGATGTCCAGGCTACCAAGAGGCTGAACATCAGGATCGATCTCGCCGCAAGGCTGGAAACAAGGGTCGGTCCCAGCCAGAGTTTTTCCTATATATTCGGCCAGATTACAAACAGGCTTCCCGCTTCTCAGGCAGTATTCAATCCGGACGGTTCGATTGCGGCAGGTTCCGGTCTTGTGAACCCCTCCCGTCCGGGTAACCCCTACGGTGTTCTGACCAATAGCGGATATTACAACAACGGATCCAATGTCCTGTATGGAACCGTTTCGGCAAAATACAACCTCGACTTCATCACAAAGGGCCTTACTGTGCAGGGCTTTTTCAGTTTCGAGAATACTGCGAACCTGAACCGCTACTGGTCCCAAGACTTCGAACAGAAGTGGTACCGCGGATTGGATGAGGACGGAGAGCCTGTCTATGAGGACTACACTACTGAAGGCCGTCTCTCTGCAAGTACCGGAACATATGTGGAAAGATACTCATACTATGACATCCGGCTCAATTATGACAGGGATTTCGGGGCCCATCAGGTAAACGCCCAGCTCCTTGGGAACCGTACCCTGAAAAATCTCCAGAGTTCAGAATATATGTACGCCTATCAGGGCCTCAGCGCCAGGGCGACATATAACTATGCGAAGCGCTATTTCGGAGAGTTCAACCTTGGATACAACGGATCCGAAAACTTCCCTCCCGGACGGCGTTATGGGCTTTTCCCCTCCTTCTCTGCAGGTTGGGTGATAAGTGACGAGCCTTGGCTCAATATGCCCTCTGCCGTAAAAATCCTCAAACTCCGCGGTTCTTACGGAACGGTTGGCAATGACCAGATTGGTGGCTCCCGATTCCTCTATATCTCCGAGTATGGACCCGGCGGCGGAATGGGCTATATGTATTCCAGCGGGTATTATTTCGGTCTGTCCAGCAGCGGAACGAACTCCGCCGGAGGATACAACGAAACCCGCGTGGGCAATGAGTATGTGACTTGGGAGGTGGCCCATAAGGCCAATGTCGGTTTCGACCTGTCGCTATTCAAGGGCAATCTGCTCAACCTTACCGTGGACTATTTCCGCGAGTTGCGAACCAATATTCTCACAGAAGCCGCAAGCGTTCCCCTTTATGTGGGTATCGAGACTATCGCTCCCCGAAATTCCGGAAAGGTTTTCAATCACGGATTTGAGTTTGAAATCCGCTTCAACAAGGCTTTCAGCAGGGATTTCTCCGCATTTGCAAACCTTCAGGGAACTTATGCAAGGAACAAGGTCCTCGAAAACGACCAGCCGGTTCCGAAGTTCGATTATCAGGATCTTCGCGGATACGAGATCGGATATAGCCTTGGTTATCACGCCATCGGCCTGTTCCAGGATCAGGAGGATATCGACAACAGTCCTACCCAAAACCTCGGGACGGAACTTATCCCCGGCGATATAAAGTATCAGGATACCAATAAAGACGGGACCATCGATTCTAACGACCGTATCCCCATCAAATGCTACTCCGTGCCGGTATTTACCGGAGGTCTTTCGCTCGGATTCAACTGGAAGAATTTCGACTTTTCGATGATGCTGAGCGGTGCGCTTGGAAGCACGGCCCGCCTGTGGGTTTACGAATCCAGCATCATCAACCTTAAGCGCTGGACAGAAACCAACAAGGAAGCCATCTTGCCGGTTGCCCATAACTCTTCCAACAACAATATGCTCAATGACTTCAACCTTATGAAGACGGACTATCTGAAACTCCGTAACGTGGAGCTTGGTTACAACGTTCCTTCAAAGTGGCTGAGAAAAGCCAGGATAGACGGGCTCAGAATCTACCTCAACGCCCAGAATGTCGCGATATGGGACACTATGTGGCTGAAAGACCGCGACCCCGAGGCCGCCGGCACCGGAACTCTGCCTTATCCTCTGCAAAGAGTTATCAACGGCGGAATACGTATTGACCTGTAAAAATGAGGAAGACTATGAAAAGAATCTATACCCTGACCGCTGTGGCGGCAATCATATCTTTGCTTTTCTCCTCCTGCAACGACTTCCTTGAAAGAGCGCCTGGTGACAACCTTACCAAGGAAGAACTTTTCTCAAACATAGAGACGGCGGAGAAATATCTCAACAATGCATACATTTTCCTCCCGGATTATCAATATCCGACCGAGGATCTTTCCGGCCGCTATAAACTGGGAGATGCAACTGACGAAGGCGGTTTCCAGCAGGGTTACGACTACCAGGCCTGCCCCTTCGACATCAATATCGGAAGCTGGAGCCCCAACCGTATGCCTATGGAGCGGAACTGGAGCGACTACTACGGGTGCATCCGCCGCTGTAACAAGTTCATCGAGAACTATGATCTCATCCCGGAGGAAATATCCAACGGTGCGCCTTCTAACCGGCGCGAGAGGATGCTGGGAGAGGCCTATGGTCTCCGCGGTTATTACTACTGGCTCCTGTTCAAGCAGTGGGGAGGTATCCCTATTATCAACAAGGTCCTCGACCCCGGCGATATCGCTTCCACCAGCGGAATCAAGAGGGCTACCGCCGAAGAGACTCTCAATCAAGTCCTTTCGGATATGGAGGAGGCCAAGAAACATCTTCCTGTCAAGCATAAGGACGGCGATTTCGGACGATTCACATCCCTTGTAGCGACTATTGTCGAATCACAGGTAAAACTCTATTGGGCAAGCCCTTACTGGAATCCGGACAACGATATGGAAAGATGGGAAGAAGCCGTTGACTATTGCCGTACGGCATATAATATGGCACTGGAGAACGGCCACGTCCTTTCGCTCAAATACGCTGACCTTTTCAACAAAGTTACATCCGTATCGGAAACTGAGGTTATCTGGGTCAAGAACTCGGAGCATATGGAATGCCACTGGTGGGACGTGTACGCTCTTCCGCTGGGCTATGGCGCATTCAACGTGGACGGCCCCTTGCAGGAATTCGTCGACAGTTTCGAAATGGAGGGCTCCGGAGAAATCCCCGTCCTTGGCTATACGGATGACAACCAGCAGATTGTCAATCCGCTCGCTACTGATTACGATCCGCTTCATCCTTGGGATGGCCGCGAAGAGCGCTTCTACTGCGTAATCCTCACCAACGGAATGATGCTTCAGGGCAGGCCGATCGATATCTCCGAAAACGGAAAAGACAATCTCAATTACGGTCCTGTCACAAGGACGAACTACTTCAACAAGAAGTATGTCGAGCTCAACCATAATCTCTATACCGATGCCGGTGAAACCTATCGCCGCTTTGCCATAATGCGTACCGCCGAGCTCTATCTGAACTATGCGGAGGCGTTGAACGAAGTGGAGGGCGCTACCCCGAGAGTTTATGAACTTGTCAATACGATACGTCGCCGCGCGAACGTAAAAGAGCTTCCCGAAGGCTTGGACAAAAACGGTATGAGAGAGAAAATCCGCCACGAGCGCAAAATCGAACTCTGCTTCGAGAATCACCGCTTCTGGGACGTAAGACGCTGGAAAATCGCCGAGTACGTAGATGTGGGCAAGGTCCATAAGGTCCACGTAGATGCGGAAGGAAACATCTCCTATCCCGTTTTCCAGAACCGCGTATTCGACCCTGAAAAATCCTATCTGTTCCCTATCCCCCAGGGCGAGATAGACAAGAACAGACTGCTTGAGCAGAACCCCGGATGGAACAATTAAAATAAACACGCATATAACCAATACTCAAAAGCTATGAAGAAGTATTTTCTGTTTCTGACAACGCTGCTCGCTGCAGCTGCTGTCATCTCCTGTGGAGAAAAAGACAACATCGATGACGATGGAAATGGCAAGGAAGCCAAATCGGTTACCCTCAGCATTAAGGCAGACGCTTCGTTTGACGAGAACAACTCCGCGACAGTCACTCTTACCCTTTCCGACCCTGCACCGGCGGATGTGACAGTCAAACTTTCGAAGGCCGATGTCCAAAGCGGCAAGACGGAAGTCCCTGCTGACTTCAATAAGGAAGTGACCATCCGGAAGGGTGAAAAGACCGCGACAGTATCCGTTATGGCCGATATCCTTGGCCTCAAGGAAGGTGAGTATCAGTTCGCGTTGAAGATCGCCTCCGCAGAAGGAGCGGAACTTCCGGCTGACCCGGTTGTTTACATCAATCTGACATTCGTGTTTGTCCCTGAGGTAAATCTCTTTGCTGACAACCAGTTTGCATCAAACTGCGAAGCGAAGCTCACCGTAGGAATCTCCAAGGCCGCAAGCAAGGCCGTTACCGTAAAGCTCGCACTTGATTCGCAGTCAAAGGCGGAAGCTGAGTTCGACGACACCGTTGTCATCCCTGCCGGGGAGACTTCCAGGGATATTGTAGTAAAGGTAAAACTTGCTGATAATCTTGCAGCGGGAACCTATCCTGTCATTGTCAAGATAGCCTCGATTGAAAACGGTAAAGAGGGCAGCAACAATGCAGTCACCATCAATCTGAACTATCCTTTCAGCACTACTGTTTACATCGACGGCGAGTTTGACGATTGGGCAGGTGCTCTCGAGTGGCCTACGCCCGAAGATGCAGAGTTCAAGGGAATACGGACACTAAAGCTCGCCGCTTCTCCTTCCAAACTCTATATCTATTTCGAGATTGTTGAGCCCAGCCCCGATAACTTCGACGCGTATCCTATGCCCATTGATATCTTCCTTGATTGTGACGGCAGCTATGCAACGGGAGGCAAACTTACATCCACCGACAATGAAAATACGACACTGCCCTATGTCGATTCCGGACTCAACTGGTACATAGAGCTGGGCAATGTCCACAGCGGGAATGAATACACAGACTTCACGTATGGAGCATACAAGTTCATAGGATCCGACGGTGCAAGCATCTGGAGCCTTGATAACAAGACCGGACAGTATGGCGCGGATCAGATGTTCGGTATCGGTGTCCTTGGCGATGACGGCATTGGACGTCTGGAAATCCAGATTGACCGCACCTATTTCGAGCTTATAAATACTCAGGCCCAGGTGGGTATCAAAGTTATGAACGGCAACGGTGGATGGGCCTGCTACGGCCTTACACCTATCGGCCCTATGGAAGGCGGTGCCAGCAAGAGGGTAGATATGGCTCTTATAAATATGCCGGAGTATGCGGTTAACTAAATATTTAACAGTGTTTTCATTGGCAGCCCTCCTCTTCGCATCCTGCGGGAGAGGAGGGAAAGCCGATGAGAGCTTTTTCCAGCTGCGCGGAATCTGTGTAGCGTGGACGGATGTCGTAACGGACCCTTCCATAATCGACTGGCTTGGAATGATGAAGGAGACGGGGATGAACACCATTTCCATCTTCGGGAAGGATTATCAAAGCCCTGAATACTATGATCTCAAGCAGAAGATCATCGATATGGGCATTGACTTCGAATACGAAGAGCACGGAATGACGTGGATGCTCCCAAGGGAGCTTTTCGCGGAACATCCCGAATATTTCCGAATGAACGAAAACGGGGAAAGGGTTGCAGACTACAACGGATGCCCTTCTTCGGAGGGTGCGCTTCGGGTTGTCTATGAGAACGTCAAGAAGATGGAGAGCAAGTACCGTCCCAGCAATCACAGGTACTATTTCTGGCTCAATGACGGAGGAGACAAGTGCCATTGCCCCCTTTGCGAGGATATGAACCTGGCGGATCAGGGACTTCTCTTCGAAAATGCCATGATCAAGGGACTTCGCGAAATCGACCCCGAGGCGATGCTGGCCCATCTTGCATATGACAAGACATCCCCCGCTCCCACAAAGGTAAAACCCGCAGAGGGAATATTCCTTGAATATGCCCCCATTGACCGCTGTCACGAGAGACCTCTCACGGACAGTACCGCCCGCTGGGTGGACCGTCCCCGCTGGTGCAACGGCGAGTATCTCCAGATGCTCAAGGACAATCTTGCAGTGTTCGGGGCGGAGAATGCCCAGATTCTCGAATACTGGCTGGATGATTCCCTGTTCAGTATGTGGTCCAGACCCAATCAGCCTGTCCGCTGGGACAAGGACGTGTTTGATGCGGACCTTGAACTGTATGCTTCACTGGGTATCCGTAACATCACCTGCTATGGAGCCTGGATTGATGAATACTATGTCAAGACCTATGGGGACATTTCCTTCGTAAAATACTACGGAGACGCTCTCAGGACGTATAAACCAAAAAAATAATTTTTGAATTCCGGTGCAAAAAGTTGATATTTATAGGATGAAAAAGATACTGTCGTTTGCTCTTGCCGCCTTGATGGTGACGGCCTTCCCCTCGTGTACAGAGGATCGCGGAGGCGATGCCACCGACGGCTGGGAAAAGATGTTCCAGAGGGATGATCCGGACCCGGAGGAAGACACGACTCCGGATGACTATGATCCGGAGAAAGGCCCTTGGTTCCTCACAAGGGGAATTGTGTGCTGCTGGACGGATGTTTCGAAGCGGAGCAAATTGGACTACATCGATATCGCCAAACGCACCGGGCTCAACTGTTTCAGCATTTACAATGCGGACCTCTCGTCCGCGGTTTGGCAAAGCTACACGGGGGAGTGCTCCCGTAACGGGATAGATATTGAATTCGAGGAGCATATGCTGTCTTTCCTGCTTCCCCGTGAGCTTTACCAGACTCATCCGGAGTATTTCCGGATGAATGACAGAGGAGTGCGGGTTGATGATGCAAACGGATGCCCTTCCAATGAAGAGGCTCTTGCCATTATCCGCGAACGTGCAAAAATAATAGGCGAGAAGTACAAGTCCACGAACAATAAATACTATTGCTGGCTGGACGACACCGGCGATATCTGCCATTGTCCGGACTGCAAGGGGCTTAATCCCGCAGACCAGTCCCTGCTTTTCGAGAATGTCATTATCGAAGGACTCAAGGAGGTCAATCCGGATGCGACCCTTGCCCATCTTGCCTATTACAACACCGTAGAGGCTCCGAAAACGGTAAAGCCTGTCGATGGGATATTCCTGGAATTCGCACCCATTGACAGGGACCACTATCACCCGCTCTCCACAACGTGGGCCTCCGGGAAAGACGGCAGGACGCACGGGCAGTACCTGAAAGCCCTCTCGGATAACCTCAAAATATTCCCAAAGGAAACCGCCCAGGTCCTCGAATACTGGCTGGACTGTTCGCTGTTCAGCAATTGGGACGAGTCGAACCTGAAGGAAGTCGCCTGGAATCAGGACCTGTTCGAGGATGACATAAAGACATATGCTTCATACGGGATACGCCACGTGATGACCTACACTTCCTACATAAGTGCAAATTACGTTGCAAAATTCGGATATCCTTCGTGCATAGACCGCTATGCGGAAGGGCTGAGGGACTTTGTAAAAAAATGACAATTAAGATGAAACGAACCACTCTATTGATTCTGCTCCTGCTGGGAGGCAGTTTTGCCTTGATGTCCCAAAATATTACCGTCAAGGATACCGTTATCACTACTTACGGCTTTTCTGACCCTGACCCAGTCGCCCGGACAGACCGGGTTTATCCCTATACGCGATTCAACAGTTTCTCGTTCAAGGGAGAACCTCGTACTTGGAAGATGGTCGTCCTTGAAAACGAGTGGCTCCGGGTCAAAATATTCCCTGAAATAGGCGGAAAAATATGGTCCATCTATGACAAGACCCGCGGGAAGGAACTCTTTTATGACAATGACGTGATAAAGTTCCGCGAGATATCCCTCCGGGGTCCTTGGACCAGCGGCGGAATCGAGTTCAACTACGGCGTGATAGGGCACGCTCCGTCCTGTGCCCACCCCGTTGACTGGAAGACGGAGATCAAGGAGGACGGCAGTGTAAGCTGCTATATCGGCGTAAGCGAACTCCTGTCCGGGAGCCGCTGGATGGTGGAAATCAATCTGCCGAAGGATGCAGTGCGGCTCGGAACACGCTCCTTCTGGCACAACCATTCGGGAGAGTTCCAGCCATATTACACTTGGGCCAATTCCGGAGTGAAGGTGACGGAGGATATGGAGATTATCTATCCGGCCCAATACACTATAGGCCACAATGGTGAAACCTCTCCGTTCCCCTACGAGGATGGCAAGGATCTCCGCCTTTACAGGGACCAGCAGTTCGGGATGGACAAGTCCTTCCACCCGGGAGGTTCCCACAAGGGGTACTTCGGCGCTTACTGGAGGGGTGAGGATTTTGGAGTCCTTCATTACGCTCTCCGCGATGAAAAACTGGGCCGGAAGTACTTCAGCTGGGCACAATCCCCTCAGGGGACCATCTGGATAGACCTCCTTACGGACGGCCGCCCTCAGTACGTGGAGCTCCAAAGCGGAAGGCTTTTCAACCAAAACGACATGTCCAGCGTCAAGACCCCCTATAAGCAGTTCCTGTTTACTCCTTTCGGATCTGACGAGTGGAACGAATACTGGCTGCCGTTCTCAGGAACTGGCGGAGTCAGCAATATGAACCTGCGGGCTGTCGTGAATATCCTTTCGGAAAGAGAAGGATATGTCGCCGCGATATATCCACTTGTGGGCCTTGAAGGAAAGCTCGAATTTATGGATGCGGAAGGCCGTGTGATAGCCGCTGAGAATTGCAACCTTTCACCGGCGAAAACATTCAAGAAGGTTCTGGCGAAGGAGCCGGCCACAATCCTTCTGGACGGAAGGAAACTGTATTCTTCCGATGATGAGAATACCGACAGACCGGACAAGATCAATCCCGATTTCAGCCTCGAGTCTCCGGAAGGCTATGCCGCGTGGGCAGAGTATCTCTTCGGGATGAGGGAATATCCTCTAGCCGAGGAGAAAGCCGACCTTTCCCTTTCCCTGAATCCGGCAATCATCCCTGCGCTGAACGTAAAATCTATGCTGCTTATGAGGCGTATGGACTACAAAGGCGCATACGATTATGCCAACAGAATTCTCGCAATCGACGAGTACAACCCTGAGGCCAACTACAACAGCGGTCTTGCCGCGAAGAAGATGGGTAAGGTCTATGATGCTATGGACCGTTTCGAAATAGCGGCACTGACATACTCTCTGAGAAGTGCGGCATATACCCAACTTGCGATGATGCATTTCAAGGAAGGAGAGATGGAACTAGCCGCTGATTATGCGAGGAAATCCCTCGTGAGCAATGCAAACAATGTCACCGCATACGAGGTTCTTTATCAGATTTCCCCGGAGGTGGCACTTCTTGAGAAAATCAGGTCCATCGACCCCCTCTGCCACTTCCCGGACATCGAAGGGATGCTCTCAGGTGCCATTTCTCCAGCCCAGCTTGATGACAGTATCGGGGAAGAGCTCAAGATTCAGAATTATTACGAATATGCCGTCTTTTATGACGGTCTCGGACTAAGGGACAAAGCGATTGAACTTCTCGATGCGGCAAAGGAGGACAACATCCTCATTTCCCTATGGAAGGCATATTTTAAGAACGATCCCGGCCTTATTGCGGATGCTGAAGGGAAAGATATGGACTTTGTTTTTCCTTACAGGGAAATGTCCGCCGTCGTCCTTGACTGGGCTGTCCGAAATGGAGGTTCCTGGAAATCCAAGTTTCTCCTTGCTATGCTGAAGGATTCTCTTGGAGACAAGGACGGTGCGAGGGTTCTTATGGACGAGGAAAATGCCCCTTATGCCCCTTACTATGCATATCGTGCAACACTCTCCGGAAGTAGGGCTGACTACGAAAAAGCGTTCTCTATCGATCCTTCCCAGTGGCGCTACAGAAATAATCTCGCGAAGAAGTTCTATGACGAGGGTAATTATAAAAAAGCCATTGAACTTACCGGACGTTACTACGAGAAAAACAAGGAGAATTTCCACGTAGGGGACACCTATGCAAAATCCCTTATTGCCGACGGGCAGTACGAAAAGGCCGAGAAGGTCCTCGAAGGAATCCATATTCTTCCTTTCGAAGGGCAGAGCGGAAGCCGTGTCCTTTACCGGAATGTGAAACTCCAGAGGGCTGTGTCGCTCGCTGACAAGGGAAAGACGAAGGCTGCACTTGAAAAAGTTTCTCAAGCGCGTAACTGGCCCGCCAATCTTGGTGTCGGACGTCCGTATGACAATTTTGTGGACGAAAGGGCGGAGGACTGGCTCTGTGCTGTCTTGAATGCCAGACTGGGCAATTCTGAAGTTGCGGAAAGCTACCTCAAGACATTGGAAGAAAAGGATCCTTCAAATGACTGGAGAGGCCTCTTCGAGAAGGTTGTCGGCTCCGGTAAGAAACGCCCGGCCCTTGCTCCCTATATCAAGACAGGCAGCGTTCCTGTTGACAAAAAGCTGTTCTAGGGTATGAAAAAAAGGTTGTTGATGCTTGCCGTTGCGGCTCTATGTGCGTGCACTGCCGCAGCGGGACATAATTTGGAAAACAGTGTAAGGACCCGCTCCGTCGGGGATGTCACGATTTCGTGCAAGGCCCCTGGAGAATGGAGTTTCAAGACGGAGATATGGGAGGATGACGGGAAAGAATACATTTCCGTCGCAGTAAAAGCCTCGGCACCTTCAACGCCGCCTCAATTTGAGGTGGCGTTCGCCCTTCCACAGGGTGGCATCCATCATCTTTGGGAGATAAACGGCACAACCCGATTCCCCTTGAGGCCGGACTGGGCCGGGTCATTTACCACGAACCTTGCGAAAGGGATGCCCCTTTTCCAGTTTTTCGGAGACAATTCGGACAACAGGCTTACAGTGGCCTGCGACGAGGTCTTCCGCGACGTAGTGACCTTAATGGCTCTTCGGGAAGAGGGATGCGAGGCTGTTTGCCGGATGTCCTTTTTCACCGTTCCGGAGGCTCCTATGACATCCTACAAAGTGACTCTTATGCTGGATGGGAGAGATGTTTTCTGGGCGGACTGCATACGGGAAGCGTCCCTTTGGATGAGCGAATCGTCCGGATGTGTCCCGTGCCGTGTTCCTGAGGCCGCTTATGAGCCGCTGTATTCGAGTTGGTACCAGTTCCACCAAAACGTGTATGCTCCGGACATAGAGGCGGAATGTGCCCTTGCCTCCTCCATCGGAATGAGGACCGTCATTGTCGATGACGGCTGGCAGACGGACGATTCCAACCGCGGCTATGCTTTCTGCGGGGACTGGAAGGTCTCCGAAAACCGTTTTCCTGATTTTCCGCAGCACGTGGACCGCGTGCGCGAAATGGGCATAAAATATATGTTGTGGTACAGTGTCCCTTTCATCGGCATCCATAGCGAAAACTACCGCTTGTTCGAAGGAAAGTACCTTTATCATATTGACGGACTGGGTGCGTCTGTGCTGGATCCGCGGTTTCCCGAGGTGCGTGGTTTTCTTGTCGATACTTATGTCCGTGCGACAAGGGAATGGGGCCTTGACGGGTTTAAACTGGATTTTATTGACAGTTTCACCTTTGATGGTCACGATTCGGCTCTTGATGAGGGGTACGCCGGGCGTGACATTTTTACAGTACCCGCCGCGGTCAACAAGTTGATGACTGAGGTGCGGGATGCCCTTCAGAGGGAAAATCCTGACGTTCTGATAGAGTTCCGGCAGGCCTATGTGGGGCCGGCCATCGCCCAGTACGGGAATATGTTCCGTGTCGGAGACTGTCCCGGAGACCCTCAGCAGAACCGAATCGGGATATGCAATCTCCGCCTTGGAGCACCATCAGTCGCCGTACATTCGGATATGATAGAGTGGAATCTGCAGGAATCGCCGTCCGTTACTGCCACATCCATTATTTCTGCCCTTTTTGGGGTTATACAGTACTCTGTGATGCTTCGCGATATCCCCGAAGCCCATACGCGTGTAATCCGCCACTGGCTGGAATTCTCGAAGGCCCATCGAGACGCTCTGCTCAAAGGGTATTTTCGCCCATATCATCCGGAGGCCGGATACCCCCTTATAGAGGCGGGAAACTCCGACGAGAGAATAATTGCAGTGTATCTGGACGGCTACACGGTACCCGTTCCCTCTTCGGGCCCGCCAGTGTCCTATGTGATTAATGCTTCCGGAGATGATTCGCTTGTTTTGGATCTTGATTTTTCACCCACAAGAACCCATGTCTATGACATATACGGCAATCATATCAAATCCTGCCGTCTGAAATCCGGTCTTTCGCGCATCACTGTCCCTTCCGGCGGGTATGTCCGCATTTTGCGCCGCTAAGCATCAAGGCGGCGGAGCGGCGGGTGACGAAGGAAGTGCGGAGCGGGGACGGCGACAATGGGCGTGAAGTGTAATGTGCTGATTTTGAGCGGGTTAGGCAAAAGAGGGGTATCGAAAACCGACACCCCTCTTTTGTGTAATAGATTGTAATTCAACACTTTACATTTCACGCTCAATCGGGAGCGGAGCCGGAGCGGCGACACTAACGGCTTCGGCACTTTGGGGAAGGTCACCCCGTTTTTTGGGGAAGGTTGGTTTTTGCGCGGGGGGCCTTCCCCACGGAAACGCCATCACAGTACCCCTAGCCCATGATTCCCCGGGGAAGGTCCTGCCCCTGTTTTCCAACCTTCCC
>CALCEJ010000011.1 GCA_937900465.1 uncultured Bacteroidales bacterium | reverse complement strand
CGGCCACATCTTCTATGTGGAAATCGACGGCGATGCGACCCACAACCCTGAGGCGATTATGCAAATCGTCGACCTTATGGACAAGTACGACGTGGGCTACGGCTCTGTGAACCACAACCGCAACCGCTGTATGGACTGCGGCTTCGAGAATGCGGAGGAAAACCTCCACGAGTGCCCTCACTGCCACGGTCACCACATCGACACCCTCCAGCGGATCACCGGGTATCTCGTAGGTACGACTGACCGCTGGAACTCCGGCAAACTTGCTGAACTTCACGACCGCGTCGTCCACAAGTAGCCCCGGCCGTTAAACGGAATGCCCGGCCCCGACCGGGCTTTTTTTTATGAGAATACGAGTCCTGGAAATAATTCATCAGACAATGGCCGACGGCCCCGGCTTCCGCACAGCGATCTACTGCGCGGGATGCCGCCACGCCTGCAAGGGCTGCCATAACCCCCAGTCGTGGGATTTCAATGCGGGGAAATGGATGGACGTGGAGGAACTTCTGGACATAGTGAAATCGGATTCAATGTCAAATGTTTCCTTCTCCGGAGGGGACCCGTTCTATCAGGCGCCGGCCTTCACGGAGCTGGCCCGCCGGATCAAGGAGGAGACGGGGAAGACAATCTGGTGCTGGTCCGGCTTTACCCTTGAGGAAATCCAGGCTGATCCCGAGATGGCCGCAATGCTGGAGTGGATCGACGTCCTCGTGGACGGACCGTTCATCCTCGAGGAGCGTGACACGGACCTCCTTTTCCGGGGCAGCCCCAACCAGCGGATAATCTATCTCCACTCCAAACCCGCGGATGACAACATCCCCGGAACCATCAGCATCCGTTACCGATAGGCCTATGGAAGAACCGAAGGTCATTCTCATAACAGGCGGCAGCAGCGGCATCGGATTCGATGCCGCGGAGCGGCTTGCGAAGGAAGGACACCGCGTCTATGCGGCCGCCCGGCGGGTTGCGAAGATGGACCCGCTTGTCGCATCCGGCGTGACTCCGCTTGCCCTCGATGTCACTGATGAATCGTCCTGCAAGGCTTGTGTGGAGGCCGTCCTCGCAGCAGAGGGCCGCATCGACGTTCTTGTCAACGCCGCCGGCTATGGCTCCTTCGGGCCCCTTGAAGCCGTCCCTGAGTCCGAGGCACGGCGCCAGATGGAGGTCAACCTGATCGGGCTGTCGCGGATGTGCTCGCTCGTCATCCCGTCGATGCGGGAGCGCGGCTCCGGCCGGATAATCAACATCGCATCCGTCGCCGGCCGCGCCGTACTTTACTTCGGCGGATGGTATAACGTCTCAAAATACGGCGTGGAGGCATTCAGCGACGCCCTCCGGATGGAACTTAAGCCCTTCGGCATCGACGTTGTCATCATCGAACCCGGCGCAATCCGTACCGAATGGGGCGATATCACCGCGGATAATCTCACTTCGTCTGCGACCGGAACCCCCTACGAGGACGAAGCCCTCCGTGAGGCCCATAACTTCCGCACCTTCTTCCAAACCCGCTTCCCTTCTGACCCCTCGGTCGTGGGTGAAGCCATCTCCCGCGCCGTCCGCGCCCGCAAGCCCCGCATCCGCTACCGCGTCGGCTTCGCTTCCGGAGTTGTCGTTATAGGCCACTCCCTCCTCCCCGCACGCCTGTGGGACTCCATCGGCCGCCTCATCGCCCGCCGTTCCCTGTGAGCGCTACCCATCGAGCACCGGGCCGCCCATCCTGGCCCGGGCTGAATCCTCCGCCTTGGACACTATCTTAATCGCTTCCAGATTGCGGCCTCGAGAGGCGCCGGCAGAATGTGGACGAGGGGAGGAAGCCATATGTTCATAAAGCCTGGGCTCAGAATCCGCCGGCCGTGGCACATCGCGCGAAGGGCCTTGCGGACCAGTGAGCGGGGCGTCTGTATCAGGCCAATCCGGACGCCAAACCGCATAAGCTTCGGATCCAGCCTGTAGAGCGGAGTCGCTATGGCGGCGGGGCATACTGTCGTAAGGCTGACCCCATATGGACGGAGCTCGAACCAGTACGATATCCCGAAGTTCCGGAGATAGGCTTTTGTTGCGGAATATATGGTAATGCCGGGCGCGGGGATACGCGAAGCCATAGATGACACATTGAGAATACGGCCGCTGCCGCGTTTTTTCATTTCCGCCCCGAAGAGTACCGTGAGGCGGGTCGTCGTCGTGATGTGAAGATTCAGCATCGCTTCCACGCTGGGGAGGTCCTCCGGCAGGATTTCCTTGAAGAAGAACATCCCGGCGTTATTGATAAACACATCCGGCGCTTCCCCGAAAAGGTCCATATACCACCGGAACAGCTCATCCGCCGAATCCGCCTGCGAAAGGTCCTGAAAGTGCGTCGTGACGGTCACCGCGGGAGGCTCTGGCCCCGACACCTCGCCGCCGTCCCCCGTCAGCTGCGCTGCCGCCGCAGCAAGCTCTTCTTCGCGGTTACTGACGATTACAAGGTCATAGCCCATCGCGGCAAGCTGCCGCGAATACTCCAGGCCCATCCCCGAGCTTCCGCCGGTCACCAGCGCCCTTGCGCCGTTTACCCTTTTTTCCCGACTATGTAGCCCGCGTTTTACCATCTTGCCTCCGCTTTTTTAATTTCTTTCCGGAGCGACGCCGGGAGATCCCCGACGCACTTGTTGCACTTCATTTCGAGCGTGTACATACGCCCGATGCAGTAGTTCGAATGACGGCATCCGCTACAGGAGACCTCCCCCGAGCGGAGCTTGTTCACAAAATCAGTATCGTGGACCAGGGCCCTGGCGACCTGGAGTCCCTCGAAGCCGGCGGCAAGCACCTCCTCCATCTTCTCCCTGGAGACGAGCCCGCCAACGTAAATCAGCGGCGTCTTCACTGCCGCACGGAATTTCCGCGCATCCTCAAGGAAATATCCCTCGGAGTATGGGACCGTTGGAATCAGAATCCGGCCCGCTATGCGGAGCATCGCCTTCAGCCACCAGAATTTCCGCGGGTCCATATAATGGGCAAGGGTCTTGATGGGCATTGCCCCACGCATCACCTCCATAGGCGCGCGGCTGACAAATCCGGCGGAGAGGACGATGGCGTGGACCCCGAGACGTTCGAGCTCGCGGGCGACTTCGAGGCATTCTTCCTCCTGCATACCCCCTCGGAAGCCGTCGTGCATATTCATTTTAACTATGACGCCCATATCGTCCCCGGCCGCTTCCATCACCCGCCGGATTACCCGCCGCATAAGACGCATCCGGTTTTCGAGCGAACCGCCGTACTCGTCGTGACGGTGGTTTGTATAGGGTGACAGGAACTGGCTTATGAGGTAGCCGTGGCCTGCGTGGATTTCGACGCAGTCAAATCCGGCCTCACGCGAGAGCCCGACAGCCCGTCCGAAATCATCGACAAGGGTATCGAGTTCCTCGCGGCGCAGGCCTCGTACGAATGTGGGCGAGTAAATGTTGAATCCGGAGGAGGCTCCGACGGGAGTGCAGCCGCAGGTTGCCCTGTGGGTCATATTTCCGCAGTGGCCAAGCTGGATTGAACACTTTGCGCCATAAGAATGGACCGCATCGGTGATGCGTCTGAGTCCCGGCACGATTTCCTCCCTCATCCACAGCTGTCCGTCGAATGAAAGACCGCTCCTGTTTACTGACGCATAGGCCAGTGTGGTCATTCCGACGCCGCCGCGGGCAACGGCCGTATGGTAATCATACAGGTCCTCCGATGGGGAATTCCCATAGGCCATATTTTCGAAAGCGGCGGAGCGGATCACGCGGTTCCGAAGTTCGACCGGGCCTATCCGGACGGGAGTAAAAATTGGAGACTCTACCATATCAGCGGTATCATTCGTTTAACTCTCCGGGTATCCAGCTGGTCCGGAAATTCCCGTTTGTATCGTTCGTAGATGCTGGCAGCGCGGGGCGCGAGATTCGCAAATGTCCATAGTGCAAAGACAGCTCCGGCCCAAGACCAAGTCAGTACGGCAAACCCGACCCACTCCACGAATTCTCCAAAGTAATTCGCGCTTGTGACGTAGCGGAACATACCGCCTTTCGGAAGATAATGGGCCGTATCCCCGGGCTTTCGGAGGCTCCGGATTGTCGCATCGGAGCTGATGTTGACCACCATCCCCCACGCGAAGAGCAGTGTCCCCACGATAAAAGGCGCCTTCAGGAGCCAATCGGACCCATACATATCCCGCGGCGACACCCAGAAAATCCATCCGCCCTGCATAAACGCGTTCAGCGTATTGAACGCCGCGCCCATTATGACTATGGCCCAGGGCATCTTGCTCCGGCCCCTTATCTGCACGGGGAAAATGAACGAACGGTGGAAGTAATGGATCTCGAAAAGAAGGAGGAAAACGAGCCTCGAAGGGTCCGTCCTCCTGTCCGAATACCACCACAGGACCAGCATCGCGATGAACACCGGCACCTCCATCAGGAACCATCCGTGATGGTTGTCAAGCGACGGTCCCCACTTGGGGTTATAGAATTTCCCGTATCCCGCGTCGACGAACAGCAGTGCAATGAACACCACCACGGCGACCGCCGCCATCACGATAAGGAATATGTTGAATGCTTGTGTCATTGCGTCCCTCAAAGTTAAACATTTTCCGATACATATCATCTTCCCCTGCCTTTCCATTGCAGAAAAACAGGAAAAACCTTACCTTTGAAGACTTTGCAGAAATACAAATAAGGATATGCATTTGAAAAAGACTGTTTTGGCAGTGATGGCCGCGGCGGCGCTTTTCGCCGGTGCGTGCACGAATACTGAACTCCAGGATAAGGTTGATAATCTTGACGCAAGACTCTCGAAGGTTGAGGCTGCAATCGAAAGAATCAATGGCGACATCTCGACCCTTCGGCAGATTGTGAACAAGCTTTCCGAAGGATATGTCGTGACATCCTGCGATGAGATAGATGGCGGGTACCGCATAACTTTCTCCGACGGAAGCTATGTCGACATCCTTAACGGCAAAGACGGCCGGGACGGCCGTGAAGGCGCGGACGGCCGTGACGGCTCCACCCCCGAAATAGGCCTGAAACAGGACCCCGAAGACGGCAACTGGTACTGGACCCTTGGCGGCCAGTGGCTGACGGACCCTTCCGGCGCCCGCATCAAGGCCAGCGGAGAAGATGCCATCACCCCTGAGGTCAAGACCGAAGGCGGCTACTGGTGGCTCTCTACAGACGGAGGCGAGTCGTGGGAGAAGCTCGCCCCCTACCACGACCCCTCTGCAAACGTCATATCCGAAATCCGTCAGGATCAAAGGACAATCACCCTGACCCTTTCAGACGGAACGGAAATAGTCCTTCCCCGGAAACAGAAGCTTGAAATAAGCTTTGACGGCGACACGATTACGGCCTTTACCCCCGGCGAGACAAAATCCCTTGGTTTCACCATTACCGGCGGCACGGAAAAGAACACCGTCAAGGCGGTAGGGCAGGGCGGCTGGATTGCCTCCGTCAAGATGACAGACCCCTATAAAGGAACCCTTTATGTCACCGCGCCTGACCCCGTAGTAGACTGCGACGTCGTCATCATCGCCAGTGACGGCGAAGGCTATACCGTAATCGGATCCCTCAGCCTTGAAGAAGGAACAATACAGTTTACGGCCGACAGCTACACCGTCAGCAGCGAAGGCGGAACCCTCCAGGTCCACGTCAGTACCAACGTGAAATATGTTCCTGTCCCGGATTCCGACTGGGTAACTTATTCCGAGACAAAGTCCGTTCGCGAGGACGTGCTCGTCTTTGACGTGAAGGAGAATATGGGCCCGGAACGCGTCTGCCGGATCAATCTCCTTGTCGATGGAATCGTCCGCGCTGAGGCTACCATAGCCCAGTCGGCCGTCGCCCTCCCTGGTCGGTTCGGGATCTCCTCCCCCTCCGGCAAGGTGTTCAGCCATAATTCCGCGACAGGGCAGACCGGCGTCTACCAGGCCGGCGGGAAATCCTTCTCCCGCCTCCTCGTCCCCGCTTCCCTCCTGTCATATGAAATCGGGCCCATCCCGGGTGATGCCACCGCAGGAACTGTCTTCAACGGTAGTCTCAGCGTCTTTGAAAAGGGAACAGTCACTACGGACGTCGCCCGCACATTCACCGTCCTCGACATTTCCGGCAGCGTAATCCGCCTCACAGACAACGAAAACTGGTACTATGTCCTCCGCTTCTAGATGAAACGCCTGCTTCTTACAACCATCCTTCTGATCACGGCAGCCCTTTCCGCCCTCGCGGTTCCCGCCTGGCCCGGAAAGTTCCGCTATACCCAGCCTGACGGGTCCGTCATAACGCTCCAGCGCCACGGCGACGAATACTTCAACTGGACTACGGACGCCGCCGGACGCGTAGTGGAGCGAAATGTCGACGGTTACTGGGAAGAGGTTCCGGAGACTACTTTCCTCGCCCGGAAGGCCAGGGCAAAGGCCTCCGCCCCGCGCCCCCGCGCCTGGTCCACCTACGAGACCCGTCCGGAGACGAACCTTGGCGACAGGAAGATACTGTGCCTTATTGCAAACTTCTCTGACTCGACCTTCGTTATCGACAGCCCGCGGGAAGCGTTCACCAGGATGCTGAACCAGGAAGGGTACAGCGAAGGCGGAGCAATCGGCTCCGTAAGGGATTACTACATAGACAATTCACTGGGGCAGTACAGGCCCGAATTCGATGTATATGGGCCCGTAACCCTGACGGGGTCGTCCGGCCATTATGACAGCGTGGGGGTCGAGACTGCAATACTCGAGGCCTATGAACTCCTCGCCTCCGAAATCCCCATCGACGACTACGACACCGACGGAGACGGAGACGTGGATATGGTCCTGTTCTATTTCCCCGGCCACAACGAGGCCGAAGGCGCGGACAGCGAGGCCATATGGCCCCACCAGAGCTCCGGATACTTCGGAATGATGGGCGGAAAGGAGTTCAACCGCTATTTCTGCACCTCGGAGCTGCAAGGGAACAGAGGTAATACGATGTGCGCTATCGGCACCACCTGTCACGAATTCGCCCACTCGCTGGGCCTTCCGGACTTCTACGACACAGACTACGAGACAAACGGTTCCAATGCCGATCCAATCGGAAAGTACGACCTTATGGACCGCGGAAACTATAATGATTCCGGCCGCAAGCCACCGTATATGAATGCAGTGGAGCGCAATATGCTCGGATGGATGGAGAATCTGGCTCAGCTTCCCTCGGGAGAAGTAACCCTGGGCCCGGTCCGCGGGAATACCGCATACGAATGCCAGAGCGCGGTGGAGGGGGAATACTTTGTCCTTGAGGTAAGGGACAATTACAAGTGGGATACGGCAGTGGGGGACTATGGGCTGGTCGTTTATCACATCGACAAGTCCGAGCGGGCCGTTTACGGCGCAGTTACCGGAAAGTCCATCTGGAATACAAACCGGATCAATGCGTATGGCGGGCGTCCGTGCTTTTTCATCGAGCCTGCATCGGCCGGCTATCACAAGGCGTATCCGGGAACGACTCCCGTATCTACGGCGTCTTTGAACGACCTCGACGGCGGTGAAACGGCGCTTCTTGCCGGCATCTCCTTCGACGGCGGAAATGTCAGCTTCAGAAGCGTCCCAATGACTTCAAAGACAATTTACGGGACGGTCCGAAACAGCTTCGGCGCCCCCGTCGAAGGGGCCCGGGTTGTCTTCTCCAGGGCCGCATACCCTTTCCGCGCCCCGTCGCTCCTGCCGGATGACACTGTCTTTGTAACAGGCGCGGACGGATACTTCGAACTCTCCCTTTCCGACGGCGACCCCGAGCAGCAGGTCCTTTCCGTCAGCCGCGCCGGCTATACTCCCGTTTCAGTCAACGTAACGGCAAATGGAGTATTCGAAAAAGTCGACGTCGTCCTTCCAAGACTGGGAGAAGGCGGGCACTCCACACTTTACCGCTACGACTCTTCCCTTACACTTTACAATACCAGGATGAGCCGTGAAACCTACGCCGTGTCCTTCTGCTATCCGGAGGATGAAATCGAAGACCTTGGCCTCGCCGGCCACCTCATCGAGTCCGTCAGTTTCCTCGTAAGCCCGACCTCCTTCGAAAAAGCATACGTCATCATCACCAAGGGAACGGAAAAACTGCTCCTTAAAGATATCTCCGACAGCTTTAACCCGGGATCTACGACAAAAGTGGACGTCTCCTCCGACGGCGTTACGGTCCCCTCCGAAGGAGACCTTTACATAGGATTCGGCCTTACCGGAAACCCTACCGGGGAGTACAATCTCCAGATGTACGGACAGCAGGAGTCCTTCACCCACGGAACATACGCGAGCTCGACCTACCTTGAAGAAACGATGAAATGGTCGAAACTCAGTTTCAGCGGCAGTTTCTTCTCCTTCGTCATCTCCGCGGAGATCAGTGAACCCCGGCCTGAGACCTTCCGTGACTACGGCATAGCCTCCATCGACACATCTTCGGACATCCCCGTCGCCGTTGCGTCCGCAGACAAAACCGTCTATAGTGAGGAGTGGTTCCTCGACGGCGAGGCCCTCGCCGGGGCCCCCGCCCTTTCCTCCCTTTCAGCCGGAGCCCATACAATAATGCTCCGCTTGACCTACTACGACGGAACCGTCGAACGAGTTTATATAGAACGCGAAATCCAATGAAGCTCCAGACCCCGGTCGATGCGGGCCGTTGCCCCGTGCCCGTCACCTACGAAGACAAGATAACCGTCCTTGGCAGCTGCTTCGCCGCCGAAATGGGCTCGAGAATGGAGGGCGCCGGTTTCGACGTCTGCGTCAACCCCTTCGGAACCCTGTTCAATCCCGTTTCCGTCTGCAACAGCATCTCCCGCCTTGCTTCCGGGATCCCATTCCGGGAAAAGGACTGCGTCGAAATCGGCGCCGGTGACCGGAGGATATGCTCCTTCTCCCACCATACCTCATTCGCCCGTCCCGGCGCAGAGGAATTCCTATCCTATGCGAACGGCGTCCTCGCCGAAGCCTCCGCCTTCTGGAAGGAAAGCGGCAAGGTAATCATAACCCTTGGGACCGCGTGGGTGTTCCGCCACGTTGAATCCGGTGAAATCGCATCCAACTGCCTCAAGCGACCGGCGGCGGAGTTCTCCCGGGAACGCCTGTCCGTGGACCAGATCGCGGCCCTTCTCTTCGCGACCGTCCGCTCATATCCGGACAAGCAGTTCATCTTCACCGTCAGCCCTGTCCGCCACCTTGGCGACGGGGCCCACGGAAACTCCCTCAGCAAGGCGACTCTTCTGCTCGCCGTGGACAAGGTATGCGAGGCTTTCCCCGGGAGAGCGGCTTATTTCCCCTCATACGAGATCCTTCTTGACGAGCTCCGGGACTACCGCTTCTATGCGGAGGATATGGTCCATCCATCCGCCCAGGCGGCCGACTACATCTTCGAGCGCTTTATGGAAGCGGCCCTCCCCCTTTCGGAGAAAGACCGCCTCGAAGAGAATCGCCGCGCCCTGCTGGCCTCCCGGCACCGTAGCCGCTAGCGCATTTATTTCGTTCCGAATATTCTGTCTCCTGCGTCACCGAGTCCGGGGACGATGTAGGCGGCGCTGTTGAGATGATCATCGACAGCTGCCGTGTAAATGTCAACATCGGGATGTTCGGCCTGGACCTTCTTGATACCCTCGGGAGCGGAGACAAGGCACATAAGACGAATGTTCGTGCAGCCCCTTTCCTTAAGCATCTGGAGCGCGTCGCAGGCGCTTCCGCCGGTTGCGAGCATAGGGTCAGTCACGATGACAAGTCTCTGCTGGATATCCTCAGGGAGCTTGCAGTAATAGACCACCGGCTTGTGTGTTTCCTCGTTGCGGTAAAGGCCGATATGGCCCACCTTTGCGACGGGAACGAGGGTTCTAAGCCCATCCACCATTCCCAGTCCGGCGCGGAGGATGGGGACGATTGCGAGCTTTCGTCCTGAGACCATCTTGGCCGTCATCTTGCAGAGGGGTGTTTCAATTTCCACATCCTCCAGAGGAAGGTCGCGCGTAATTTCGTAGCCCATCAGCAGGGCGATTTCCTTAAGCAGTTCGCGGAAGTCCTTCGATCCGGTTTCCTTGTTCCTCATAATGGTCAGCTTATGCTGGATCATAGGGTGGTCGATAATGTGCAGTTGGCTCATAGTTGTGATTATGTTAGATTAGTGCAAAGATGCCAAGAATTCTTTATCTTTGCAAGGAAACTGCCGCATAATGAAGAAGAAACTGAACATACCTCTGGTAGTAAAAATCCTTATCGCAATAGCAATAGGAGTCGGAGCGGGCCAGTTCGCTCCCGTGTGGGCCGTCCGCCTTATGAATACCCTGACAGGGCTCTTTGACCAACTCCTTCACTTTTTCATCCCCCTGATAATCGTGGGCCTTGTAACCCCCGCAATCGCGGAGGTGGGGAAGAACGCCGGGAAGATGTTGCTGTGGACAGTCCTTCTCGCATATGCGTTCACGGTATGTTCCGGGCTCTTCGCATATCTTTTCAGCGTAAACCTTTTCCCAAGGATGCTGGACCCCGGATCGCTCGCCGCGCTCGAAGCGGCGGGACGGGAATTCAAGCCGTACTTCACGATAGGGATTCCGCCGGTTATGGACGTTATGACGGCGCTGGTCCTTTCGTTCCTCCTTGGCCTTGGAATCGCATTCTCCGGGGCGTCGAAGATGCAGGCCGGATTCCTTGAGCTGAAAGCCATCATCGTCCGGAGCATCGAACGGGTGATAATTCCGCTGCTGCCGTTTTATATCTTCGGCCTGTTCCTGGATATGACTGCGGCGGGGAAGGTGGGCCCGGTTTTGGGGTCGTTCCTCGCGGTTGTGGCGGTGATATTCCTGATGACGCTGGTGCTGCTTGTCCTCCAATACTGTGTGGCGGGGGTCATTACGCATAAGAATCCATTCAGGATGCTCTGGGGAATGCTGCCGGCTTACTTTACGGCGCTCGGGACGGCATCATCGGCCGCCACGATTCCGGTTACTCTGAAATGCGCCCGAGGGAACGGCGTCAGCGAAGGCGTTTCCGGGTTTACGATCCCCCTCTGCGCGACAATCCACCTCTCCGGCAGCACGCTCAAAATCACTTCCTGTGCCATTGCGCTGATGATGATGCTCGGGATGCAGTTCGACTTTATGACAATTCTCGGGTTCGTGCTTATGCTCGGGGTTACGATGGTCGCGGCGCCCGGCGTCCCCGGAGGGGCGATAATGGCGGCTCTCGGCGTCCTTTCCAGCGTGCTCGGATTCGACGCGACGCAGCAGGCGCTGATGATAACGCTCTATATTGCAATGGACAGTTTCGGTACCGCCTGCAATGTGACCGGCGACGGCGCAATCTCACTCATCATCGACCGGTTCGCCTCCCCTCCGGAAAGTGAATAACCTGGGAACGGTTATCAGGCCTGCTCGTTTTTGGGTTCGACTTTCACTTCCCGGGCCGCAAGGAGCAAAGGGACAAAGAACAACAGCAGAAGGCAAGGTTTTAGGCAGCGTTGCATAACTGTCGGGCTTTGCACAAATATAATGAATAATTATCATAAGCCCAAAACGGGAGACAGAACAGCCCCTGCGGAACGCGCAGCGGCACCCCTTGTCAATCCTCCCAGACCTTGCTCACCAGAGGGCAGTCGAATATCATATGCGGCATCGAGGTATAGTTCAGGATAAGGCCGTTCAAGGTCGCTGCCATTGATTTGGCGCTGGCCCACGACGATGTTTTCTTTGTCGCCGCGCTCATTGATTCCAGCTCGGAGTCCAGCTGGGCGACAAGGATGGCCGTCTCGTTTTCCTTCCCGTCAAACCTTTTGACGGTTGCGAGCCAGCGTTGAAGCTGCTGTTTATTCCATCGGTCTATGATTTCGTTTTGCTGGCGGCGGCTCTCCCGGCCCTGCGATTTCTGCTCAAGCATATTGACCTGGTGACACTCCTGCGACTTGGGCCACGAAGCTACGATCTGCTTCTTGAGTTTCCAAAGGGCGCCGGCAAGCGTATTCTCATCCACCGCCGCTTTTCCTCCCAGCATAAGGCTTTGCAAAGAGGATACGCCCGCGGTCATCTGCGCGACGGCGCCCTCTAACTGTTTTTCATATATTTCGCTGAGCCTTACGGCTATGGAATCGCAGCGGGCGTCGCTGCCTGTCCCTTGGACCGATTGTTCCGAAAGGGCGTTTTGCTGCGCCATATAAGCGCTGCACATATCATTCACGGCCTTTTCGTAGTCCGCAAGAACAGCCATATAGCTTTCCAGCCCGCTCCTATCTGACATCTGTTCATCCGTAGCCCAATCAGGACGCGCGCTCATTGCCCCTGCATAGGTTGTGAACGTATAGGTGCTGTTTTCTATGTCCGGGGCGAAAATGCCGCTGTCCGAATTGGAATCAAGCAGATTCTCCGCATATCCGGAGGCCGTCGTGGCGCTTTCGGAGCCGCTTTCGGAGCCGCTTACACCAAGTACGTCGCCAACTTTCCGGGAAACTGACTGCTCCACTTTCTGGCCGAGCTTTTTCTCCGCGGCGCCGATAGCCTTGTCGCCCAGTTTTTTCAGAAGGGATCCCTGTGCAAAGCCCATCGTTGAGGAGAGCATCATTGCAAACGTCAAAAATACAATCTTCGGGTTCATATGCGAGTCTGTTTAAATTAACCGGGTCAAATATCGGCAATCCGTCATCAAAAAACACCATCCCAAAGGATAGAAATGCGGTAGGTGTCATTTTAACAGTTTACCCAAACAGACCGCGGTAGGTGTCACCTATATTCGGACACCTACCGCAGCCAGAAACGAAAAACGCCAACCTCAAGGGCTGGCGTTTTGTCTGGAGCGGAAAACGAGACTCGAACTCGCGACCCCGACCTTGGCAAGGTCGTGCTCTACCAACTGAGCTATTTCCGCAAATTTTCGGAGAAAATTTGCGCTATTTTTGGCTGCGCCTCGGAAAAAAGTGAACTTTCTTCACTCGGCTTGCACAAAAATTCCGCAGACTTCCAAAGAACGTTCCCGTCAAATCGGGAATGCAAAGGTAGAACAAATTTTTGAACTTCCAAAAAAAAGACGTATTTTTACGAAGTTTAACACGGGAAATACTCGTTGACAACACAAACCAAAACACTTAATAAACTCAGAATCATGAAGAAAATTGGAATTATCCTCCTGTGCGGAGCAGTCATCTTCCAGAGCTGCGGCTCTTCCAACCTCGTCAAGGGAACCGCGATCGGCACCGGTGCAGGTGCAGCCGTAGGCGCACTCGCAGGCTATCTCCTCGGCGGTGACGCAAAGGGAGCAGCTATCGGCGCAGCAGTTGGAAGTGCAGTCGGCGCAGGTACCGGCAGCATCATCGGCAACCAGATGGACAAGAAGGCAGAAGAGCTCAAGGAACTTGAGAATGCCCAGGTTGAGACCATCACTGACATCAACGGTCTTACCGCAATCAAGGTTACCTTCGAGAGCGGAATCCTCTTCCCCACCAACGGAACCAAGCTTTCCAACGAGGCAAAGACCCAGCTCGACAAGTTTGCAGCTGAGATGAGCGACCTCCCCTACACGGATATCGCTGTTTTCGGCCACACTGACAACACCGGTACCGCAGAGGTCAACGAGCGAATCTCCCTCCAGAGGGCAAATGCAGTCTCCGGTTACCTCCAGGGCAAGGGAATTGCTGAGGAGCGCCTCAAGGCAGAAGGCCATTCCTTCAACGAGCCCATCGCTTCCAACGACACCGCAGAAGGCCGCGCACAGAATCGCCGCGTTGAAATCTTCATCTATGCAAACGAGAAGATGATCGAGGCAGCAGAGGAAATGGCAAAGGCTCAGGAATAGTCCTTTCTTGTCCGTATGGATACAGAAATGAAAAAGTACTTGGAGGCATGCCGTGACAGGTGTGCCTCTGATGTCATTGCTGACATCCTTCCTTTCTGGCTCGAATATGGGCTGGACAGGAAGAATGGTGGTGTTTATACCTGCGTGGACCGCGACGGAACCCTTATGGACACGACAAAGTCCGTATGGTTCCAGGGCCGTTTCGGTTATATCGCCGCCCTGGCAGCCTATATCCACGGCAATGACGAGTTCCTCGAAGCATCAAAGAGTGCAATCGATTTTATCGAGGCCCATTGCTTTGATACAGACGGACATATGTTCTTCTCTGTCACGGAAGACGGAAAGCCTGTCCAGAAACGCCGCTATGTCTTTTCCGAGTGCTTCGCCGCAATCGCGATGGCGGAATATTCCCTCGCGAGCGGAGACGAGTCCTATGCGGAAAAAGCCGTCGAGCTGTTCAAGAGAATCATCAAAATGATCGAGACTCCCGGGTTCCTCGCTCCCAAATTCAACTTCGAGGCCCGCGGTCATTCCATTACGATGATGCTCATCAACGTAGCGAATGTCATCCGTCAGGTCAGCGACGACCCTGTCCTTGACGCCCGTATCGACCAGTCCATCGACGAGCTTGAAAAGTACTTTATGAAGCCCGAATTCGGTTCCATCCTCGAAATGGTGGGCCCGAGCGGAGAGTTCATAGATACCTGCGCAGGACGAACCATCAACCCCGGCCACTGCATGGAAACCGGTTGGTTTATCCTGGACATCGCAAAGTCACGCGGATGGGACAAGAGGCTCGTCAGGATTGGAACCACCATCATTGACTGGGCCTGGAAATGGGGCTGGGATGAGCCTTACGGCGGAATGATCAACTTCCGCGACTGCAAGAACTTCCCTCCTCAGGACTATTCCCAGGATATGAAGTTCTGGTGGCCCCAGTGCGAAACCATAATCGCCGCCCTTTACGCATATGAGGCAACCGGGGATGACAAGTATCTCCAGATGCACCGCAAGGCGTACGACTATGCTTTCAAGGTGTTCCCGGACAACGAGTACGGAGAGTGGTACGGTTACCTCCACCGAGACGGAACCGTGGCCCAGCCGGCAAAGGGCAACCTGTTCAAAGGTCCCTTCCATATCCCCCGTATGATGATGAAAACAGTGGATCTTTACAACGAGATCTTAGGAGAGTAGAATGAAGGTATACGATATCAGGCCAATATCCGACCCGTCCTGGTCCAAGGGCTTAGCCGCTCCTTTCTGCGGCGTAGTCCAGGGATTGATGACGGTCGCCGGGGGTTTTGGCCAGAATCAATACTGTAATGGCATCTGGGTTAAGCTTCCCGGCCTTCTCCATAGCTGGAAGAGGGCCGGAAGCCTCCCGGAACCTGCCGCATTCGGGGCATCTTTCCAGATGGAAGACGCCCTTGTCGTAGCGGGAGGATCGGATGGATCAAGGACGCTCGACAAAGTATATGAAGTGAGGATCAAGATGGGGAAAGCGGTTATCCGGACCCTTCCCCAGCTCCCCGTACCGCTTGAGAAAGCCGGCTTTACAAGGGAGGGAGATGAAATGTATCTGGTCGGCGGATACAGCGACGGAAAGCCCCAGAGGGGCATCTGGAAGGCCGTTTATCCGGAATGCCGATGGGAAAGAATCGCGGAGATGCCTTCTCCGCTCCTGCATCCCCTTGCCTTCGCCGCCGAGGGCAGCCTCTACGTTTGGGGTACCCCCATAGGCGCGGCTACCGGGGACAAGGTCCGTGGCGAAAGCCTCAGCCTTGACAGCGGGAAATGGAGCGCCGCCCCTTCCGTTCCGGTGGAATCCGTCGAGGGAGCGACCGGCGTTACACTGCCCTCCTGCAAACTTATAGCAGTGGGCGGAATGGGCCGCCAGGTCCTTTCTTTCAATCCTTCGCGTGAGCGCTGGATAGTGAAAGGCACATCCCAGGCCGTGGATGTAAAGTATCCCGGAGTGGGAGTCTTCGACACGAAGAGCGCGGTTGTGAAGCTCTATGTCGCCGGAGGTGAAATCAAACCCGGGGAGGAAGACCCCAGGCACAGCATATTTGAATTTTGATAGCAACTGTCCTGCAAGGTAAGAACCTCTCCGAGATTCTGGATATCCTTGATTCGGGAGAGGTGGAGATGGCGGAAATCCGCCTTGACCGCTGTCCTCTGGACGACGGTGAGATCCGTGAACTCTTTTCCGTCACGGACATCCCCCTCATTGCCACCTGCCGGATATCCGAATGCCGCGCCGGCGAGGCGGAGGCGAGGGAGAAATACCTTGCCGCAATCGAAGCGGGAGCAAAATATGCGGACCTCGAGGTGGAGGCATCGGCCTTTACGGGGAGGGATATACGCCGCGCCTGTAACCGCTGCGGAACCCTCCTTGTCCGCTCCTGGCACAACTTCAGGGAAACCCCTTCGGATGCAGTCCTTCGGAGCGTACTGGATAAGTGTGCCGGATTCGGCGCGGACATTATAAAGATTGTCACTACGGCGGAGTCCGAAGAAGACATCGCAAGGGTGATGGGCCTTTATGATGATGCGGCGCCGGGGACTTTGATCGCATTCGCGATGGGCGAAAAGGGACGGGAGTCGCGGATGGATGCGCTGAAAAACGGCGCTCCATACACGTACGCCTCGCTTTCGGAGGACGATTCCGCCGCGCCCGGGCAATGGACGACAGCTGAGATGAAAGCCGCGCTGTACGGCGACTTCCGCTTTGTCGGGAAGGACTCTGACCCCGTTACAATGCCTTCGTCGAAGAGTTTTGCCCAGCGTGCAATAATCGCCGCCGCCCTTGCGAGCGGTACGTCTCACCTGTCCGGGTACTCCCCTTGCGGGGACAATGAATCCGCAATCGCAGCTGCAAAAGCCCTTGGAGCGAAGGTTATCCGCGAGGACGATGTCCTTACGATTGAAGGCGCAGGCCTTGATGAGGGAAAACTGGAAATTAAAGAAATCAATGCCGGAGAATCCGGCTTCCTCGCGAGACTGCTGATCCCCCTTGCAGGCGTCCTTTCGAACTCTCCCGTCCGGATAACCGGCGAAAAGACCCTTCTGAAACGCCCCCTTGCCTATGCCCACGACATTATGGCGGCATTCGGCGTCCGGCTTTTCCAGGAAGGGAACCCCCCGGTCCGCCGGGAAGATGCAATCCTTCCCCTCGAGGTCCACGGGCCCATCCTCCCCGGAAAGGCTGAGGTCGACGGCCGCGGCGGATCCCAGCTTATATCCGGCCTTCTGGCCGCCCTTCCTTTCGCGGAGCGGAAATCTGTCCTTTACGTAGAGAACCCCCGCAGCATCCCCTATATGTTCATCACGATAGATGTCCTGAAGAACTTCGGGATAGAGATAGGGAGCGAAATGGAGGGAGGAGAGGACTTCCTCCAGAGTCAGGACTGGACCCTCGCAACCGGAGTGAACTTCTACATAAAAGGCCGCCAGCACTATTTCGCCGCTGATTTCCGTATAGAGGGAGACTGGTCCTCCGCCGCGAATTTCCTCGTCGCCGGGGCCGTCTTTGGCGAAGCAATGCTGACGGGCCTCGACACAGCATCGCTCCAGGCGGATATCTCCATAATGGACATCCTTATGGACGCCGGCGCATCAATTTCCCAGCTCGAAGGGAATACCCCCTCGACGGGGCCTCTCTGCGTCCGCCGCGCCCCGCTCGTCGCGTTCGAGACGGACCTCAACAACTGTCCGGACCTTTTCCCCGCCGTAGCCGTCCTTGCGGCCTTCTCGGAAGGGGAGAGCCGGATAAACGGGACGGACCGTCTTGCCCATAAGGAGACGGACCGCGCCGCCGCCATAGTCGAAATGCTCACCGGGCTCGGAGTGGAGGCTCATATTGAGGACGGGCAGATGTACATCCGCGGCGAATCCCTTTCTCACCGCCTCTCGACCGGAAACCTTCTCCGCGGAGGGCGGTTCTCTTCACACGGAGATCACCGAATGGTGATGGCGCTTCGCGTCGCATCGCTCGGAGCATCGTCTCCAGTGGAAATTGACGACGAAAATTGCGTCGGGAAATCTTTCCCAAAGTTTACGGAAACTTTTGAAAAGTTTACAAAGAGCTTATGAACACCTTCGGTAGAGTATTCAGAGTCAGCATTTTCGGCGAGTCCCACGGTCCCGCCGTCGGAGTAGTTATCGACGGAGTCGAGCCCGGGGTCAAAATCTCCGAAGAGGACTTCAAGGAGGATATCGGCCGCCGCCGCGGGGGAGCCCGAGGCACAACGCCGAGGATTGAGGAAGACATCCCTGAAATCCTCAGCGGCGTTTATGGGGGTCATACTACCGGCGCGCCGCTTGCCATAGTCTTCCGAAACGGGAACACTCGCAGCGAAGACTACTCCAAATTCAAGGATATCCCACGTCCCGGCCACGCTGACTGGACGGCGGATTTCAAGTACGGCGGATTCAATGACCCCCGCGGCGGCGGCCACTTCTCAGGGCGCCTGACGCTTCCTGTCGTTGCGGCCGGAGTCGTCGCAAAGAAGGTTCTGTCTGAGGTTGTGGAGGTAGAGACAGGGGGCGAAGTCAAGTTCTCCTGCAACGCGAAGCTCGTTGAGCTGGGAGGTAGCACAGACCCTGAGATGTGGGACGGGCTTATTGCCGGGGCTACGGCAGAGGGAGACTCCCTCGGGGCGGTCGTGGAATGCAGGATTGACGGAATTCCGGCGGGACTCGGAGAGCCTTTCTGGGACAGTGTCGAATCCGGAATCGCCCACGCGGTTTTCTCCATTCCCGGCGTCCGCGCCGTCGAATTCGGTGACGGATTCAAGGCGGCTGCGATGAAGGGAAGTGAGCACAATGATACGTTCCCTATCGACACGGAAATCAATCACGCCGGGGGCGTTAACGGCGGAATTACAAACGGCGCCCCTGTCGTATTCAGGGTGGCTTTCAAGCCTACATCCAGCATCCGCCGGCCCCAGACAACGCAAAACTTTGCGTCCGGAAAGCTCGAAGTTCTCGAGATTCCCGGACGTCACGACGTCTGTTTCGCCCTGCGCGCTCCCGTCGTCGTCGAGGCTATGGCTGCGATAGTCCTTGCGGACCTTGTAGACCTTGCCTGACGCCTCCCCGGTGCCGCTTCCCGGACGCCTTGTCCTAAAGATGGATGAGTGACTTTACGGGCGCGATGTCCGTAAGTTTTGCCGCGCCTCCGAGTTCGTCAATTTCCACCAGGAAGACAAAGTCCGTTACTCGAACCCTGTAAGTTTTTCCCTTGATAGAGACGGAGCACTCCTCGAGCTTTTTGGCGAGACCGCGGGCGGTGCCGCCTGTTGCGAGGACATCGTCAAAGAGCGTCAGGCCTATGGTGCCGTCCTCTCCGGGCTCTCCGGCAGCGATATCGCTGAGGCGGAAGAACAGGGAATCCCGGCCGTATTCCTTTACGATGTCAACACCCACGAGGTCGCCTTCAGCGTAGGGAAGTTTTCCCTTCTTGCGGATTGGGACGACGTTTTTGACGTGGTCAGCGAGGACAAGCATAGGCGCGGCAAAGAGGAATCCGCGGGCTTCGGGAGCGGCGATATTGGGACTGTCGCACAGTGCGGAAAGGTCCATTACGAGGCTCTTGAAGACGTCTTTGTCCTGGATGAAAGGAATAATGTCAACGAAATTGACACCCGCGACGGGGAAGTCGGGGTAAAACTTGAGGATTTCCTTGTAGTTCATATTGTAGAAGGGTCTATGAGTCCGTTGAGGATAGCATACACGGTAAGGCCGGCGACAGTCTTGATTCCGGTTTTCCGGGTTATGTTCTTGCGGTGGGTGATGACGGTATGGATAGAGATGTCATATTCGTCCGCAATTTCCTTATTGAGTTTGCCCATAGCTACGCTCACGAGAATTTCCTTCTCGCGGGCTGAAAGTTCATCCTTGCGGATGAGGGGGATAAGGACCTTGTCCTCGACGTCACTGTGGCGCTCGAGGTCCTCCTCCAGGGCGTAGATGTTGACAAGCAGCCTTGAAGCCTCGAGGGAGTCGCAGGAAGGGGGAATATACTTGAGGACAATGTTCTTAAGGTCTCCGATTTTCTCTTCGATGTTTGTATGGTCTTCTTCGAAGCGGCCCTCATAGCGGTTTGCGGCGCTGCCGGAAGAGATTGCCTCAAGGTAAGGGAATACCTTTTCCTCCTCGTAGGCGAAATGCTCCTGGAGCTCTCTTTTGTACTCGTTGAAAAAGCTTGTAACAACGGCTTTCTGGGGGCTCGTCGCGGGGAGGAGAAGATGGTCGATAGCCTCTTCGATTGCCGGGAGGGACTCCTCCAGATAGTATTTGTGGGAGTTGTACAGGTAGGTCATTATATCCTCCACCCGGACGGAGTCAAGTTCCTCCTTTGAGGGAACGTAGTCCGACACGGTGTATATCTTGATGATAAGGAGGAATGTTAACGGGTCTACACCGGCCTGGGCACAGGCCTGGTCTACCGTTGACTCGCCGAATCCCATCCTCATACCCATCCTATGGAATATCCTCAGTAGCGAGGGATTCGCATCGACGATGTCTCCCATCTTGACATCGCCGGTAAATACCATAAAGTCTTTTTTCTCAGCCATTACGGACACAAAGATAGTAATAATCCTTTAGAATTACCACAGCAAAAGTCCTATCCTGTACGCGAAGAAACCGAATATCCACGCCACCAGCATAGTATATACGGCGCACAGTATAGCCCATCTCCATTTCCCCGTCTCATTCTTTATCGCAACGAACGTCGCGATGCAGGGGAAGTACAGCAGGACGAAGACCATATACGCAAGTCCTGCGGCGGTGGAGAGGTCGCCCTTCAGCGAGGCCTGGAGTTTGGTGTCGTGCTCGTCACCTTCGAACTCCTCGCCACCCTGCGAATACATCACGCCAAGCGTGCTGACGACAAGCTCCTTCGCGCCAATGCCTGCGAGAAGGCCCACGTCCATCTTCCAGTTGAATCCGAGCGGCTCGAGCACAGGCTCGACAGCCTTGCCCACGGTGCCTATGATCGAATGTTCCTGCTGATATGCAGCCGTCTGTCCCTCGTGACGCGGGAAGTAGCCCATAAACCAGATTGCGACGGAGAAGATGAGGATGGTCGTAGCCATCTTCTCGAGATACTGCTTGCCCTTTTCCCAGGTGTGGCGCCATATGGCCTTCGCGGTAGGAACGCGGTACGGCGGCAGCTCCATAACGAACGGAAGGTCATCGTCCTTGACGAATTTCCTCAGGACAAGCGCAGACAGGATGGCCAGCACGACACCGAGAAGGTATATCCCCAGTAGCGCCGTAGCAGCGTTCTTCGGGAAGAACGCCCCTGCAAGAAGGACAAAGATCGGAAGCCTTCCCGCGCAGGACATAAACGGGATTATCGCGATGGTGATAAGGCGGCTCTTGCGGTTTTCGATGGACCTTGTCGCCATAATCGCCGGGACATTACATCCAAAGCCCATTACCATAGGGATGAACGACTTTCCGTGAAGCCCGATCCGGTGCATAAGCTTGTCCACGATGAACGCAGCCCTGGCCATATATCCGCTGTCCTCCATCAGGGAGATGAAAAGGTACAGGATCAGAATGTTCGGAAGGAACACGAGGACGCTGCCAACTCCGCCGATGACCCCGTCGATGACAAGGTCCTTTACCCATCCCTCATTCATATAACTCCCCACAAAGTCACCGAATTTCTGGACCAGCCACTCAATCCAGTCCATAGGGTACTGGCCTATCGTGAAAGTAGCCCAGAATATGAACCACAGCAGGAGAATGAAGATAGGGAAAGCGGCCCATTTGTTGGTTACGATCGCGTCTATCTTGTCTGTGAGGGTCCTTCTTTCGCGCCCCTCCTTGAACTGGACGTAAGTCTCAGTAAGGGCCCCCTGGATGAAGGCGTATTTCGCGTCCACGATGGCGGACTCCAGATTTGTGCCCAGAAGCCCCTGGATCCTGGCTTCTTCCGCGTCCCGGGCCGCCTCCATTTCTTTGTACTGGGGGAGATTCCTGACTACATTTTCGATATCCTTGTCCGATTCCAGGAACTTGATTGCAAGGTATCTTGCGGAGTAGCGTGAGCGGAGGTCGTCGTCTCCGAGGATGAAATCCCTGATCCGGTCGATGCTCTTTTCGATTTCCGCACCGTGGTTGACGTGGATGTGGCGGGAAAGGGTGGGGTCAGACTGCTCGTATATCTTGATCACAGTGTCAAAAAGCTCCGGGATACCTTCGCCGTCCCGGCTTACGGTAGGACAGACGGGCGTCCCGAGCAGCTTTGAGAGCTGCGCGACATCTATGGTGTCTCCTTTCGCCCTCATCTCGTCGTACATATTCAGCGCGATGACGGTGCGGAGGTTCATATCTATGATCTGCGTGGTGAGGTAGAGGTTCCTCTCGATATTCGATGCGTCCACGACGTTGATCACCACGTCCGGCATAGCGTCGATCAGATTCTTTCTCACATAGAGCTCTTCAGGGCTGTAGGCTGACAGGGAATATGTTCCGGGAAGGTCCACGAGGGTGATCTTGTATCCGCCGTGCTCGAAGTGTCCTTCCTTTGCGTCAACGGTCACGCCGGAGTAGTTTCCAACGTGCTCGTGGGCTCCGGAAGCGATGTTGAACAGGGAGGTCTTTCCGCAGTTGGGGTTTCCTACGAGGGCGACGCGGATGACGTGGCCGCGCTCCTCGGCAAGATGCGACAGGGCCCGGTCCAGCCGCTGTTTTTCGTCAAGGTCTCCGGGAAGCGCCTGGAGGTGCTCGTCGCTGACGAGAGCCTCGCGCGCATCCTCTTCCGTCACCACTTCGATATTCGATGCCTCTTCCCTCCGGAGGGACAGCTTATATCCGATTATTTCATATTCGATAGGGTCCATAAGGGGGGCGTTCAGCACCACTTTCACCTCTTTTCCCTGGATAAATCCCATCTCGATAAGCCTCTTACGGAAACTTCCGTGGCCGCTCACCTTTACGATTACGCCTTTTTCCCCTGTCGGGAGTTCTGACAACTTCATAGGTTCGTTCTGATTTTTGCGCTTTGGAGCGCAAAGATACACCTCTTTGACCCCGCGGTCAATCCCTATTTGTAGGGATACGCTGAGAAATTATTATCTTTGCCATATCTATAAAACATATGCCGATGAAAAAAGCGATTGTCGTCGTTGACGAACTGTACGATTTCATAACCGGAGGCGCACTTGCCTGCGGACATTCGGAAGAGGCCGTGGAGGAGACCGTGAACTTTATCCGGAATCATCCCGCTTTCCCCGCCCTTTTTGTCTGTGACCATCACCCGGCGAACCACTGTTCCTTCGCTGCCCAGGGAGGCCCCTGGCCGCCCCACTGCGTCGCCGGTACCCACGGAGGGGAGATTCACGAGGCGCTGCTTCCTTACGTCGTCCCGGAAAAGACTTTTTTCAAGGGCTGTGACCCCGCCCTGGAGCAGTATTCCGGCTTCGACGGGCGGAGCGCTGCCGGCGAAAGCCTCTCTGAGGCGCTCCGGCGTCTGGGCATTGAAAGGGTTTATGTCACGGGTATCGCCACGGAGTACTGTGTTCTCAATACGGTCAAGGACCTTATTGGAGCAGGGTTCAAGGTTACAGTCGTGGAGTCCTGCCTCGGATGGGTAGATGCGGAGGGGCATAAGACCGCCCTTCCGGAAATCCGGAAAATGGGCGCTTGGATAATGAAAGCATAGCGTGCTGATGGACATTGAAGAAATTAATGCAGCGACACCTGAGCTTTATGCGGAGGTGAAGGCTCTGATGGACACACTCTCTCCCGGAAACAGGTTTACGATGGGGCAGTTCCGCGCTGTCGTCGAAGGGGAGTCGAATCATCTTTTCTGCCTGTCGGAAGGCGGACATCTCGCGGGATGCGCCACGTTTTGCACCTATGATACCCCGCTGGGGAAAAAGGGAATCGTGGAGGATGTGGTTGTCAGGGCGGACTATCGCGGACAGCACCTTGGGCGCCGCCTTCTTGAGCATATCCTTGGATTCGCCCGCGGCTTCGCTCCAATCGATGTCCATCTCACATCACGCCCCAGCCGCGTCGCTGCGAATGAGCTCTACCGCAGTCTGGGCTTTGACCGGCACGAGACGAATGTCTATATCCTACCCCTCCGCTAGTCGTCCGTGGTCCATATGAAACCCACGGCAGAATATCTCCAGGAACGCTTCCGGAAGTACAACGAGATGTGCTTCGGAGGAGGTCTTGCGGAGGTGCCCATCTCTGTAGGACGCTCCCGGACATACCTTGGCCAATGCCTGTACAAGCGCCAAAGAAAGCTTTTCGGCGGAGAACAGTACTACGATTTCCGGATACGCATCAGCGCGGCGGTGGACCTTCCGGAAGATCAGATCGATGATATCCTGATTCACGAGATGATCCACTACAGCATACTTTCCCGCGGAATAAAAGATACATCGGCCCACGGAAGGCTCTTCCGGGGAATGATGTCGGACATAAACGGGCGCTTCGGCCGTCACATCACCGTATCGCATAAATTCACCCCTGAAGACCGTGAGAAGCTGTACGACACCCGCTCGAGGGCCCATATCGTCTCCATTGTCTCGCTGAAAGACGGCCGTACCGGAATCAAAGTCCTTCCGGCCGATGAGTCCCGTGCCTCGCTCTGGCGCCGGCGGATGCTCCGCACCGGCCGCATCGCCTCCCTTGAAATGCACCCGACGGATGACCCTTATTTCAACCGATTCCCCTGTTCCACGGCACAGAATGTCGTGTTTACGGACATGGGCCTTGTCTATAAACATTTGGAATAATCATACTATGTACCAGTCTAAAGAAGTCAGAAAAGGCGTGTTCGTCCTCAGTCTTGACAATCACGTCGGAATAATAGAGGCGCTTACGGCCTTCTGTGAAGAAAAAGATATCACTGCGGGGAGCATAACCGGCCTCGGGGCAGTCTCTGAGGCAACATTCCGTTACCTCGACCCGGCGACGAACAAGTACGTCGACAAGACTTTTTCCGAGCAGATGGAAATCACCAACCTTACCGGGAACATCTCCCGCAAGGGCGGGAAGCCGTACCTGCACCTTCACATCACGGCAAGCCGCAGCGATTACACCTGCATCGGCGGACATCTTCTCAACGGGCGGATCAACGGAGCCTGCGAGCTCTTTGTGGAGTCTTTTGAAGGCGCTGTCGTGGGCCGGAGAGCTGATGCGGAGACCGGCATCAACCTATACGAATTCTAAGGGTTTTCTTCTCCCTGACGCTTTTTTGAGAACTCGCACCCGCAGAAGGTCTGGTTGTAGAAGCACCGTTCGCGAATAATCTCGCCGCGGCGCTCCTGCAGTCCTCCTTTCCGCCAGTTCTGGTCCCAGAAAGTGACGCCGCCCGCTTCGGAGGAGGCTGCGCCTCCGGCAGAGGCGACCTGTGAGAGGTCTTTCCAGCGGGAGGATGCGAGGGTGGTGGTGAGAACGTCGAAGCCGTGGGAGGAGGCGTATGCGGCTGCGCGGGAAAGGCGGTATTTAAAGCACTTCAGGCAGCGGGGGCCGCGCTCGGGCGCATTTTCGAGCCCGGGGGAAACAACCGAGAGCCAGTTGTCGTGGTCATACACATCCTCCACGAACTCAAGTCCCATATCTTCCGCATATCTGCGGCACTCGTCGCGGCGCTTCTCGTACTCTTCCCGCGGGGTGATATTTGAATTTGAGAAGAACACCACCGGGCGGATTCCGCTCAAGACGAGACATTCGACTATAGCCCCGGAGCACGGGGCGCAGCAGGCGTGAAGGAGGAGCTTTCCGCCTCCGGGGACCGTGACAATCGGCAACTTGCGCTCCGACGCGTCCTTATTCATTGGAAACACAAACTACGGCCCATACCTCACAGCCCTCGCCGCGTCCGACGAAGCCGAGTCGCTCGGTCGTGGTGGCCTTTACGGAGATAGAGGAAACATCGACCGACATAACGGAAGCGAGACATTCCCTCATAGACAGAATGTGCGGCGCGAGCTTCGGCGCCTGAAGGGCGACAGTGATGTCTGCATTGACAAGCTTATAGCCGGCGGCAGTAACGCGGGAATACACCTCACGGAGCAGCAGTTTGCTGTCAACACCCTTCCACGCGGGATCCGTATCAGGGAACAGATGGCCGATATCCCCGAGCGCAAGCGCTCCGAGAAGCGCATCGCATAGCGCGTGGATAGCCACATCGCCGTCAGAGTGGGCGACGAAACCGCGGTCCGAAGGGATTCTGATGCCCGAGAGCCACATGGGCAAACCCTCTTCGATTCTATGGACATCATAGCCCTGGCCGATGCGTATCATGGGGTAGGATCGTTTTTCCCTGAGGAGGATTTGAAGTCGAACTTGTCGCCGTGGAAGGTCCAGGTATAAAGCGCGCCGGCCTTCTTGTCGCGGATAGTCACGGCCTGACGGAACACACGGACTTCCGTTACGCCTTCGCCGGTGGCGCCGATACGCCCGATAGGGATCCAAGTCCCTTGCTCAAGCTTGTACACGTGGAAAATAATAGCGTCCGGAGTGCGCACGGCCGCGACTGCCTCCGGGAGGTTGTCGCCCGTAAAGTCGTGAATTCCCACGATTACATCTCCATCCTCCAGTTCCAGCTCCATCATCCCCCTCCCTGCTCCGAGAATTACTCCGGAAGGGGCAATCTCCGCCCGGCAGGACATCGTCCCAACCTTGAAGGCAAGGGATCCTGCCTCTCCGAAATAATACTGGTCAAGGCCGATGACGAAACTTTCCGAGTCGATGTCGGAATATGTCCGGATCTGAGCTCCGGCGGATGCGGAAACCGCAAGGGCGAGTGCAACGACGGCTGCCCGAAGATATATTACTGTCTTCATTGCTGTCTTCATTGCTGCAAAGATAGGGTTTTTCGTGGAAAAACGGAGGAAACTCTTGCAGATTGGGAAAAAAGTTGTACATTTGCAGTCCCAAAACGCCGAAAGGCAGTTGAGGGCCATTTGCGCCGAAAGGCGGCAAACGTGAAATTGAGATATGGTGTAATGGTAGCACTACAGATTCTGGCTCTGTCAGTGAGGGTTCGAGTCCTTCTATCTCAACCAAAAATCAGCCTTCGTCAAGCTGATTTTTATTTTGAAACAACGACGGCGGGGTAGCTCAGCTGGTTAGAGCGTCGGATTCATAATCCGGAGGTCGTGGGATCGTGACCCACTCCCGCTACAAATCAGCCTTCCTGGTCAAAGAGGCTGAACACACATAAGTCTTGGTTTGACTACGATCAGCCAAATAGACTAAACTCTCTATATACCCATTACAAGTACTTGTGATGGCTTTTTTTATATATGGGGTGGTGATAGAATTGAATACGATCTCCCACCTCTATGACAAGAGCCTTCTATCCAAAATCTTGCAAAATTTGTGACCATATATGCGACCAGTGTATTCAGCAAACTAAACTGGTCACAAATTATGAGTAGAAGCACAGCAAATGTCTCATTCTATTGCCGTGAGAGCAAGAAAAACAAGGATGGGTTAGCCCCCATTGAGATGGTCATTATCCTGAATACACGGAGGTGTTTTATCCAACTGCCAAGGAAAGATGTGGCACTTGGAAAAGTGGTGGAATAAATGCAAAAGGATTTGCGGGTATTAAAAATAATTCCTATATTTGCAAAGAACAATTAAAGTCGATATTATATGCCGGAAATATTCAGGTTCTTTGGATTCTCGTTCTTTTTCTACAGTAAGGAGCACGACCCGCTTCACGTTCATGTTGAAGGGAATGGAGGGATGGCCAAGTTCGAGTGGAATGGGACGGAATTCGCCCTTGTTGAGCGTCACGGCATCAAGGCCGGTGACTTCAAGAAGATCAAGGCGGTTATTGATGAAAATGCCGATATTATTATCGCCCAATGGAACAAGCACTTCAACCAGTAAAAGGAGGTGAGTCATGAAGATTACAGAAATATGGTTCAGCGGCGACCAGATATTTGGCCGTGATGAGAATGGACATGTTTACAGCCAGTCTCTGCTCTGGTATCCCAGGCTCAAAGAGGCCTCACCAGAGGAGCGCGAGAAGTACTCCTTTGGTTTTGATGGAATCCATTGGCGTACTCTCGATGAGGACATCAGCTTCGAGAGTTTTGAGTATGAAGATGCACAGCCTTCAGCAATGCAGCGGTTCTTCCTCACCCATAAGGAAATCAATGTGGCGGAATTTGCCCGTTCTATCGGAATGAACGCTACTTTGCTACGGAACTACATCAACGGTTTCAAAAAGCCTTCCGCGGAAAGAGAGAAGGCCATCCTCGCACACATTCACAGCCTGGGGCAAGAATTGATGGCCGCTAATTTCTAAAAGATTTGCAACGGCTTCCATAAGAATAGTTATACAATTTTTTTAAATCGTCCACAAAGGAGTTTGAGAAGCTGGTGTTCACCGAGAAAAATGAACACTTCGGGAATCCGGTACTGCGTTGGATGCTGGCCTCGACTGTGGTCAAGACGGATCCTGCCGGGAACATCAAACCGGACAAGGAGAAATCCGTCCAGAAGATTGACGGCATCGTGGCCGGGATCATGGCGCTGGGAGAATGGATGACAGCCCAAGGAGACGAGGATGCCAATCCATACAACAATCGAGGAATGCTGTCGCTGAGGGGATAAGGGTATGGCAAAACGCAAAGTCACAGAGATGCAGATCCGTGCCCGGCAGCGGTACGAGGAAGAGTTGTCGGCCATTCCGCCACTCTCGGCCGAGGCCCGGAAGCTTCTGTCGCAGGAGGGCTTTCTGGATCTGTTCCTCGAAGTCCGGATGCTGTATCCGACCTACGAGGATGCCTACGAGATGCTGGAGGAGCAGCACGAGCGCATCACCGGGGACAGAATGTACTCCGAATACCACTCGTTCCGGAGAGGATTCCTGCGGTGGAAAACGAAAAAACGCTCACCGGAGTGAGCGATGTCTCAATAGGAGAGACTGCAGTCAGCGACAGTACCATCTTTGGAAAGAACTCGGATATGAGTAATTTCTCGCTTTCCATCTGTATTAGATATCTCAAAGGTATTATCGTTATATCCCGTCATTAAACTCTTACTTGAATCACCAAAAAAACCAAACACAAAGTTGTGATCTCCAGATAAGATCATAAAAGGATCAATCCCTTTCTGGTAGAAAGGACTTTGGCCCTCTTGAAGATAAGAATAGGTGGTAATTCTTGTCTCGCTTGGAATCCGTTCTTCATTCTCGCTGCTGAGTTTCCACACGCGTTTTGTCAGGTTGCCGTTTTCCCAGCTGTATGTAGTCTCAGTCGAGCCCAATGTGGTCACCTCTTCTCCGTCCCCATCGGTGACACTTTCAAGAATCATTGAGGGCTGAGTTATTGAGATAATATTACGGCCAGAATAGCTATAGGTAGAGTTCTCCATTTTGGTAACGAATCCATCGCTATTGGCACTAAGTTCGGAACTAACACCATTCTCACGCTTCAAAACTACCTTATTTGTGCCATATGATATCGTGTAACTATCTTCGCCATAATAAGAATAGAAAAGACTGTTTACTCGATTAGATTCGTCATAAGTAACCTTAATAATCTCCGTTTCTGGATCCCCCGGTCTGGTGATTCTCATCTCCTTAATAAAACCCGGAATGGAAGGGCTCTTAATTTCTTTAACTTCAAGAACCTTATCTTGGCAGGCGGAAATCAGAGATGCCAAAGCTCCCAATAGCAATACAACGATATGGCGTTTATTCATAATCTCAAAGGTGTTTGTTTTCTTGTTTGTGTTTACAAATTTAGCAAAAAACTAAGACTGTAACAATGTTTCACTTGAAAGCGCCTTGATGAAGGTAGCTTTGCACCGTTGGTTATTAGTTTAGTGTTAAGCTGCGGTGTCAAAGTTAAGTAATGCCATAATTTCTATCTTCCGCAAAGGAGAGAAGCGTATCAGTTCAAGCGAATTCGAGCACGCGGTGAACCAGGTGCTTCTCTCGTAGACCGTCGGCACCCTTCCCACCCACCTCTATCACAAAACCGACCCCCGAAAGGGAGCAGGCCGAGGGATACCCTTGACCGTGAAATCGGAAACGGCTATCTTCGCTTCTGGTTGCACTTATACGCGACCAATTGACATACTGGACACATAGGTCGCAGATTTGGAAAGTGATGAGATCGCTCTACAAGCTGCTGGAAAGGGTATTTGATAGGGTAAATAGAGATGGTGGTGTTTGCGGGCAGGTGACCCACTCCCGCTACAAAATGTCATTCTGAGCGAAGAGAAGAATCTAACATAGGTCTTGGCCGGCTACGCCCCGCCTCACAGACTAAACTCTCTATATATCCGTCACAATACTCTGTGATGGTCTTTTTTTTATTTTGGTGGAAGGGATTGTTCGGTAATCAAGAGGTCAAACAGAAAACAAGTTCCACACCCCTTTTCATAAAGTGCTGATTATCAGGGTCTTATGAAACGACGTGTGTGAAGGTGCCGTCAAAAAGAAAGGCACCTCCCACAAGAGGCCCCCTAATGCTTTAATAATCAATCACTTATAGGACGCCCCGTGGAAGGTCCCCGCAACCCACAGGAACCGTGCGCCCTGGGGCCCGTGGAAGGTCCCCGCAACCCTGGCCGTCGATACAGGAACAATTGCTAATCTCAAATTGATTGAGTACATTTGCCCTGCGTGAGGAGGCGGGGAAGAATATAAAAACCAATCGGGGAAGAATAAACATCAATCAGATTACAGCTATGAAACTGGACGGAAGACGGGAAAGTACCAATGTTGAAGACCGGCGCGGACTGAGCGGCGGCGGAAAAGCAGGCCTGGGGATAGGCGGAGTTGCGGTTATTGCGATTCTGACGCTCCTTATGGGAGGGAACCTTGGCGACGTGTTCCAAAATGTCGTACAGTCCGGAGGGCTGCAAAGCGTCACAGAGTCCTCGTACGACCCTACTCCGGAAAACGAAGCCCTTGCGAAATTCTCCAGGCAGATCCTCGCCTCCACGGAAGACGTATGGAGCCAGTATTTCTCCCAGAACGGACTCGGCGCCTACCGTGCCCCTACCCTTGTGCTCTACACCGGATCGACCAGCACCGCCTGCGGCCAGGGACAGGCCGCAATGGGCCCGTTCTACTGCAGCGCTGACGAGAAACTCTACATCGACTTGTCCTTCTTCTCCAGTATGAAGCGGCAGCTCGGGGCCGATGGTGACTTCGCCTATGCGTACGTCATCGCCCACGAGGTGGGCCATCACGTCCAGCACCTGCTGGGCACGCTGGACAAGGCCCATAGCGAAATGTCCCGGATGAGCAAGGCTCAGGCAAACCGCGTCAGTGTCCGTATCGAACTTCAGGCAGACTGCTTCGCCGGAGTATGGGGCCATTACGAAGGCAGGAACTTCGGCTCGCTGGAAGACGGCGACCTGGAAGAGGCCATCCGCTGCGCCTCCGTCATCGGCGACGACTATCTCCAGAAGAAGGCCCAGGGCTATGCCGTGGAGGAATCCTTCACGCACGGCACAGCCGCCCAGCGTATGCGCTGGCTGAAAAAGGGCCTCTCCACCGGAGACATCCGGCAGGGAAACACCTTCAGTTTAAGCGACCGGGAACTCTAGCGCGGAGACCTTACTCGAAATTCAGGAAGCAGCCAAGCGTGAAGTATTGCGAAGCGGAGACCTTTCCGCCTTCGACGAGTTCGAGGGGATAGTACTTGAAATAGATTCCGATACCGTCAAAGGCGGTAAGGACAGCCATATAATCGTAAGAGAAACGACGTACTACACCGCCACGAGTCGTGGCCATAAAGGAAGTGGCGCCGTCCACATAGTTGGACTCGACGTAGGTGTGCTTGTTGAGGTTTATGACAGCTTCTGCGCCAAGCTTCAGCCCAATCCATTTCGAATGCAGGCTCAGGGTAAGAGGGAATGTAAGCCCGAACGTGTGGAAGGTGGATTCCATATCATCGAACGTGGCGTTGGGGATAGCGTCGATATTACCGTCGGTAAGGACGAACTGGTTCTCCGGAAGAGCCTTGAAGATGTCCCACTTGAGGTCGAACCCGAGGTCGAATGACAGCCAGGAAGCGGGGTTGATGCTTCCCTTCACGATATTGAAGAATATCTCCTTCGAAGGGCCGAATGCGTCAGCAAAAAGCTCATTCTCAGGGACCCAGTGGCGTCCGAACGCGAAGTGATTCAGGGCGCTCATCTTGAAGAGCTTATTTTCCGTTGACTTGACCTTTTTTGCGGACTCCGCCATCTGCTCGAGTTCGTCGAGCCTTTCGCGGCCGGTTGTCTGGGCAAATACTACTGTGGCGCTGAGAAGCGCAGCTACTATCAAAGCAATCTTTTTCATATCTTTTTCATTCAATTACAAGGTAAGGCATACGCGCGACGGCGTGGAACCCCGGTTCCGAAAGGAAGGAAGGGATGTCAAAGCTCACAAGGGGTTCATCGCGGTCCTCTTTCTCCCGAAGAGACTTAAGGAAGTTCTTCTTCTCAGGAACGGCGGTAATCCTGTAGCTGCGGAGCCCGACGAGCGAAGCCGCGTAGTCGATAGCGTCAAGCAACGATCCCTTTTCGTCCGCAAGCCCGATCTGGAGGGCGTCACGTCCGGCCCATACGCGTCCCTGGGCAATCTCGTCGACAGCTTCTTTCTCCATATCGCGGCCCTCCGCGACGACTGTAAGGAAGTCATCATAGATTCCTTCGATCTCATCCTGGTACCAGGCCTGCTCCTCCGCCGAAAGCGGATTCATACCGGAGCCCATAGCGCTGTGGGCGTTGGTGCCGATGGACACGACGTTGACCTTCAGGTTCTTCTTGATTGCGCTGCCGAGGCTCGGAATCATCCCGAACACGCCGATTGACCCGGTAAGGGTTGTGTTGTCCACGAATATCCTGTCGCAGGCGGCGGAGATAAGGTATCCGCCGGATGCGGCATAGGCGCCGTAGCTCGCGACGACAGGTTTGTCAGCGCGGAGAAGTTCGATCTCGCGGCGGATCATATCAGCAGCAACGACCTCGCCTCCGGGGGAGTTGACACGGAACACGACAGCCTTCACCGTGGAATCTGCGCGGACCTTTGCGATCTCAGCGGCGAGTTTCTCGCCCACGATTCCGCTTCCGCTGCGGACAATCTCGCCGTCAGCGTAAACCACCGCAATCTTTCTCGAAGAGGGACCTTTCTTGAGTTTTTCCACATATTTGGGGAGAGAGACGGTCTCAACCTCGTCGGGATCCTGGACCCCGAACAGATGGCAGATGTATTTTTCCATCTCGTCGCGGTATTTCAGCCCATCCACAAGCCCCCTCTCCATCCACATCTGTGCCGTACCGGTCAGAAGACCGTCAGTTATCTCATCAATCTCCGAAGCGGCGAGACCCCGCGCATTCGCGACTTCTTCCGAAATCGTCCTCCAAAGAGAGCCCATCAGGGCCTCGTACTGGGCCCTGTTCTCGGGAGAGATGTCATTGCGTATGTACATTTCGCCGGCGGATTTGAACTTGCCGTGACGGATCAGCTGGACCTCGACACCAAGAGTGTCCAGAAGGTCCTTCAGGAAATACTGTGTCGAAGCAAGCCCGGTCAGCGCGCCGCCGCCCTGAGGGTGAAGGAAAATCCTGTCTGCGGCCGATGCAAGATAGTAGGACCCGTTACTGAGCGATGCGCCATAGGCGACGACGGGTTTTCCCGCTTCGCTGATACGGCGCAGAAGCGGACGGATTTCCTCGAGGGCGTAGACCGAAGCGGAGAAATGGTCGAAATTGATATAGACCATCGCAATCCCGCTGTCATCCGCCGCCTTTACAAGCGCTCTCTCAACATCCAGGAGCGAGAGAGACTTCGAGGAATTCAGGCCGCTGAGACTCAGCGACATCGACGATCCGCCAACCTCCGAAATACTACAGTTTTTGTCCAGTTTGAGGACCTTTCCTTTCAGGTGTCCGCCGCTTCCTGCCTGTGCTGAAAAAGCCACGGCAAGGGCGAAAATGCATACTGCTGCTAATCTTTTCATCGTATAATTTGCTTTGAGATACAAATATAGCTAAATAAAAAAAAAAGTTACCTTTGCATCCCAACTTAAATAGTAACCTAAAACAAATGTCAAGCAGATTAAGGATTATACCCCTCATCATTACGCTCCTTTTTGCCGTACCTTTGGCCGCGCAGGAGAGAATAAGGGTGAGCGGAACCGTCTTCGATGAGAACGGACTCACCCTCATCGGAGCATCCGTCCAGGAGGATGGAACGCCGAACGGTGCGATTACCGATTTAGACGGAAATTATACGATTACGGCAAGGGCCGGAGGAAACCTGACTTTTTCCTACATAGGCTATGACCCCCAGACCTTTCCGGTTCCCTCTGACGGGAAACTGGACGTCACGCTGCGGCCGGATGCCAATGTCCTGTCGGAGATTGTCGTCATAGGATACGGTGTCCAGCGTAAGACGGACCTGACAGGCTCCGTGAGCAGTGTCTCCAAGGAGGACTTCAACGACGGTATGATAAGTTCCCCGGAGCAGCTGATCAACGGAAAGGTCTCCGGACTCCAGATTGTCAACTACGGAGGATCCCCGTCGGCCGGAAGCCAGATAAGGATCCGTGGAGGAGCATCCCTGAACGCATCCAACGACCCCTTGATAGTCCTTGACGGCGTGCCAATGGAAGTTGGCGGCAGCGTCAGCGGAGGAGGTAACTTCCTCGCCCTGATAAACCCCAACGATATTGAAAGCATTACAGTCCTCAAAGATGCCGCCTCGACAGCCATCTACGGTTCCCGTGCCTCCAATGGCGTCATTATAATCACGACAAGGAAAGGAGCCGATACCAAGCAGCGCCCGAGGATATCTTTCACCACGACAAATGGTCTGCATACTCCTACAAAGTCCGCTGATATGGTTTCGCGGGAGCAGATGATAGATCTGGTGAATACCTTCGGCAATGATGCGCAGAAGGCCCTGATGGACCCTTCTGTCTCGACGGACTGGAGTAAGCTCATATTCAAGCCTGCATTTGGAACGGACAACAGCTTGAGTGTGTCCGGAAACATCGCGCAGGTCCTTCCTTACCGCGTATCGGCCGGCTACAATAACCAGAACGGTATCCTTACAACGGACAATTCCACGAGGTACACCGGCAGCCTTACGCTGTCTCCAACCCTCCTGGATAACCACCTGAAGATTGTCCTCAACGGCAAAGGAACTTACACGACAAACCGTTTTGCAAACCAGAGCGCAATCTGGGGTGCATCAACCCATAACCCTACCATTCCTGTTTACTCAGGTGACGATGCCTTCCTTGGCTTCTATGAGGCGATTGACAAAAACGGCAAGCCCGTGAACGGCGCAACCGGAAACCCCCTCGGACTTATCGAGGGCAGGGACGATACCTCGAAGGTTTACAGGGTTATCGGCAGCTTTGATGCTGACTACAGTGTCCATTTCCTTCCGGATCTGCATCTCCACGCTACTCTCGGATACGATTATTCCAACGGCCGCGGTCACGTCTATGTACCTTCGGACGCCTACCAGAATTTTGATACCGGCGGTCTTGATTACGATTACGGCCCCCAGGAGAACTTCAACCGGCTTGCCACCTTCTACCTGAACTACAACAAGTATTTCGATTCCATCAAGAGCAACTTTGACCTTACTGCGGGATACGACTATCAGTTCTGGAGATATTGGAGCCCGGAGTTTGCATCCTACAACGCCCGTGACCCCAAGGAGCTTCAGAGCACTTCCGGCGCAAGCGACCAGCGCCACGTGCTGGTTTCCTGGTACTCCAGGTTCAATTATTCCTATGCTTCGAAATACCTCCTTGGAATCAGCTTCCGCGCGGACGGCTCCTCAAGGTTTGCGCCCGAGAGCAGATGGGGCCTGTTCCCGTCCGTTTCCGCAGCCTGGAAGATTTCCGGCGAAGACTTTTTCGAGCCCGTAAAGGAGGTTATGAGTACCGCCAAGATACGGCTCAGCTACGGCGTGACCGGCCAGCAGGACGGTATTTCCAACTACGGATATATGCCCCTTTATACGGCAAGCCAACCCGGCGCATACTATATGTTCGGCGGCGTCCCTGTCCAGACTTATCGCCCCGGATCGTACAATGCGGATCTGAAGTGGGAGACGACCAAGGCGCTGAACGCCGGCTTTGACTTCGGCCTTCTCGAAGACCGGATCACCGGTTCCGTGGACTACTATATCCGCAATACGGAAGACCTTCTTGCTACGGTACCCGTCGCGGCCGGAACGAATTTCGACAAACAGCTTCTCTCCAATGTCGGTAACATCTCCAGCACCGGTGTTGAAATGTCCATCAATGCCAATGTGCTGAAGACCAAGGACTGGAACTGGGATGTGAGCGCCAATGCGACCTGGATGAAGACGAGGATCACCAACCTCAGGCTCAACGCCGAAGGCGCATCCCCCGACACCCCTGCCGGATGGATTGACTCCCACTATGTCCAGGTCCTTTCCGAGCACTACGCCCCCTACAGCTTCTTCGTCTACAAGCAGGTCTATGACGCCGAAACCCTCAGGCCCATCGAGGGTCTGTACGCAGACCTTAGCAATGACGGCGTAATAGACTCCAGGGACTTGTATCACCATCATTCGCCGGCACCGGACTGGATGCTGGGCCTTTCGACGAGCGTCCAGTGGAAAAAACTCACTGTCAGCACCACTCTCAGGGCCAATATCGGCAACTATCTTTTCAACGGAATGGCAATGAATACAGGAGCCTGGGAGACGGTTTCTTATAATACCTTCCAGGTCAACAAGGTCCACAGCAGTTTCCTTGAGACCAATTTCAGGACCCGCCAGTACGAGTCCGACTATTATGTGGAGAACGCCTCTTTCCTGAAGATGGACAACCTCCAGGTTTCTTACAATTTCGGGCAGGTCACAAAGTGGTTCAGCCTGAACCTCTCCGCGATGGTCCAGAACGTATTCACCCTCACGGGATATACCGGGGTTGACCCCGAGTGCTCCGGCGGTATCGATATGTCCGTCTATCCCCGTCCGAGGATATTCTCCCTTACCGTAGGTCTTGACTTTTAATATTGCACCGTTATGAAAAAGATATACATCATACTTGCGGCCGCCGCTGTTATGACAGCCTGCCTGAAAGATCTGGACCAGAATCCTGCAACGCCCACAGAGACCTCCCCTTCCCAGGTTTACAGCACACCCGAAGGGGTGAAAATGGTGCTTGCGAAGCTCTACGCTTCGTACTGTATCGCCGGTCAGGAAAAGGGCGGCGGGAACAGCGATTTGTCCTCCAATATGGGCCAGGACTTCCTCCGCTGCTACTGGAACCTCCAGGAGTGTCCTACCGACGAGGTGGCTTGCACCTGGCTTTCCGGTGACAAGGTGGCAGACATTACATATATGACCTGGGACGCCAGCGATCCCTGGGTCGCCGACGTTTACTACAGGCTTTATTATACCATTGCGCTATGCAATGAGTTCCTGCGCCACAAGGAGGACTACGCATCCCTCCCCGAGAGCGCGACATATGAATCCGAAGCGAGATTTCTCCGCGCCCTTGCCTACTGGGCCGTCCTCGACCTCTTCGGCCAGGGTCCATATGTTGATGAGACTATGGCCGTAGGGGTGTTCACTCCCGAGGCGTATGATTCCAAGAAGCTTTTCAGCTTCATCGAGAGCGAACTTAAGGACATAACCCTTCCTTCGCGTACCGCCGTCGAATACGGCCGCGCCAGCGAAGCTGCCGGCTGGTTCCTCCTTGCCCGTCTGTACCTCAATGCGGAGGTCTATGGCGCAGGTGACCACAATACGGACTGCATAACAATGTGCCGGAAGATCCGCGGAGCAGGGTATTCCCTTGAAAGTGATTACCATAAGCTTTTCAACGCAGACAATCATCTCAGGACCAACGAAATCATCCTCCCCTTCGTCGTCGATGCGGAGAATACGGTTTCCTGGGGCGCTACGACGTATATGGTCTGCGGCCAGGTGGGCAATGACAACGCCCAGAACCCTGCCGTCTATGGCCTCGACAAGGGATGGGGTATGTTCCGCGTCAGAGGTGAACTCCCCGCCCTTTGGGGTGACGTCAAGACAACGGGGGACAGCCGGTGCTCGTTCTATACGGACGGAACGACCCAGTGGTTCACCGGAAATATCGACGACCAGGCCCAGGGTTATTTCAGCGAAAAGTGGAGCAACCTCAAGGATGACGGCTCGATCGCAAGCGCTTCTGCAGAATCCGGAGTTTGCACGGACTGGCCAATGTTCCGTCTTGCCGATGCATACCTGATGGAGGCCGAGGCGGTCCTTCGCGGCGGAACGGGAACATCCCGCGCAGAGGCTCTCTCCCTTGTGAACGACCTTCGGAAGAGGGCCTACGGGGACGCGACCGGAAATGTGGCCGACTCTGAGTTCGACCTTGGTTTTATCCGGGACGAACGCGCCAGGGAGCTCTACCACGAGGCGGTCAGAAGGACTGACCTCCGCCGTTTCGGAGTCTTCACCGGCAAGGGTTATATATGGCAGTGGAAAGGCGGAGTCCTCGACGGACAGGCCGTGGATGATAAATATGCCGTCTACCCCATCCCTGCTGCCGAACTTACGGTCAACACCAACCTCAAAAACGAGAAATACTGATGAAAAAGATATATACAATAATAATGCTGGCCCTCCTCGCAGTCCTTGCCTGCGTGCCTGAAGAGGACATCCGGGTCACTACAACCGGTCCCGAGCCTGTTACCCTGTCTTCATCCGGAGATGTCGTCCTCAACAAGGGGAACAATCCCAACCTTGCCCTTACGGTCAACTGGACGGACAACAGCAACATCGGCACGACGGGCGCCGGCTCCGCCGCCAGGAACGTGACGGTCAACTACGTGCAGTTCAGCGGGACGGAAGATTTCGAAAAGTTTGTCGAATCCCAGGCCTCGAGCGGCTCCAGCTCCTTGCAGTTCACCGTTGAAGCGCTCAACAAGCTGATGATAAAACTTGGTTTGCCGGGCGGAGTCGCCTCCACCGTCTATATCAGACTGGCATCTAAACTGGGTGTCAATATGTCGCCCGTTTACAGCAATGTGATCAGTCTGAAGGTTACCCCCTATGCCGTCGACCTGTCATTAGGCCATGTCCTGGACAAAGATCAGAGTGATTCCGGAAAAACCCTTCCCAGGACCGCCGACGGTGTATACTCCGGATTCTTGGGTGTCGCCTCGTGGTATAACTGGTGGCTCCAGGAAGGCGATGGAACCATTTGGGGAAATGTCGGCGCTTCCGGAAAGACCTTCTTCATCAGCAGCGCATCCGACAGCTGGAATATGTGGTTCCCTGCGCCCGCAGGTTCGTACTACGTCATAGTCGATACCGGTAACGGTGAATGGTCCGCGATGCATCTTCCTGAAATCTCGGTGAGCGGAGACATCAGCGGAACGATGAGTTTCGACAGGGACTCCAACACCTGGAAACTTGCCTATGATGCATCTTCCACGGGCAGCATCTCCGTTTCACTTTCAGGCACAGGAAAGCAGTATAACACAACTACGACGGATTCTTCAAGCGAAGATGCAGCCTTCGGATTCGGCGGTTCCGCTGATGCGGTAACCTTCTCCGGGGAAGCATCGGCAATCTCCGTTCCCGTTACGGAAACAGGAGAGCAGTTCCTCCTTCTGAACCTTGACAAGATGACCCTTTCCGTGGGCGCCGGCGGTTCGGAGACTCCTTCCATCGGCCCTGTCCTCTATATGGCGGGCATCAACGACGGATGGACAAACGCCGGGTGGGATTTCGACCGCTTCCTGCGCCTATATGATGAGGGCACCGTCTCCTATGCAGGCGTTTACAATGTCAATTCCAAGTGGGGCTACCGCCTCTACCCGGAAAAGGAAGGATGGGACAACTACTACACCTTCGCCGAAGGCGATGCAACCTCCGGCAGACTCTCAAAGGGCGGAGACGGCAATATCCCGGCTCCGGAGACAGGCCTTTACCTTATCAAGGCATCCCTCGGAAACCTCACTTATAGCCTGACCCCTGTGTCGAAGGTCCAGATCACAGGCTTCAACGACCAGTGGGTCCTTCTCGATATGACAGCAGGCGATACGGAAGGCGTCTATACCATAGAAGTGAACCTTACGGCAAAGACTCCGTGGGGCTTCAAGGTCTATTTTGACAATGACTGGACCAACTTCTTCGGAGGCGCTGACGGAATCCTCGTCTATGGCGAAAAGGATGTGGTTGAGACTCCCGGAGCCCCCGTGGATGACGGACTTGTCGGTGGAACCCATACCGTGACAGTGGATTTGTATAACGGAACTTACACAATCGAATAGTGATGAAAAAAATGATATTTTCCCTTGTTGCCGTGCTGCTTGCGGCCTGTGCGCCGGAACAGACATACAATCCTCCCCAGAAGGCCGTGGAGGTCAAGGAGGTGGTATTTGCCAAGGGCGCTGACGTCAGCTGGCTGACCCAGATGGAAAGCGAAGGTCTCACCTTCAAGAATGCTGCAGGAGAGACGACGGAATGTATGCAGCTTCTCCGTGACGATTGCGGTGTCAACGGTATCCGCCTCCGTGTATGGGTCAATCCTGAGGAGGGATGGAACAATATTGACGATGTGCTCGTGAAAGCCCGGAGGGCCGCTTCGCTGGGCCTTGCCGTAATGATAGATTTCCATTTCAGTGACACGTGGGCGGATCCCGCGAACCAGAAGGTCCCTGCAAAATGGGCCTACCACGGCATTGACGGCCTTTGCAAGGACGTCAGGGACCACGTTACGGAAATGCTTGAAAAGCTGAAGGCTTACGATGTTACGCCCCAGTGGGTACAGATAGGGAATGAGACCCGTGGCGGGCTGATGTATCCCCTTGGAGAGCTTGGAAACGGCGCCAATACGGCAAAGCTCTTCAATGCCGGATACGATGCCGTCAAGGCCATATTCCCGGAGGCCCGGGTAATTATCCACCTGGACAGCGGAGACACTCTCTGGCTCTATGCCAGGATGTTTGACTATCTGAAGGAGAATGACGGCAGATACGATATGATAGGAATGTCCTTCTATCCCGCCACCGATACCTGGGAGAGCCAGACGAACACCCTGATTTCCAACATCAAGACCGTAGCATCGGCCTATTCCAAGCCGGTTATGATCTGCGAGATCGGTATGAGCTGGGACCAGGGCGCGGTATGCAAGAGGATGATCCAGAAAATAATGGACGAATTCGGACAGGGCGGAGAGACCCTCAAGGGTATCTTCTACTGGGAGCCCGAGGCCCCTTCGGGATACAACGGCGGCTACCAGCTGGGTTGCTTCAGGGACGGTTCTCCGACCGAGGCTCTTGACCCTTTTAAAAACTGAGCGCAATGAAAAAGCTGCTTGCGGTCGCCCTCCTTGTGGTCTCTGTCCTTTCCTGCACCGAAAGTGGAGGGAAGAGGGAAGTATGGAATGACGGATGGCAGTTCCAAAAGGACGGAGACACGTCCTGGAGGAATGTAACCCTTCCCCACGACTGGGGAGTGGAATCCCCCTTTGTCCAGTCAAATCCCGGCGAGACCGGAAAACTCGAGTGGTGGGGGACCGCAAGATATCGTAAAATCCTAAACCTCAGCCCGAAACCTTTCGAACGTTACTACCTCGAATTCGGGGGCGTAATGTCCAATTCCACGGTGATTGTCAACGGCGCTCCCGCCGGGGGCAGGCCGTACGGATACTCTTCCTTCAGCGTAGATATCAGCAGTTTTGTCCACGGCGGAGACAACCTCATCGAGGTCGAAGTCAACAATTTGCCGAACTCGAGCCGATGGTACCCCGGCGGAGGAATCTACCGTCCCGTTTATCTTCGGAAAACCGTAGCCGCACCGGTTCCTGACATTTGGATCGTCGGGACGGATGACGTCAGGGTCTCTTTCAAAGAGGACGTCGACGAATCGACGCTCGAGATAACCCACGAGATACCAAGGATCCGTGAGTCCTGGTCGCCGGACAACCCGGTTCTCTATACCGTCAAGACAACGGTCCGTAACCGCAGGACCGGAAGGGCCGATGTGTATTATACCGGCTATGGACCCAGGACTGCCGAATTCCGTCCGGACGGGTTCTATCTCAATGGAGAAAAGACATTCCTGAAAGGGGCCTGTCTCCATCACGATGCGGGCGCTCTCGGGGCAGTATGGAACGAGGAGGTTTGGGTCCGGCGCCTTACCCAGCTGAAGGATATGGGCTGCAATGCAATCCGTTCCGCCCATAATCCCCCAGCCGCGGAACTTCTGGACCTTTGTGACCGGATGGGCTTCCTCGTGATTGACGAGCTCACGGATACCTGGACTGTCCCGAAAAAGCCGGCCGGGTATGCAACCCTCTTTGATGAATGGGCGGAAAAGGACCTCGTGGATATGATTCACCGGGACCGCAATCATCCCTGCGTAATCCTTTGGAGCATAGGCAATGAGTGTGGAGAGCAAGGGTACGCGGACAAGTGGGATATTCCCCGCCGCCTGAGCGAGATATGCCACCGCGAAGACCCCTCGAGGCCCACGACCGCAGGAAATGACAACCTGTGGGCCTCCTCGCAGCCCTATCACGAGACCATAGATGTCTATGGCTTCAATTACAAGCCTCACGCTTATGAGGAGTTCCATCGCGCGAACCCTTCCCAGCCTTTTTACGGCAGTGAGACAGCATCCTGCCTCAGCACAAGAGGTTATTATTTCTTCCCTGTATCTGACGATAAGGGAAAGGGGTGGCCGGACGGCGCGCCTTACCAGGTGAGTTCTTACGACCTTTATGCTCCGTGGTGGGCCTCCAGCCCTGACTACGAGTGGTTCTATGAGGATCAGGTCCCTTCCTGTGCCGGTGAGTTCGTATGGACCGGATTTGATTATATCGGAGAGCCCACTCCGTATAACTTCGACCCTACGGTCCTTACGAATTTTCACGACGAAGCGGCCCGCCTCGCCGCCGAGAAGGAACTCGAGGAACTTTCCCGTAACGCTCCGCCGTCCCGGAGTTCATACTTCGGGATTATCGACCTCGCGGGATTTCCCAAGGACCGCTACTGGCTCTATAAGTCCCGCTGGCGTCCGGACGTTCCTACGGCCCATATCCTTCCGCATTGGAACTGGCCTGACAGGGTGGGGAAAGTTACACCGGTATTTGTCTATTCTTCCGGCGACAGCGCAGAGCTGTTTGTGAACGGAAAATCGCAGGGCGTCCGTACCCGCGGACCCCTCGAGTACAGATTCCGCTGGGACGATGTCGTGTATGAGCCCGGTACCGTTTCTGTGGTGTGCTGGAAGGACGGCAAAGAGTGGGCGCGGGATACCGTCCGGACCAGCGGCGCTCCGGCCGCCCTTGAGATTGAGACGGAGACGGGCGGGGATATGGTATTCGTGACTGTAAGGATCGTAGACGGAGACGGACTTTTCGTTCCGGATGCGGTGAATATGCTTTCGTTCAAGGTTTCAGGTTCCGGAGAACTCCTCGCAACCGATGCCGGCGATCCTACGTCTCACATTTCCTTCAAGAGCCCCGATCTTCCGGCCTTCGCCGGTCTTTGCTCCGCTGTGATAGGGAGGACGGACGAACAGGGTCCCCTTTCTGTTACAGTCTCTTCGCCCGGTCTTGTCCCGGCATCCGCTAATCTTTGATTTATTATGGAAACATTTGTTGCAGTAGCAGCCATCATACTTGGCATCATCGGCCTTATCGGCAGCATCGTTCCCGGACTTCCCGGTCCTCCGCTAAGCTGGATAGGCCTTCTTATACTCTATATCTGGGGTAACGGCACCAACTCTGCCGGAGAGCCTATGTCCCTTACCGTACTTCTCGTCTGGCTTGGGATTGTCATCGTCGTATGGCTTCTCGACTACATCGTTCCCGGGTATTTCACGAAGCTGACCGGCGGGTCGAAGTATGCAGGATGGGGTGCGATGGCAGGGCTTCTCGTGGGCCTTGTATATCCTCCCATCGGGATGATCGGAGGCGCTATCCTCTTTGCTTTCCTTGCGGAGGTCCTGTTTGCAAAAAAAGACGCCGTGTCGTCGCTTAAAGCGGCCCTCGGCGCCTTCCTCGGATTCCTTTTCGGGACCGGAGCGATGATCATCGCCTCCGGGGTGATGCTTTTCTACATCGTAATCTACGCCTTCTGACGCCTTAGCGCAAGCCGTATTCCGCCGACGGCAAGAAGTGCCTGTGCGGCAAGATAGGTCAGCATAATCACAAAGCCGCGGCCCTCGAAAGGAAGGACGCCGAAGGTGTCCATTGCAATCTGGGAATCGGAGAAGGTGAAAAGCAGCCCGCCGAGGAGGATGATCCACCACGTCCGGCGGTCGCTCCGGAGCGCCTCCTCTTTACGGACAACGCCGCAAAGGCCCGTGAAAATAAGGAGCATAAGGCCCATGGCGTAAACTGACATAGGAGCGAGCATAACACCCTTGATGCCTATCAGAACGACGAGGACAGCGACTATCGCCGCCAAGACAATAAGCGACAGGACCCACTGCAAGGGCCCGAGGCCCTTCCACGACCGGCCGCCGAACAGACACATATAAAAGATGTGTCCGACGAGGAATGCGGCCATTCCGCCGGCGAACATCGGAAATCCGTTTCCAATCAGAAGGGTATCTCCCGCAAATCCGAACAGCTGGGCAGTCGCAAGAAGCGATGCCGCGCGAAGGTCAACGCCCTCACGGCTGATAAGGTAAGCAAGCGTCGTAACAGCAAGGAGGGGGAGCAGCGAAGGCTTTACCGTCTGGGCAAGGGGCTCGCAGTAAAGTCTTCCGCTGAGATTCAGTATACAGGCGACGAGGAAAAATACGCAGGGGACAATCCAGATATTACGCTTTTTCATGGCTATAGGGTTTTATGAATTGACGCAAGAACCACCACAGAACAATGTGGAACGGCAGAAACAGCGGCAGCACCAGCTTCAGCGCGAACGTGTACGTATGGGCCCACGCCTTATCCTTCGCGCGTGCGATGAGGACCGCGGCGGCAAGGGAAATGGGGAGCGACAGGACTGCCGCTACGGCGACGGCGGGCGAAAGAAGAGCCGCGAGGACCGGATGCCTTCGCCTTGAGGGCGGCTTTCCAATCAGGCCCAAGTCCCTTCGTCGAAGATCCTCGCAAAGCGTTTCATAAACATCCTTGTCGGGAGTCAGGCCATCGAACTGAGACGCTATCGGAATAGCCTCCCCAATCCTTATCGCAACGGTCCCACCCGGACGGAAGAAGTCCTCGTAGTCCAGGCCGACGGGTACAACATTTACCGGAGCCCCCAGCTTCGCGGACGCCTCCCTTGCAAGGCGGAATATGCCTTTTTTCACCGGAAGCATTCCCCTTTCCGCCCTGTGGCGGCCTTCGCTGAACATACATACGGGGAGGCCGTGACGGAGACATTCAGTCATTTCTTCGAACGTGTCAAGGTCCTTTGCGACCTCGCGGATCCCATCCCTTTCGCGGGAGAGCGGAAGAATTTTCAGCCACCGCAGCGCCCGCGCCATCCTCTCCTTCCGGAAGATGTCAGCCCTGGCGCCGAAGCACACAGGATCCCTCGGATAAAGCAGGAGGATCATAAGCGCGTCCATAAGCGTGCAGCAGTGGTTAGGGGCAAGGATAACGTACCCTCCGGGGATGCGTTCCTTTCCCTCAATCTCCACTCGGGAGAACGTGCTCCTTGCGCAGAAATCGACATATGGTCTCCAGAAATGATATCCGGAGCTGTATTCCCAGAGGGATTTCATCGTGGCGGATTCAGGCATTTTTACAGGCGGTCCGTCTATCCTTGAGAAGGAAGAGGCCGGAAACGGTAAGGCCGCTGATAATGTGCCAGACTCCCCACCAGGCTGTAATTACGAGGGTTCCGCCGTGGGCGGGGAAATTAGCGAAAATGGTTGTTCCCAGCAGCAGGACAAGTCCAAGACCACTGTTCTGGATACCGGTCTCGATCGTGAGGGTGCGCCTGTCAGCCTCGCTTACCTTGAAAAGGCTTCCTACGGAGAAACCGGTAAGCAGGGCGAGCAGGTTGTGTATGAGAACGACGATGAATATGTACTTGATGCACTGGAGGAAGGCGTGGATGTTCCCGGCGAAGGAGAGCACCACCATTGCGACGAAGAAAATGATGCTGAACCACTGCATGGGCTTTTTGAGCTTGTCCGCGACCTTCGGAAGGTAGTGCGAGGTAAGGATTCCAAGGGTCAGGGGAATGCCCAGAAGGATCACGATGGTCTTGAATACATCCCAAAGGGGGATCACCAGCTGGGGCACCTCTCCCGCTATGTCAGCGAACCTCAGGTAGAGATTTCCGTAAAGCCAGAAGTTGAAAGGTGTAAGGAATATCGCAAGCGCCGTACTGATTGCAGTGAGACTCACGGACAGCTCGATGTTCGCCTTCGACAGGGAACTCATAAAGTTCGAAATGTTTCCTCCGGGGCAGGATGCGACGAGAATCATACCGATAGCCATAGTCCAGGAGATGGACTTTCCAAGGGCGAGCGCGAGGAGGAATGTCAGAAGGGGAAGGAGGACAAGCTGGCAGCACATTCCCAGGAGGACGGACTTTGGCTTTTTGAAGACCTCCACGAAAATCTTCGGCTTGATTCCAAGGGCGACTCCAAACATCACGAACGCAAGAACGATGTTAATCGTGTTCATACCGCCGGCGTTCATAGTGACCTGGATGCTGTCAATCAGGTTTGTGGTTTCAGGTGTCATTTTGATTGCGGATTTGTACAAATATATTGCTTTTTTTCTAATTTTGCATAAGAAACCAATACACAAGAAGCTATGGCAACCGATTCTATGAAATTCAAGACGGTCGCAACCTTCAATTCAAGGGTTGAGGCCGACATCGTCGTCGCCCGCCTCCAGGACAGCGGTATCCCCGCTGGAGTGTTCGGGGCAGACTCCTCCTATCCCTCCCTCAACTTTGCAAAGCCCATCGAAGTAAAAGTAAATGAGGACGACTATGAAGCCGCCCTCAAAATACTCTCCGAGAAGGTTTAGCTATTATACGGCGATTCTCATTTGCCGAGAGTTGCGACCATCACGGCCTTGATGGTGTGGAGACGGTTCTCAGCCTCGTCGAAGACGATGCTTGCAGGGCTTTCGAACACATCCTCGGTCACCTCGATTCCGTCGAGTCCGAACTTCTCGTGGACATCGCGTCCAACCTGAGTCTCGAGATTGTGGTATGCCGGGAGGCAGTGCATAAATTTGCAGCCGGGATTGCCGGTTGAAGCCATAAGGTCAGCGTTGACCTGATAGGGTTTCAGCATACCTATCCGCTCAGCCCATACCTCTGCAGGCTCTCCCATCGATACCCATACGTCAGTGTAAAGGAAGTCGCATCCCTTCACTCCGGCCTTGGGGTCGTCAGTGATGGTGATGCGGGCGCCGGTCTCAGCGGCGATCTTCCGGCACTGCTCCACGAGTTCTGCGGAGGGCTGAAGGGCCTTCGGGGCGACGATACGGACGTCCATCCCCATCTTTGCGCCACCAACCAGGAGCGAATTGCCCATATTGAAGCGGGCGTCGCCAAGGTATGCGTAGGATATCTCGCGGAGAGGCTTGTCGGAGTGCTCGCGCATCGTGAGGAAGTCCGCAAGGATCTGGGTGGGATGGAACTCGTTGGTGAGGCCGTTCCAAACAGGGACACCTGCGTAACGGGCAAGTTCCTCGACGGTATCCTGGGCGAAGCCGCGGTACTCGATTCCGTCGTACATGCGTCCGAGGACCCTTGCTGTGTCCTTCATCGACTCCTTGACTCCGATCTGGGAACCGGTGGGGCCAAGATAGGTGACGTGTGCGCCCTGGTCATAGGCCGCCGTCTCGAATGCGCAGCGGGTGCGGGTGGAGGTCTTTTCGAAAATCAGGGCGATGTTCTTTCCCTTGAGCGTGGGCTGCTCCGTTCCGGCGTATTTGGCCTTCTTGAGGTCTGCCGCAAGGTCAAGCAGGTACTGGATTTCCTTCGGGGTGAAGTCCAGGAGCTTCAGAAAGCTCCGGTTTCTAAGGTTGTAAGCCATTGTTATAGAGGGTTTTTAAGATATTATCCTGGTTCCGCAGGCGGGGTCGTCAAGGGCCGACGCCTCCGTGATGATGCATTCGCGGCCACCCGCCTCTACGAAGCGGATTCCGGCGCGGACCTTAGGAGCCATGGACCCTTCCGCGAACTGGCCCTCGGCGAGGTATTTCTTCGCCTCCGCGACGGTCATCGTCCCAAGGGCGGACTGGTTTTCCTTACGGTAGTTGATATAGACCTTGGGTACATCTGTGAGGATGTAGAACTCGTCGGCCTTCATCGTGACGGCGGCAAGGGCGCTCGCAAGGTCCTTGTCGATGACGGCTTCGACTCCGCGGTGTCCGTCCCCATCTGCGACAACGGGGATTCCGCCGCCTCCCACCGTGATGACAATGTTGCCTTCACGGGCGAGACGCTCCACGATGTCGATGTTCGAGATGCGAAGAGGAACGGGCGAAGCCACGACTTTGCGCCATCCAAGTCCCCGGGGATCTTCCTTGTAGGTCGCTCCGTCAGCGGGAACTTCGGGGTAGTATGGGCCCACGAATTTGGTGGGATTCAGAAACATAGGGTCGTCGGCGGCGACCTCGACGCGGGTCACCAGGGATACGACCCGGCGGTCGATGCCGGCGCGGCGGAGCACCTTTTCCATACCGGTCTCGATCAGGTAGGCGATGGACCCCTGGGTCTGCGCGCCGCAAAAGTCCATTGGCATCGCGGCGAGTCCGAAGACCTTCCGGCCGGCCTCGTGCTGGAGCATTACGTTCCCGACCTGGGGGCCGTTTCCGTGGCCGATAACGATGTCATAGTCGCGTTTGATAAGATTGTAAAGCTGGCCGCAGGTTTGCTCGACGTTGCGGAGCTGCTCCTCGTAAGTGCCTTTCTGTCCTGCGCGGAGGAGGGCATTGCCCCCGAAGGCGATCATTGCAAGTCTGTTTCCCATCAGTCTCTTCTTAAAGGAAGCGTTGAACAGCGGAGGAGTCCTCCCATTTTCGATATTTCCCTATAGGGAACGGTCTCTACGGTCATCCCCCAAACCTTTTCGAGATGCTCGTGAAGGCGGGTGAAGTGTTCTTCGATGACCACAACATCCTCCGAGATAGAGAAGATATTTGAGTTCATCCAGTACATCTCCTCTTTCGTCAGCTCGAAGACGTTGTCGCGTCCGAACATCTCCACGAGATGGTCAGCGTCGCGCGGGTTGAGGAACCCGGGCTTGTAGATGATTGCTTTGTCCTTGCCCACAGGCATAAAAGTGCAGTCCAGGTGGAGTATGCCTTCGTAGGGGTTCCTGTCATCCTTCCGGAGGTTGAGGGGAATGATGGTCTTTTCCGGGAATAACATATTCAGGTAATCGAGGGCAAGACGGTTGGTCCTTGCGGTTTTGACATCCTTATAATCTGGGAAGGCGTATTGTCCGAGGAAGATGATGCCGTTGTAAAGCACGACGTCGCCGCCCTCGACGTGGACCGCCTCGGGAAGGTTGTAAATCTGTTTGTAGTGGATCTGGCTGTAGATTTTGTCGTAGGCGTCAATCTCATCCTGGCGGTCAGGGATGATGTTCGACACGATGATTTTGTCATCGATGACAAAACCGACGTCACGGGAGAATATCTGGTTGCAGTTTTTTACCAGCTCCGGGCGGTAAACCTTGACGCCGTATTTTTCGAGCACAGCCTTGAAGGCCTCCATTTCACGGGTGATATCCGCCTCCTTGGGGTAGATCCCCTTCATAACGGATTCATAGGATTTTGCGTCGAATGTTTCGGAGAGCTTAGGGACGGGGCCGTTCGAAGTCGGAAGCCCCAGCACGACCTCCCTCAGGCGGGAAGTCTCACTCTTAACGTTCAGTGTCATAATTTTTCTTGGTTACCAGTTGTGTCAGGAAAATACCGATCATCGCGACGGCAAGTCCGGCCCATTGCAGCCCCGCGAGCGTCTCTTCACCAAGGATGAACGCCAGCACGGCTGTAATCAGCGGCACTATCGCGAGGAATACGCTCGTCCTTGCAACCCCGAGCATCTTGATTGCATAGGCCCATATCGAGAAGGCCGTAGCGGAGCACAGGAGGGCAAGGGCGAGGGTCGGGTAAAGGACCTTCCAGCTGAGGTAGAGGGACGCGTCGAAGGCGCGGATTCCCTTGGTGAGGAACAGCGGAAGGAAGAAAACGGCGCCAAAGAGGAACTGATACATCACGATAACCGACGGAGCGTAAGTGTCCGAAAGGGATTTCGTGAAGGCAATCTGGCTCACTTCGGAGATGACCGCGATGAAAAGGATAGCTATTCCTACCCCGAAAAGGGGGCCGGGTTTTTCGGCCGTATAGGTTACCAGCCACAGTCCCGCGATGGCGATAAAAACGCCGAATATATTGATTTTCGAGAAATTTTCCTTGAAAATCAATAATCCGACAACCATCGAGAAGATAGGGTTTGTCGCTATGATAAGGGAAGTAAGGGTTGGCGATTCAGTGAATTTAAGCCCATAAGTCTCCGCCACGAAATACACGAACGGCATACAAAGGGCGAGAAGGAGGAACTTTACCCAGTCCTTCTTCCGAATCTTCATATCCAGCTTCGCTATCTTGTTGAGTATCCACAGGAGGCAGCCCGCCAGGAGGATTCTCACGGGAACGAAGAATTCAACGGGGATATTCAGCGCGAGGAGCCTGTCCGCCCATATATAGGACATCGACCACAACAGAACGGTTCCGGTGGCCGCCATATAGGCCCAAAACTTTCCTTTCATTTCAAAATGTCTAAATTCGGTTACAAATTTAAACAAATTCGCGTGATAAGGCAATAAATTTTTTCATTCCAACGGTTGCGACTTCCCGGATGTGCGTAATGCGGGGGTCGTGGACAAGGAGGTCCGCCGGATCGATGACGTATACGGGCACTCCGCTGCGCGCGTAGCGGTAGAGGGC
>CALCEJ010000010.1 GCA_937900465.1 uncultured Bacteroidales bacterium | reverse complement strand
TGGCAACGGTCTTCTTGCGGCCCTTGCGGGTACGGGCGTTGTTCTTGGTGCTCTGTCCGCGCACAGGGAGACCTGCACGGTGACGGATGCCGCGATAGCAACCGATGTCCATCAGACGCTTGATGTCCATCTGGACGGAAGAACGGAGTTCACCCTCAATCTTGTACTCTTCGTTGATGAGGGTACGGATGGCGGCAACCTGATCGTCGTTCCACTGTCCCACCTTGGTGTCATAATCGATTCCGCAGGCGTCGAGGATCTTCCTGGAAGTGCTGCGTCCGATTCCGAAGATATAGGTAAGTCCTATCTCTCCTCTTTTGTTGTTGGGTAAATCAACACCGGCTATTCTTGCCATATTCTTGTCTGAATGTTAAATGTTTTACACTTTTGGATTATTATCCCTGGCGCATTTTGAACTTGGGGTTCTTCTTGCAGATAACGTAGAGGCGGCCTTTACGCCTGACGATCTTGCAGTCTTCGCTGCGCTTTTTGATGGATGTCTTGACTTTCATCTTCGTATATTTTTTTATTTGTATCTGAAAGTAATTCTGCCTTTGGTTAAATCATAAGGTGAAATTTCCACTTTTACCCGGTCTCCCAGGAGAATGTGGATGAAGTTCATCCTCATTTTTCCGGAGATGTTGCAAAGGAGGATGTGTCCATTCTCCAACTGAACCCGGAACATTGCGTTGGGCAGGGTCTCAACGACTTTTCCGTCCTGCTCGATTGCTACTTGCTTTGACATTGGAATTCACATTAAAATTTAATCAAACCGTCCTTTTCTATGTAATCGAAAGTGGATAACTGCCGGGCCGGGCCTTTACGGACAACAACAGTCAGCTCGTAATGGGCCGCATTCTTGCGGTCGGCGGTATGGACCTCCCAGCCGTTCCGGGCAAGGTAGACTCCGCGTCCGCCGGCGCAGATCATAGGCTCAATACAGATAGTCATTCCATCCAGAAGCTTTACGCCGCGGCCCCTGTGCCCATAGTTGGGCACGCCGGGATCCTCGTGCATATGCTTCCCGATTCCGTGTCCCTCGAGTTCGCGGACTACGGAGAAACCGAAAGACTCAGCGTACTGCTGCACCGCGTATCCGATATCGCCCGTACGACCGCCTGCCACCGCCGCTTCAATGCCCTTGTACAGGGACGCCTTGGTGACGTCCAGGAGCTTGCGGGTCTCCTCGGACACCTCCCCTACCGGGAAGGTGTAAGCCGAGTCGCCGTTATATCCTTTATACAGGGTTCCGCAGTCTACGGAGACGATGTCACCGTCCCTCAGGACGTAGTCCGAAGGAAAACCGTGGACCACGACATCGTTCACAGACATACAGAGAGCTGCGGGGAAGCCGTCGTACCCCTTGAAGGAAGGGATTGCTCCGTGATCACGGATAAAGGTCTCGGCTACCTCATTCAACTTTGCAGTTGTCACACCAGGGGCAACCAACTTACCGACCTCCGCCAGTGTCCTTGACACCAGATCGCCGTTAATCGCGAGAAGCTCTATCTCTTCTTCAGTCTTGGGCCGTATCATATTATCTTCTTCCGTTACTTCAAAGAACTACATTCCGGAACGTCCGGTAAGACGACCGGTTTTCGTCAGTCCGTCATAGTGGCGCATCAGGAGATAACTCTCAATCTGCTGCAGCGTATCCAGAACCACACCCACGGTAATCAGCAGCGAGGTGCCGCCGAAGAAGCTTGCAAACTGGTTGTTCACTCCGAACAGGTTTGCAATCGCGGGCAGGATGGCTATGATGGCGAGGCCTATGGACCCGGGAAGGGTAACCCTCGACAGGATGGAGTCCAGATACTCTGCGGTCTTCTTACCGGGCTTTACGCCGGGGATGAAGCCGCCGTTACGCTTCATATCTTCAGCCATCATCGTAGGATTGACTGTGACAGCGGTATAGAAGTATGTGAACACAATGACGAGGATGCCGAATACCAGATTGTACCAGAAGCTGGTATAGCTGGAGAACGCGGCGGCGATTCCACGGGTTGCGTCATAACGGCCGAACAGCATAGGGATCATCATAAGGGCCTGGGCGAAGATGATGGGCATAACACCCGCAGCGTTGATCTTCAGGGGAAGATACTGGCGGACACCGCCGTACTGCTTGTTGCCGATCACCCTCTTCGCATACTGCACAGGGACCTTGCGGACAGCCTGCACAAGCGCGATGGCGGCGATGATGACAAATACCCAGACTACCATTTCAACGATGAGGAAAAGGAGTCCGCCTCCGCTGTTGGAGGTAAGCTTCTGACCGAATTCAGCCACGAGAGCGTAAGGGAGACGGGCGACGATACCGATCATAATGATCAGGGAGATACCGTTGCCTATACCACGGTCCGTAATCCTCTCACCCAGCCACATAACGAACATCGAACCGCCCATCAGGATGATGGTAGAGACGAGGTTGAATGTGAAGCCGGTCCAGAGCATAGCCTCGCGGGGAATCATACCCACCACGTATGCGGGGCCCTGGATAGCGAGGATAAGGATTGTGAGATATCTCGTGATCTGGTTCATCTTGCGACGGCCGGACTCGCCTTCCATCTGCATCTTGCGGAAAGCGGGGACGAACATCCCGAGGAGCTGGACCACGATGGATGCCGAGATGTACGGCATCACTCCAAGAGCGAAGATGGATGCGTTACCGAAAGCGCCGCCGGAGAACATATTGAGCAGTCCGACGAGACCTTCCTGGGTGCCGCTGATTCCTCCCTTCAGGACGTTGGGGTCCAGACCGGGAAGAAGAATGTAGCTACCCAGACGGTAGACCAGCACAAGGAGGATGGTATAACCGATTCTCTTGCGCAGTTCTTCGATCTTGTAGATATTCTTGATTGTCTCTATGAACTTTTTCATAGGTCTTACTCAATTACGATTGCCTTTCCACCGGCAGCCTCAATCTTTTCGACTGCGGATTTGGAGAATGCGTGGGCGGTAACTTCAACCTTCGCCTTGATTTCGCCGTTTCCGAGGATCTTGACGAGGTCATTCCTGGAAACGAGACGGGCGGCGATGAGGGTCTCGACGGTCACGGCCTCGAGCTTCTGCTCAGCTGCGAGCTTGTCGATGGCGGCAACGTTGACTGCCTGGAATTCAACCCTGGTGGGGTTCTTGAATCCAAACTTGGGGAGTCTCCTCTGAAGGGGCATCTGTCCACCTTCGAAACCAATCTTGTGAGAATAACCGGCACGTGCCTGCGCACCCTTGGTACCGCGGGTAGCAGTACCGCCTTTACCGGAACCCTGACCGCGACCTACGCGCTTTGAGTTGTGGGTTGCACCCTTTGCGGGTTTCAAATTTTCAAGTTTCATCTTTGGGTCCTCCTCTTAGTCTATAACTTCAACCTTTACAAGGTGATGAACTTTTTCTACCATACCGCGGTGGATGGGGGTATCCTCAACCTCTACGGTGTGATGCATACGGCGGATTCCGAGGTTACGCAGGTTTGCGATCTGACGCCTGGTCTCACCGTTGACTGAACGTATCTGTGTGATTTTAAGCTTTGCCATAGTGCCTTCAGTTTTTATCCGTTAAACACCTTGCTCATAGGGATACCCCTGAGGCCGGCCACTGTGTAAGCGTCCCTCATCTGAGTAAGAGCTTCGATGGTTGCCTTCACAAGGTTGTGAGGGTTGGAAGAGCCCTTGCTCTTGGCAAGAACGTTCTGGATTCCGGCGCTCTCGAACACGGCACGCATAGCACCACCGGCCTTGACACCGGTACCGGGAGCAGCGGGCTTCATAAAGACCTCTGCACCGCCGAAACGTGCGACCTGCTCGTGAGGGATAGTCGTGTTGATGACGGGAACCTTTACGAGGTTCTTCTTTGCATCCTCGACACCCTTTGCGATAGCTGCTGTTACTTCGTTGGCCTTACCAAGACCATAGCCTACGACTCCGTTCTCGTCTCCGACGACCACGATGGCCGCGAAGCGGAAGTGACGTCCACCCTTGGTGACCTTGGTCACACGGTTGATGGCAACGAGTCTGTCTTTCAGTTCAAGATCAGATGTCTTGACTCTTTTTACGTTAGTATTTGCCATAGTCTCAATTATTAGAATACGAGGCCGCCTTCACGAGCGGCGTCTGCCAAACTTTTAACCCTGCCGTGGAAGAGGTAACCTCCGCGGTCGAAGGAGATCGTGTTGATTCCCTTTGCAAGGCAACGCTCTGCGACTGCCTTTCCTACGATGGCGGCAGCTTCGATACCGCTCTTTCCCTTGCATTCTCCTGCAAGAGCCTTGTCATTGGAGCTGGCTGCTACGAGGGTCTCGCCGCGAAGGTCGTCAATGACCTGGGCGTAGATCTGCTTGTTGGAACGGAAGACCACGAGACGGGGACGCTCCGCAGTGCCGTTGACGTGCTTGCGAATCCTGTAGTGGATCCTTCTTCTTCTTTCAATTCTATTCAATGCCATAACTTTGTCCTCCTAATGATTACTTAGCGGATGCGGTCTTACCGGCCTTGCGGCGGAGCTGCTCTCCGGCAAACTTGATACCCTTGCCCTTATAAGGCTCAGGACGGCGGAAGGAGCGGATCTTAGCCGCAACCTGGCCGACAAGCTGCTTGTCGATACTGGTGAGGATGAGAACGGGGTTCTCGCCCTTGCGGACCTGAGGAGTCTCTGCATCGACCTCTGCGGGAAGCATAATCTGGATGTCGTGGGAATAACCGACGGACATAGTGATGAGCTTACCCTGGGCGACCACACGGTAACCGACACCGACGAACTCCTGCTTGATGGTGAACTTTTCGGACACACCGACTACCATATTGTGCACGAGAGCCCTGTAGAGGCCGTGCAGCGAGCGGTAGCGGGGATTGTCATTGGGGCGGGTGAAGGTAACCTGGTTACCCTCGACGGTGATTTTGATAGCAGGATCTACGACCTGGCTGAGCTCACCGTAACGGCCTTTAACCTTCACTACATTACCGTCGATCTGAACAGTTGTTCCGGCGGGAAGGTTTACAGGCATTTTACCTATTCTTGACATAATATCTTGTTAACTTTTAGATTAGTAAACATAGCAAATAACCTCGCCGCCGACATTCAGCTCTTTTGCCTCCTTGTCAGTGATGACACCCTTGGAGGTGGAGAGGATAGCGATGCCGAGTCCGTTCAGGACGCGGGGCATGTTCTTGACGTCTGCATACCTGCGAAGACCGGGAGTGGAAACGCGGCTGATGTTCTTGATAGCTGCGGCCTTGGTCTCAGGATGATACTTAAGGGCGATTTTGATTGTGTTTGCGGGGGTTCCCTCAACAATCTTGTAGCTGAGGATGTAACCTTTTTCGCACAGAATCTTGGTGATGGCGACCTTCATATTGGAAGAAGGGATTTCCACCACTTTCTTACCTGCGAGGTAAGCGTTACGGATTCTAGTGAGATAATCTGCAATAGGATCAGTCATTGTTTTGTCTTTTTTGTGGACCGGCGTGCATTACGCCCGATATCCGATTGTAATTAATATATTAGGTGAAATTCTGCTTTATCACCAGGAAGCTTTCTTCACACCGGGGATCAGACCCTGGGATGCCATCTCACGGAACTGGATACGGCTGAGGCCGAAGGCTCTCATATATCCCTTGGGACGTCCGGTAAGGGAGCAGCGGTTGTGGAGGCGGACCGGGCTGGCATTCTTGGGGAGTTTGTCCAGGGCGGCGTAGTCTCCTGCCTTCTTGAGCTCTTCCCTCTTTGCGGCATACTTGGCTACGAGCTTTGCGCGTTTAACCTCGCGCGCTTTCATTGATTCCTTTGCCATTTCGCTATGATTAATTGTTATGTTTCTTGAAAGGAAGACCGAAGGCCTTGAGGAGGGCGTGTGCCTCTTCGTCGGTGTTTGCGGTTGTTACGAAAGTGATCTCAAGTCCGTGGATGCGGGGGTTCTTGTCGATCTCGATCTCAGGGAAAATGATCTGCTCCTTGATACCGAGGGTGTAGTTGCCCTGTCCGTCCATTTTCTCGGAAATGCCGTTGAAGTCACGGATACGGGGGAGAGCCACACGGATGAGTCTCTCCAGGAATTCGTACATCTTGACGTCGCGAAGGGTAACCTTTGCGCCGATGGGCATTCCTTTACGGAGTTTAAAGTTGGAGATATCGTGACGGGAGGAAGTAACGACTGCCTTCTGTCCTGCGATGATGGAGAGCTCCTCAGCGGCTTCCTCGACCATCTTGCGGTCCTGGGTAGCATCGCCGACGCCTTCGTTGATGGTGATTTTCACCAGGCGGGGAGCCTGCATCACGGTAGTGTAAGAGAACTGCTTCACCAGAGCGGGAACGATCTCTTCTTTGTAGACCTTCTTCAGGGTAGGAACATATCCTGCGGGAAGTGCCTGCACTTGCGCTTTTTCTGCTTTCTTTGCCATAATTACTTAACCTCCTCTCCTGTTGTTTTAGCGTAACGGACCTTCTTGCCGGTCTCGTCGAAGCGGTATCCCACCTTGACGGGCTTGCCGGCAGCATCCATCAGCTGGACGTTGGAAATGTGGATTCCAGCTTCCTGCTTGATGATACCGCCCTGCGGATGAGCTGCATTGGGCTTTGTGTGCTTGCTGATGACGTTCACGCCTTCAACGATAACGCGATCCTTGTCAGGAACGACGGTCAGGACCTTTCCGGTCTTGCCTTTGTCGTTACCCGCGTTGACATACACTGTGTCACCTTTCTTAATATGTAACTTCTTCATGATTCTCTGATGATTAAAGGACCTCGGGTGCCAGTGAAACAATCTTCATGTAATTCTCGCGAAGCTCCCTGGCCACAGGGCCGAAAATACGGGTTCCGCGGAGCTCGCCCGCATTGTTCAGGAGAACGCATGCATTGTCGTCAAAACGGATGTAGGATCCGTCCTGCCTGCGGATTTCTTTCTTAGTGCGGACAACGACAGCCTTGGAGATCGTGCCCTTCTTGGCGTCACCGCTAGGAATGGCGCTCTTGATCGCAACAACGATCTGGTCGCCCACTGTCGCATACCTATGATGGGTACCTCCAAGCACACGGATGCAAAGGACTTCCTTCGCTCCGCTGTTGTCGGCAACCTGTAAACGTGTTTCCTGCTGTATCATAATTACTTGACTTTTTCAACGATTTCAACTAATCTCCA
>CALCEJ010000009.1 GCA_937900465.1 uncultured Bacteroidales bacterium | reverse complement strand
TACTCAAGAAGAGGGTAGGGTGGTTCTAGAAGAGGGTAGGGTGGTTCTCGTCCAGCTCGGAGAGAACTTTCGAGAGGATTGCTTCGCGGAAGAGGGTGGAGCGGGAGTGGATGCTGAATTTGTCGCAGTACTGATTGATGGCTGCTATTTCGCTGTCGTTGAACAGCAGGGTGTAGCGCCTTTTCCGGAGAAGAGCTTCCCTTTGTTTGTCCAGGTAGAAGGGGTCGGGCGCGGATGTCTTTTTTCTTCGGGCCATACTTCAGAGTTGAACGTATTTGTGAAGGACCTTTCCATACGAATCTGCCTGTAAAATGAAGGGGAGGGTGCTCAGGTCAAAGCTGTTGAGCACTGCCTCCGCTTCCTCCGGATACTTTTCATACAGAAGGTCCATGTCGACAAGAAGAACCCGGACTTTTCTGTCCGCTTTCACAATACCGTCGACCTTTGAAAGCATTTCCTTGCAGGAGGAGCAGCCCTTAGAGTAGAAGATGATGTAGCCCGGGGCGGCGGAGTTCAGGCTATGGATGCCCTCCTTGCTGCCGCGACGGAAAAGACAGGCCTTGCGGCGAAGGGTTGAATGGACCTGAATGTCCGGAACCGCGGAGCCGGCGGGAGTCCTCTGGATAAGCTCCTTCAGCATCCTTCCGAGTGAGACTACGGACGCTTCGTCCTCCGGTGAGGTCCATACGCCATCGACAAGGATGAAGCTGTCGATGAACTCGAGCGTTCCGGCCTTGCACTGCTCGTCAGTGCAATTGGCGTTCAGGTAGTAGAGAAGATCGCCTTCCAGATGGCGGAAATTATCGATGTCGCCCTCGCCGAAGGTCCTTGAGGCAATGTAATCCGCAACCTCCAGAATCTCATCTTTTCCCATTCCGTTCCCATATCCGGCGAACAGCCCGTCATACATCGCCATCACTTCCGGAGAACCGTACACGTAGCCGCTCTCCGAAAGGATATTTGCTGACAGGGTTCTCAGCGCATCCGTATCAAGACGCCTTCCAAGAATCACTCCGTCAGGGGAGACAAGGAACATCCTTGGGGTCCCGAGTACCCCGTAAAGCCTCTGAAAGTCAGACTCGAGAGACGGGTCGTAGAGGTTCCGGAAGTTCGTAGCGGAAAAATTCTTTTCCGAATATGCCCTCCAGGCCTTCTCATCAGAACCAGTGTAAACGGCGTTAAAAATGTAATCAGACGGAGCGGAAGCGGCGTAGGAAACGAGTTTTACGGTTTCAGCCCTGCAGGTTGAGCAGTCTGTGTCGTAGAAATAGAGCACGTTGAACTTCCCGGGGACCGGAATATCGTACAATTCCGCGTCCGTACCGGTCAGGCTTATCTTAGGGGCGTCCATTCCGATAAGCGAGTTCTCATTGAACATCACGAGCATCTTCGCCGCCGTAAGGTCCAGGGGATTGTCCATCCTGACCTTTCCGGGGATGAACCATTCCTTTGCGAGATGGACAGCGACGGATTCGTCGCCCATTACGGGAGAATCCTTGTAAAGGGAGTACAGTTTGTTCGCAACGTAATTCATTACAAGGGAATCCTTGCAGGACGAGATCAGGAAGTCGCACTCTGCGTTCTGGATCTGTGCAGAGTCCCCCCTCATGGCGAGCCAGTACTCCTCCAGCTTAGCTCCAAGTTCGGGATACGGATCCGTGGACGCTGCCTTTTTTCCGAGCTGGGCGAAAGACAGCATCGGAGCCACGAGAAGGCACAGGCTTATCAGGATTTTTTTCATAGTTTGACTCCTTCGGCGATAAACATTGAGTAGTCGCCTTTATGGGCTATGATGTCGCGAACCGCAGAAGATGAGATATGGGCGAATTCCTGTGCGGTAGGGATTATTATGGTCTCGATTTCCGGGGCGAGGCGGCGGTTTGCGTCTGCGATGGACCTTTCTGTCTCGAAGTCGATCATGTTCCGGACGCCCCGGACGATATGACGGATTCCGAGCCCACGGCAGATGTCGACCGTAAGGTTGTCGTATTGGATGACGCTGACACCCGGGGTGCCTTCGGTAGACTGGCGGATTATGTCGAGCCGCTTGTCCATATCGAAGAACCCCCTCTTGTCCTGATTCACACCGACGGCCACGACGACCTCGTCAAACATGGTAAGGGCCCTTTTGAGAATATTCAGATGGCCTGCGGTAAAGGGATCGAACGATCCCGGGAACAGTGCTTTGGTCTTCATAGCTGCCAGTTGATGGGGGTTTTGCCTTCCCCGATAAGAATTTCATTGGTCTTGGAAAAATGACGGCATCCCTGGAATGCGCCTCCGGCAAGAGGGGAGGGATGGGCCGCCATAAGGATGTGATGCTTTTTCGTGTCCACGAGGGGGGCTTTCCCCTGCGCAAACCTTCCCCAAAGGAGGAAGACGACACCATCACAGCGGTCGCTGATCAGGCGGATAACCGCGTCCGTGAAGTCAGACCATCCGGACCCGGCGTGGGAATTGGATTTTCCTGCCTCGACCGTAAGTGTCGTATTCAGCAGGAACACTCCCTGACGGGCCCAAGGTTCCAGATTCGTCCGTCCGCTCATCCTTATTCCCATGTCATCCTCGATTTCCTTGAAGATGTTCCTGAGGGAGGGGGGCATCGCCGTTCCGTCCGGAACGGAGAACGAAAGGCCCATCGCCTGACCGGGACGGATGTAAGGATCCTGGCCCAGAATGACGACCTTGACCTTGTCGAGGGGGGTAATGTCAAAAGCCCGGAAAATATCCTTTCCGGGCGGGTAGATTACCTTTCCGGCAGCCTTTTCCCTGTGAAGAAATTCAGCAAGGGAGCGGAAGTAGGGCTTTTCGAACTCTTCCGCCAGGGCTTCCTTCCAGGATTGTCCAATCTTTACGTCCATAGGTAGTCTATAACCTCTTTTATGCTCTTGACATAGACAAAGGTAAGACCTTTTACGTAAATTTCCTTGATATCTTCGATATCTTTTTTGTTTTCTTCGGAAAGGATGATGGTCGAAACCCCTGCCCGTTTTGCCGCAAGGATCTTCTCCTTGATGCCACCGACCGGCAGTACACGGCCTCTGAGGGTCATTTCTCCGGTCATCGCAACACCCTTCCGTGCGGGCTTCCCGCGAAGGGCGGAAACCATTGCGGAGACCATCGTTATCCCGGCTGATGGTCCGTCCTTGGGAACGGCTCCTTCAGGGACGTGGATGTGGATGTCCTTTTCAGAGAACTCTTCGAAGCTTATTCCGGCGAGTTCAGGATGGGCCTTCACATACTGGAAGGCAATCTGGGCGGATTCCTTCATCACGTCGCCAAGGTTTCCGGTCATCGACAGGACACCTTTTCCCTTCGATACCGAGGCTTCCACAAAGAGGATTTCGCCGCCCATTTCAGTCCAGGCCAGCCCTGTCACGACACCGGGAAGTTCGTTCCCTTCGATCTTGTCGTGGAACGATACTGGAAGGCCCAGATATTCTTTGAGATGGTCCTTTTTGACGACTTTCGGGTATTTCTGCCCCAGGGCGATCTTCTTTGCGGTGACGCGGGCAATCTTCGCGATCTGCTTCTCAAGGCCGCGGACTCCGGACTCGTGGGTGTAGCTGTCTATTATCTCTGAAATGGCTGCGCTGTCTATGCGGAGGTCTCCCTTTGAGAGTCCGTGCTCTCGGATCTGCTTGGGAATAAGGAAATTTTTCGCAATCTCCAGTTTTTCCTGAGCGAGATAGCCGGTTACGTTTATCATCTCCATCCTGTCGCGGAGGGCGGGCTGGATTGAGGATATGCCGTTTGCGGTAGTGATGAACAGGACATTCGACAGGTCATAGTCGATGTCGAGATAATTGTCGTGGAAGGTGCTGTTCTGCTCTGGATCGAGCGCTTCCAGAAGGGCTGATGACGGGTCGCCCTTGAAATCCGACGAGAGTTTGTCAATCTCGTCGAGGACTATCACGGGATTTGACGTCCCGGCCTTTTGGATTGCGCTGAGGATACGTCCGGGAAGGGCGCCGACGTAGGTTTTGCGGTGACCGCGGATCTCAGCCTCGTCATGCATTCCGCCAAGGGAGATTCTCTCGTACTTTCTTCCAAGAGCCCTTGCAACGGACTTTCCGAGCGAAGTCTTGCCCACTCCGGGAGGCCCGTACAGACACAGGATCGGAGATTTCATATTGCCCTTCAGTTTGAGGACGGCGAGGTATTCGATAATCCTGTCCTTCACGCTCTCGAGGCCGTAGTGGTCCTCATCAAGGACCTTCTGGGCATTCCTTAGGTCCATATTGTCCTCCGAACGGTAGTTCCAGGGAAGGTCCAGCATAAACTGGATGAAATTATACTGGATACTGTAATCCGGGGTGGATGGATTGTACTTTTCGAGCCTTCGCATTTCCTTCTCAAAGGTGGCTTTCACCTCTTCCGGCCAGTCCTTCTCCTCAGCGCGTTTACGGAATTTCTCAAACTCCTCCCCTTCGTCCATTCCGAGTTCCTCCTGGATGGTGCGGAGCTGGTTGTTGAGGTAGTATTCCCTCTGCTGCTGGTCGATGTCGCTCTTGACCTTCTGGTTGATGTCCTGCTTGATCTGGATGAGGCGCCACTGGGTGTCAAGGATCTTCAGCAGTTCGAGACCTCTTTTCTGCACATCGCTGTAGGACAGCAGATTTACTTTGTCAAGGAAATCCTCGACCTCGACCGTCGTTGCGATGAAGTTTACGAGGAAACTGAAATTGTCGATACCTGAGAGGGCGTTGATGGCTTCCTTGGGAATGAATGAGGATGCTTTGACTATTTCGATGGACCTTTCTTTCAGAGTGTCGGAAAGGACCTTGATTTCATCGGACTCCGGGGGAATCTGGTCCCTGAGGTATGTGACGCGGCTGACGATATACGGCTCATAGTAGAGGATATCGCCCCTTGTCACTCTCTGGATGCCCTGGAGAATTGCCGTGAAGGATCCGTCCGGCATCTCGAGTACCTTAAGCAGCTTAGCCGCGCATCCGAACTCGGACAGGTCATCCCTGACAGGATCGTCTTTGGAAAGGTCCGTCTGAGGTATTGCAGCAAGGAATCCGTTGCCGTTTTCCACGTCCTGGACGAGCCGCTTGGATTTCTCACGGCCAATGGTGACGGGGAAGATGCAGCCGGGGAACACTACGGCGTTCCTCAGCGCGAGCACCGGCAGTGTATCCGGCAGGTCCGCCTCATCTATCTTCAGAAGGCTCTCTCCTGCCATGGGCATTATATTTACTTCCATTCCCTGCGGGGAAAAAAATTCGTTGTAACTCTTCATACTTGCTCTTCAAAAAAGTGACAAAATGTCATATCGCGGGCGCGGATATCCCCTCCGTCGTCGCGGCCTGTTATATGGTCAATCTCCGTGCCACGGCAAAATAAGGACGTCATTGTTTGAAAATTGAAAAAAAAAGTCTATTTTTGCGACCGATTTCCGTACTAAGGGAAACGAGGCACAGAAGATACTGAAATATAACATATAATAATTCCAACAACTATGACAAAGGCAGAGATCGTCAATGAGGTTGCAAAATCAACGGGCATTGAAAAAGTACAGGTACAGAGCGTTATCGAGGAATTCACCAAGGTTGTAAAGGATTCTCTCATCGCAGGGAACCCCGTATATCTTCGCGGCTTCGGCAGCTTCATCATCAAGCATCGCGCCCAGAAGGCTGCCCGCAATATCACAAAGCAGACAACAATGACCATCCCCGCACACAACATCCCGGCTTTCAAACCGGCAAAGGTGTTCCTGAATGCGGTAAAGGATAAAAAATAATCATCACTTAATATTTTACAATTATGCCTAGCGGTAAAAAGAGAAAAAGACATAAAATGGCTACGCACAAGCGTAAAAAGCGCTTGCGCAAGAACCGTCACAAGAAGAAGTAAGCGGTAATAAAGGGCTTGCCCTCTGACAGGGTAGCCCTTTTCCGTAATCCACCAAAATTTCCAATGGAGTCAGAGAAACCGGACAAAGACTTAATCGTCGACGTAACGCCCAAGGAAGTTCACATCGCCCTGATGGAAAACCACAGGCTGATTGAATTCAACACTGAGTCCAGCGCAGGGGACAAGTTTTCGGTAGGAGACGTATACCTGGGAAAGGTACGCAAGATTCTCCCCAACCTCAACGCTGCCTTTGTGGACATCGGCGACAAGAAGGAAGCCTTTATCCATTATCTGGACCTGGGACTGTATTTCAACGCTTACGACAGGTTCGTAAAGGAGTCGAACTCCAATACGAATATGAATGACCTCTATTCGAGGATCGGACTGGGGGAGCCTCTCCCCAAGGAAGGCCGGATCGAGGGCATCCTCACCCAGGGTCAGATGATAATTGCCCAGATTGTCAAGGAGCCCATCTCCACGAAGGGATCACGACTGACTGCGGAAATTTCATTGGCAGGACGCAACATCGTGCTTCTCCCCTTTGCATCCAAAGTGAGCATATCGCAGAGGATCTCGTCAAAGGAAGAGAAACGTAGACTGGAGACACTCGTCAAAAGCATCCTCCCCGCCAATTACGGTGCCATCATCCGCACCGCTGCGGAAGGAAAGAACGCCGCAACCCTTGTGGGTGAAACCCAGGCGCTCATCCGTAAATGGGAGGATTCGTTTGTCAGGATAGCAAAATCCAAGACGGTGGGACAGCTGTTCTCAGAATACAGCAAGACCACCACGGTCCTCAGGGATCTCCTCAATGATTCATTCTCCAACATCTGGATCAACGATGAGAAGGTCTGCGACGAGGCCCGTAAGTACATATCCCTCATCTCTCCCGAACAGGAGAAGATAGTCCATCTGTACGAAGGCAAGCAGCCCATTTATGACCATTTCGAGGTCACGCGGCAGATTAAGAGCTCCTTCGGAAAGGTGGTTCCGATGCGTCAGGGTGCGTACCTTGTGATTGAGACTACTGAAGCGCTGAACGTGATAGACGTAAACAGCGGCATCCGTACAAAGACTCACGACCAGGAGGAGAATTCCTTCGAAGTGAACAAGCTTGCCGCAGAAGAGATCGCACGTCAGCTCAGGCTCCGCGATATGGGAGGCATCGTAATCGTCGATTTCATAGATATGGACGACAACGAGCACAAGAATGCCCTATTCAAGTATATGACGGAGCTGATGGAAAATGACAGGGCGAAGCACAATGTGCTGCCCCTGACGAAGTTCGGTCTGATGCAGATCACACGTCAGAGGATCCGCCCGGTGACGGAAATCAACACCCAGGAGCAGTGCCCTCTGTGTCAGGGGACAGGAAAGATCCACTCCACGGTTGTGATTGATGAGCAGATCGAACGGAAGATCAGCTTCTACGTCATTGAAAAGGGTGTCAGGTCGATTACGCTGAAAACCAGCCCGATTCTTGGGGCTTACCTCAAAAGGGGAATGTTCAACTCATTCCTGTCCAAGTGGAGGAAACGCTACAGAATCAAACTGGACATAGTGGAAGTCACGGATTTCCACGTCCTGCAAAATGAGATTTATAATGAAAAAGGAGAGCGGCTCGATGGTTAGCCGCTCTCTTTTTTTAATTCCTTCTCGAAGAACCTATCGACAGGTAGTAAAGCAAGGTCGCAATGGAACCTATCGCCGCTATCACATATGTATATGCGGCCCATTTCAGGGCATCGACGGCCATGGGCTTTGTGTCGTAATTGACTATTCCGGATTCTTCCAGCCAGTTCACGGCGCGGGAGCTTGCGTTTACCTCTACCGGAAGGGTCACAAGAGAGAACAGGGTTGTCATCGCGAACATCGCAATCCCGATCCAGAACAGGGCGGGGAAGATGTTGATCAGGAGGATTCCAAGAAGGATGACCCACTGGACAGTATTGTTCGCGAAGCTCACTACCGGGACAAGGGCGGATCGCATCCTCAGGGGCGCATATCCTTTCTGATGCTGAAGGACGTGTCCGCATTCGTGGGCCGCGACGGCGGCGGCGGCGACGGTGTTGCCGTAATAGACGTCGTGACTGAGATTGACGGTCTTTGTCTCGGGATTGTAGTGATCCGTCAGGGTTCCGTCGATGGACACGATTTTCACGTCGCGGATTCCGTTGGATGAAAGCATCGCCTGGGCTACTTCAGCTCCGGTTTTGCTTACCGGAATCTTGGAATACTTCGCGAAACGGCTTTTCAGCATCGACTGGATGACCCAACTGATGACCATCACAAGTATAATCACGATATAGAATGATCCTGAACCGAGTGTCATAGCTTTTCTTTTTAACAGTAGGGAGGAAATCAATTTCCGCGCCCTTGGACAAATATATGAAAAATTGTCATAACTTTGCATCCGTATGAATGGCAAGGACGAATTTTCCCGCCTGGAACTGAATCTTGGCGCTGCGAGAGAGAACTACAGGTATTTCCGTTCCCTACTGGAACCCGGAACCCGTCTGCTGGTCCTTGTCAAAGCTAACGGTTATGGGCACGGCGACGTCCAGTTCGCATCGATGATGCAGTCCCTCGGCGCTGATTATCTTGCAGTTGCGTATCCCGTGGAGGGTATTTCCCTCCGCCGCCAGGGCGTCCGTCTCCCCGTCATCGTCCTTACTGCCGGTACTGATTTCAACGACCGGATCATCGATCATCGCCTTGAGCCCAGCATCCCCAATATGTTCGACCTCGAGACCTTCGCTGCCGATGTCCGCCGCCGCGGCCTTTCAGGATATCCGGTCCATATCAAACTGGACACCGGGATGCACCGCCTCGGGTTTATGGAGGATGAACTGCCCGCCCTTTCGGATTTCCTCAGGAATCATCCGGAGATCCGTGTCCAGTCGATGTTTTCGCATCTGTGTGTTGCGGAGGACCCATCGGAGGATTCTTTCACGATGGGCCAGATACATCTGTTCGAGAGGATGACCGGGGAGGTTGCCGGCGCCATAGGTTATATGCCCTTGAGGCATATCCTCAACTCCGCCGGAATCCAGCGTTTCCCGCGCTATCAGTTCGACATGGTCCGTCTTGGTGTGGGTGCATACGGCATCAGCGCGCTTCCGGATGTAAAGCTCGCTCCGGTCGCGTCCCTCAGGTGCAAGGTTCTCCAGGTTAAAACTCTTTCGGAAGGGGAGACGGTGGGCTACGGCCGTCACGGCATGGCCCGTGAAGGTACGGTTATCGCAACTATCCCGGTGGGCTACGCTGACGGAATTGACCGTCATCTGGGGCAGGGCAGGGCGTCGTTCTCTGTGAACGGGCATCGCGCTCCTACCATCGGCAATATCTGCATGGATATGTGCATGATTGATGTTACCGGTATTCCTGTCGCCCCGGGCGATACCGTAACGGTCTTCGGCGAGGACCCTTCTGTCGAAGAACTTGCCGGTATCCTTGACACTATCCCTTACGAAATCTTCACATCCATCCCCCGACGCATCGAGAGGGTTATAGTTTAATTTTCTATGAAAGGTGTATTTATTTTTCTTGCCGACGGCTTCGAAGATATGGAAGCTCTCGGTACCCTCGACGTCCTCCGCCGTGGGGGCGTCGATGTCAGGACGGTCGCTGTGGGCGATTTCCCCCTGGTGACTTCTTCCCACGGAGTGGACGTCACGGCTGATATGACTCTTGACTCACTCCCGGAAGGCGACTCCGCATCCCGTGAGGACATAATGATTTTTCCCGGCGGGATGCCCGGATCGCGGAATCTCGCGGAGTGCGCCCCTCTGATGAAGAGGATGAAGGCCCATTTCGCCTCCGGCGGCACTGTCGCCGCGATCTGCGCCGCGCCGGGCCTTGTCGCTTCTGAGCTTCCTCTTGAGCCCGGATTCCGTTTCACCTGTTTCCCCGGGTTCGAGGAATCCCTCCTCGCTCTTGGCGGCATCTACACTGAGAGCAGCACTGAGGTCTCCGGCCGCCTCGTCACCGGCCGCGGCGCCGGCCACGCCGTCGCTTTCGGGCTTACTCTGCTTGACTACCTCGCCGGCCCCTCCGTCGCCGCCAAGGTCCGTTCGGGCCTTATGCTCT
>CALCEJ010000008.1 GCA_937900465.1 uncultured Bacteroidales bacterium | reverse complement strand
CGATGATCGACGTTGCCTTCAAGCAAATCTTCGGCAAGCAGAAGAACAAGCGCCTTATTAAAGAACTTCTGGAACACGTTTTCCACCACCCCGCATGCAGTGGAAGAGGACGGCGCCCTGCGGAGAGTCCACCACAGCGCGCAGGAAAGCGGCGAACCGCTGCCCTCATCCTCATTACGTAATTGCCGAGAGATCCTGTCTATTCCTTGCTTTGGAAATATATGGCGTAGCAGCTGAAGTGAATGCCGTTGTATGGCTCCAGATAAAAGTCACGGGTGGCACAGGAGTCGCTGATATGGAAACGAAGGAGCGAATCAATATCGGCCCTTTCCATCTCTGCGACCACTTTTTCGGGGGAAACAGTAATCTGCGGGGCAGCATCGAGCGGCAGATTCCTGGCGGGGACAGTCCTCCGTGGTGACCGGAAGTCCTCTTTTGTCAGGGAAGGATTATCAATGCGGGCGCCAAGAAGGACGGGGCCGTAAAGGAATGCGTGATAATGGGAACCTCCCTTTACGGTTTCGCAGCTGAGTTCCGGCTGCAGATCTATGACAACTTCATCGCCTTTTCTCCATTTCCTGCTTATTGTCAGGTATCCGTCGTTTTCTGCACCGACAGGCACCCCATTCAGAGTCACGTTTGTACGGGCGCTCCACCAGGGCTTGCGGAATGCGATGGTACACAGGCTTTTACCCCTGCAGGACCCGATTGTGAACCGCACCTTGTTCCCCCGGGGGCAATCAGTCTCCATCCTCACTTCCATCCCTCTTTCCTCCCATCTGAGAGTTGAGGAGAGATACAGGTTCACGAAAAGGGAATCCTTCGAATGGGAATAAATCATCTTCCCGAATTTGGCAGGTGCCTGCATTCCGGAACCGGTGCAGCACCAGAAACTGTCATATTTGGTAGAATATATCTTGTAGGCTCCCGGGCGCATCGACGTATAGTATACACACATCCCCTCTTCGGGATCGTAGTTTGCCAGGACGTGGTTCAGCAGGACACGCTCGTAGTAATCGAGGTATTTCATATCGCCGTCATCCTGGTACAGCGCCTCGGTCAACCTCATCATATTGACGGAATTGCACGATTCAGGCCCGCTCGTGCGCTCGAGCCTGGACTCGAATTCACCGATGGGGAAGAAATGCTCTCCGGTGCTGTTGCCGCCGTTCACCCAGGTGTGATTATCCGCAACTGTCTGCCAGAAGAATCGTGCCGCAGCGTGGAAATCTGCGTTGCCGTCATAGGTATACACGCGTTCAAAACCAGTGAATTTAGGTATCTGGGTGTTGGCGTGCCAGCCTTGAAGGATGTCCCGCCTCTGTGCGGCCGGCACCCACATATCCTCATCGTTCAGCCTCTCCGCCCAGTCCAGGAATCGTTTCTCTCCCGTGATGGAATAGGTGTCGACGAAGGACTCGTTGATGCTTCCGTGTTCGCAGACAAGCAGTTTCTGCACCTGCTCGTCGTCCAGTTTGTCCAGCACCGCCGAGCCGAACCAGTCCGCAAGGTCTGTGAGGATGGTCTTTGCCAGGTCGAGATGCATCGCCAGGAAGACGTCGTACAACCCTAGCATAGTCTTGTTCATAACATAGACAGGTTCCCAAGTATGATTTACGAGAGGATTGCTGGTGGTAAACCGTCCTGCGGCGACTTCAAGGAAGACATTCTTCACGCCGGGCTGAGCTCCGATGAAACCTTCTCCGTCGGCCAGCTGACACTCCCTAAGGCCCTCAAGGGCTTTTTCAACCAGCGGGATGAACCTTTTGTCACCGGTGCTCTGGTACATCATAGCCGCAGAAGACAGCCAGAATCCCATTATGTGGCCGGCCAGAGGACCTTCTCCCCACACATCTTCAGACTCCCAGTAAGGATAGGGCCGGACGCCATTCTGCGACAGTCCGGCTTCCTTGCGGAACAACGACAACAGCATGTCCACGTCAAGGGACAGCAGGTAGTCGTGGTCCAGTTCCTGGATCTTGAGCATCTGCCTGTCCGTGACGCGGATGTCGCTCAGGCTGAACAATTCCCTCACAGGCTGATACTTCCTTTCGCGCGCAATGCCATTAGGTGTCTGTCTGGTGACGGAGCAGCAGCAAACGAGCATAGATATGCAGACGCTCCCGAATATTTTCCACGACATTTTCATCATATTTTCTTCTTTATTACACATAAGTTTCACAAGAAAAATTGACCAAAAATAGACAAATATTCTCTTAACTCAAAGGGCTTTTTTCAAACAAAATTTCTTCTGCAAGTATTGCAGTTTTTTGATAATACTTTTTCGAAATTCTGTGTTTATTCATATATGATGCAGATGGGTTATGGATGATGTGATCAAGCATTTTGAGCGAATTCGAAAGGGCGATACCGAGGCCTTCCGAAAGATATTTCTTGCCCATTCAGATAAATTCTATCTCTGGGCGTTCAAAATAGTGGGCGATTCTTATGCAGCGGAAGATATCGTCCAGTCTTTCTTCATCCGTCTCTGGGAAAAGCGGAATGCCTTGACATTCTCCGATGAGGCGACTTTCTTCGCCTATGCCTATCGGGCCATTTACAATGCATCCCTGAACTGGCTCCGCGATCACGAACGTTACTCTTACCAATATAAACTTGTCGTGGATGTAGTCGCGACAGAAGACAGATATAACGTCAAGGAGGAATTGATCCGATTGTTGGAAAAAGCGATTGAAGAGCTGCCGGTGCGTTGCAAACAGATATTCAAGATGGCACGGATTGAGCGGAAATCCTACTCTGAAATCGCTGATGAGCTTTCCATATCGGAAAATACGGTCAAGACACAGGTGTCAAAGGCATATCATATTCTTAGAAAAAAAGTTGGGTAATTATGGCTAAGGACGAAAATAGTTTAAGTGACATTGACATTCTTTACCGGGTACTTTGCGGAGACGAAAATGAAGCATCTCCCGAATTCCAGGAATGGCTTTCCTCAAAACAGGAAAACCGTCATTTATTCAGGAAATTATGCGGTCTCGAAAAGATATCTGACAGCTTCAACAAGAAGCAGCTTTATGATGAGATTTCAACTATATTGGATTTCCCTTCTATGCGGCATCGCCGCATAGTGAAACAATTGTGGGTTGCTTTGTCCATATTGGTCATTGGTCTCTCAGGTTTATATTATTATCACTCAAAGAACATATCCCAATCGAATCTGGCCAATGAAATCACGTATTTCAGACCCGGAGAGAAAATGGCCTGGCTCATCCCTTCCGACGGGAATCCGATCAACCTGTCAAAATCCTTTAAAAGGCAAGTCGTGGACGGGGTTTATGTCACCAACACTGCCGGTAAAGAACTAAGGTTCGATGCAGGGGGAGCCAAAGTGAAAAAGACCAATCAAATGGTTTTGTTCGTCCCCAAAGGAGCCGAATACGAAGTCGTTCTCTGCGATGAGACAAGGATTCATCTCAACTCCGAGTCGCGATTGACTTTTACCAACCAGTTTTCCGAGCAGGAGCGCCGCGTCGAACTGATAGGTGAAGCTTTTTTTGAAGTGACTCGCGACGGATATCCTTTTATCGTACAGAGCGGCCAGCAGAACGTGGAGGTCCTGGGCACGAAATTCAACATCAATGCATATCCATCCAACAGTTATGTCAATACGACTTTGCTGGAGGGTTCTGTCCGTATACAGCGCCCCTATGAAGAAAAGGAGTATATTCTTGAACCCAGCAGTAATTTTCACCTGGATCTTTCGGATGGCAGTGTAACCGTTTCGCAGGTCAATCCGGAATTCTATGTTTCGTGGATTCACGGGATTTTCCTGTTTCGCAACCAGCCGCTTTCCGAAATATTCTCCCAACTCTCGCGCTGGTATAATTTCAAGGTCGTGTATGAACGGCCGGAGATATGTGATATGCATTTCTCCGGCAGTGCGGAAAAGGAGAGCGACATATCTTATCTGCTGGATCTGATAGCAACGGTGACAGATATAAAATATCGTATGGATAAAGACACCGTCTTCCTATACTGACCTTGCTTTCCCTTGGCTTGAATAATTCATTTTTTGATTCAGTAATTTCAATAACCAATTCAATAGTCTATGACTCTAAAACTAAAAACAGAGAAGATGCTATTATCGCTTCTGCTCTTACTCTTTTGCTGGAATGCTCTGTCAGCACCACCTGCTTACGCCCAACAAACTCGTCTTACGCTGAAACTCCAGAACGTCAGCCTCGAGGAAGCGTTCGATGCGATACGGGATCAAAGCGGGCTCGAATTTTTTTACAACAACGACCAGGTCAACACCGACACGCGCGTCAGTATTGATGTCAGCAATGCAAAACTGGAAACTGTCCTCGATCAGATTCTCCCTAAATCTTATACGTATAAGATCGACGGGCACCATATCCTGGTCACAGTCAAAAAACCCGAGGGTCAGAATACTCAGGCCGAGAGAAGGGCCCAAACCCCTCCCGGAGGAGACCGGATCACGGTAGCCGGTATAGTAAAGGATTCACAGGGGCCGCTGATCGGTGCCGGCATCCATATCAAATCAAATGCCCTCGTGGGTACCGTGACAGATCTCGACGGAAACTTCTCGATGTCGAATGTGCCTTCTGACGCAATACTTGTCATCACCAGCTTCGGCTATGTCACGCAGGAAGTCAATTTGACGCGGGTATCTAACGTCAAAGCAATCGACGTTCTTCTTCAGGAAGACACGCAGACGCTGGAAGAAGTCATCGTTACCGGTTCAGTGGGGCAGAAGAAAGTAAGCATCGTCGGCTCGATAACCAGCATAGACCCTACGGAACTCCGCTCGCCCACCCGCTCCCTGACGACTCAGTTGGCAGGACGCGTGGCAGGTGTCAATTTCGTCCAGTCATCCGGACAGCCGGGAAAGGATGGGGCTTCTTTCATTATCCGCGGATTGAACTCTGTGACAGGAAGTACCGAGCCCCTCATCCTTATAGATGGCCTCAAGCGTACGCTGGACGATGTCGACCCGAATGATATCGAGAGCTTCACCGTTCTGAAAGATGCTTCTGCAACCGCCGTTTATGGCCTGGAGGGATCCAACGGAATAATTGTCATTACTACAAAAGGCGGAAAGGTCTCCGAAAAACCGGTGGTCCGCGTAAATTATTCCACAACTGTCAACAATACCACCTATAAGCCTCAGTGGATCAATTCGGTAGATTATGCAAAGATGATCAACGAAGCCCGTGTCGTACGGGGAGATAAACCACTGTATACCGATGTGGAGATCATAAAGTTCGGGGATGATGATTTGAACATCTACCCGAACGATGACTGGTATTCCGTAATGGTAAAGCCCAACAATCTCGCACAGAAGGGCAATTTCAACATCAGCGGCGGCGGAAATGTCGTTACCTATTATTTGTCCGGCGGCTTCTATAAAGAAGACGGTATGTTCAACAGCGGCAACGATGCGAATGCCAACTACAACCAGTTCAACTTCCGTTCAAATGTCAAAGCTGACATTTCGCCTACTACGGTACTGACTTTGGGACTGGACGGCCGTTATGGGACGACAACCGAGCCCGGCCAGGATGTCAACAGCCTGCTGACCGTAATGAACAACATCAATCCGACGCTATTTCCTCACGAATATTCCAACGGAACTATCCCGGAGGAACCTGTCGGAGTCACCAATCCCTGGGCTATGCTGACCCGGACCGGATTCAAGAAAGTCTATGAAAACCATATGTCCACTAACCTGAGCCTGACTCAGAAACTGGATTTCATCACGGAAGGTCTCTTTGTCAATGGTATTGCGTCATTCTCCAAGGTGAATTACTATACTCACCAGTATGTCAAGAATTATCAGCAGCACGCCATCGATTATATGAACAGTTTCCTGGGCTCGGGATATGACGAAGATGGGAACCTTGTCACCATCAACCGGACCCCGGACGTAGATGACAAAATGTCTTTCCAGTCCTCGACTCCTTATGGTAGCAGACTGATAGAAGTCCAAGGCTCGTTGAATTACAGCCATTCATTTTGGGGCAAATTCCACCCGACAGCCTTGATCCTCTATAAACAACGTTCAACGCTCAACGACCGTCCCTCCGGCAGCGGCGGCACACTGCTCATCAACGCGCTGGAAGCCCGGGAGCAGTCGGTCTCCAGCAGGGTTACTCTCGACTGGAAGCACAAGTATTTTGCCGATCTCAATTTCGGATTGTCCGGATCCCAATTGTTCACGCCCAAGAACAGATGGTCTCCTTTCCCCTCATTCGGTGTCGGCTGGCTGATTTCCGATGAGCCGTGGTGGGCAGGCCTGAAGCCTGTCGTGGACCTTTTCAAAATCCGCGCTACCTACGGTGTGGTGGGGTCGGCGGGATCCGCGACCCGTTTTGGTTATCTTGCTACCACAGCGGGGAAAACCGGTTATACCTTCGGATTCGGAAAAGCAGCCGGTGGCGGCATCTCTATCGCCGGTATCGGCGAAGACCGTCTCGAACAACTGGGCCTGACCTGGGAGAAGAACCACAAATTCAGCGCAGGTCTGGAAATCGGACTCTGCAACGCCTTCAAACTCATTACGGAGTATTACAACTACCGGAACGAAGGGCAGCTCATATATATGTCCACCATTCCGGCTACGCTGGGCCTTCCTTCCATACCCCAGGCGAACCTGGGTATCACCGAGTCTTCCGGCGTGGATTTCGACTTTACCTTCTCCAAGAGATGGGGAGATTTCGTCATCAATTACCTGAAGGGGGTCATCAGCTACAACACCAATGTCATCATTGAGAACGGACAGGCAGATCCGGAAGTACCCTACCAGAGCGGTATAGGATACGATTATGGCCGCTCTCTGAATTATGTCGCCCTCGGCCTGTTCAAGGATCAGGAAGAAATCGACAACAGTCCTGTCCAACCCTGGGGTGAAGTGTTGCCCGGAGATATCAAGTACAAGGATATAGACGGAGACGGCGTTATAACGGCGAAAGACCGCATCTGGCTCGGCAACATTTATCCGAAATGGAATTTCTCCCTTTCACTTGATATGAGCTGGAAAAACTGGACGTTCGCAATCAGAACCATCGGGAAAGCCAATATGTGGCGGACCATCAATGGTGGCCGTATCCCATTCAATCCGACTTACTCGGGAGTGGACAATGGGGCTATCTATAAGGTTGCTCTCGAGAATCACTGGACTCCGGCATCTTATTCCGGGACTACAGCCACGGAAAACCCCGACGCCCTTTATCCACGCCTGGCGTACGGGCAGAGGAATCAGAACAACTCCCAGCAGTCCACTTTCTGGCTGCGCGAAGCCTCTTATCTGAGAATCGCTGACATTGAACTTGGATATACTTTCCTTCCGAAGAAGAAAAGCTTCTACAAGAGTATCTATCTCTTCGGTCGCACTGAGAATCCATATACATTCTCAAGATTCACCGATTGGAATCCGGAACAGACCAGCTCCTATGCTTATCCGCTCAAATGGACGGTTTCTCTCGGCGTTGAAATCGGCTTTAATCTCTAAATGCGTATGATTATGAAACAACGGATACTAACTACGATGTGCGCAATTGCGTTTGGTCTTGCGTGCCTTCAATCTTGTAATTTTCTCTCAGCGGATGATTATCTGCACGAAGTAGAAAATCTCAATGATATCTGGACGGAACGTTCCTCTCTTCGGAAAGCCTGGGCCGCATGCTATGGTGCTATGCCGTCCTTCGCCGATCCCGGTGTATGGATGAGCAGTGTGAATTATGACGAGATGCATATGGGACGTGACGCCTATGCCGTTTCGACTTTCGCCTGGGGCAGGCAAACGGCCGACAATCCGATTTTCAATCTATGGAGCGGCCAGTACAGGGCTATCAGGACTTGTAATATGTTCCTGGAGAACTGCTACCAGGCCGACGACAAATTATTGAAGGAGGGAGAAGTAGAGGGGTATGCTTTGGATGTCAGATTCCTGAGGGCTTTCTATTATTCGCTTTTGCTCGAGAACTACGGTCCTTTCGTCATCGTCGATCATACGGTGGATTATTCCGATGCGGATAATTATCCTACTACGAGAGCATCCATCGACGACTGCGTCGATTTCATTCTGAGCGATCTGGCAATCTGCATCGACGGACTTCCCGATACTGATATGATTAACGGTGAAGATTTAGGACGTCCGTCCAAACAGGCTGCTATGGCTCTCAAGGCCCACGTCCTGCTCTGGGCCGCCAGTCCGCTGGTGAACGGAAATCCGGACTATGCTTCGTTCGTTGACAAAGAGGGACGGCCCTATGTCAACATCGGAACTCCGGATATGAATAAATGGAAGAAGGCTGCAGATGCTGCAAAGGCGCTTATAGATGAGGGCAAATTTGAGATTTATACGGTTCCTGCCAACGATGGATATGCAACTGTCCCTCTGGGAAGTTTTGCGGGTAATGATGTCTCCTGGCCGGAAGGGCCTGCCGGGATAGATCCGTACCGTTCCTACAAAGGCCTGTTTGAGGGCGGAGACAGTTATTGGAACAGTGAGGTTATCTGGCAGGTAAGCGTTCCGAACCAGATGTTCCTTCTGACCCAGCTCGCTTACCCGCGTTCCTACTACCAGATCAACACCTATTATCCCCATTATTATTGCGCTACCCAGAAACAGGTCGATGCATTCTTTATGAACGACGGGCGGACCATTGAAGAAGCTACGGATCTGTATGTCGATTATGGCCCTTGCACGGACGGAGATGGCTACTACATCAATGGCCTGGGCAATACGGTTTCCTACGCGACCCCGGTAATTACCGGATTCAAGGTGCCAAGCAGCAGCACACCCGTCACCCCGGTCCCCAATAAGGCGCTCAACAGGGAAGCCCGTTTCTATGCCAATATCGGTTTCCAGGGCCGCGGTTACATAGGAGGCTCGAACGAAATTTATTACGGAGATTATCGTGCAGATATGGCCGATGGCTATATCATCACCGACAAAGCTTCCGCCAGGACCTGCTGGACCATTTATAAATGGGGCAGTATCGATCTGGACCGGCGCGGTACAGGCAGTGTTGAAAAACCTTTCCCTATCTTCCGGCTGGCGGAGATGTATCTTGCTTATGCCGAGGCCCTGAACGAAATCGATCCCGGCAATCCTGACATCCTTCATTACCTGAATCTCATCCGCTATCGTGCCGGCCTGCCGGGCTACGCGGATGGCGCTACGCAGGAGCAGGTCCGCAACTGGATCAAGCACGAACGCTATGTAGAATTCGCTTTCGAAGGCAAACGGTACTATGATTCGAGACGTTGGAAAGATGCCGAACTGACCGGCCGTGACAATTGGGGGAACTCCCTGGGTATGGGCGGTCTGGTATATGGCTGCAACTATACGGTCAATAATTCCGATTTCTATGAGCGCTATGCGGTGGACGGATATGTCTTCAAGAAAAGGCAGTATTTCCTTCCTATCCCTTATTCAGAGGTCTCCAACCATTGGGGAGAGCTTGTCCAGAACCCGGGTTGGTAGTATAAACATCTTAATCCAGAATTAAATGAAACACTATTATATATCTATCTTGTCCATAGCCGTCTTGTGTGCTGCCTGCGGGAAGCTGGACTACAGCGAAAGGGAGTATTACAAGCAGGAGGCCTATATCATTCATTCGGAGAGTACCTCTGCCACAGAAAGGGAATTGGCCAATATCAGCGTCGCTACCTATTCGGATACTCTCCGTGTCATCAACGACAGTTATGATGTAGATACTCTTTGGGATATCAGTTCCAAAGTATGCAAACAGTTGTTCAAAGTCGGCATCGGCGGGTCCCAGCCTGCGGGCGAGGACATCGAAATCCTGATTGATTTCGATCAGGAGCTGGTGGATGACTACAATACGCTGAACGATTTGGAATGCTATATCCCATCGTCAGACAAATACACCACGAATATCCCTTATGATGAAGTCAAAGGTGGTTTCCCTGTCATCATCCATAAGGGAGAATCTTCAGCGAAACTTGAGTTTTCATTCGTTTTCGATCGTGACACCAAAGCGAACCCCAACCTCAAAGAACGCGACTATGCCATTCCGCTCAAGATCAAATCTGCATCCGGCGGAGTGGAGATAAGCCGTCTTTACAATACATTCCTTGTGACTGGATTCGTGACAAATGTCACACGGGCGACAGATTGGTCCGGATATCCTGTTCCTTCTGTTCCTGCAGGCAGGTATCATTCTGTCAGGCTTCAGGGGAACCAGGCCGAGAACTATAAGGACGGTGTCCACTATATGTGGAAATATGTCCTTCCTCTCGAGGATCCCGACACGCCTGAAGACAAAAAGGATCCTTCGCTCAAGGGGAAATATATGATCTTCGGGACAGGTTTGTGGTCGTGGACAGTGTTTGCGTACCACTGGGCCGGCTGGATGTGGAATCTGCTCGAACTGACAGATGAAGTAGGAGGGGTCTATACTATGTCCCCTATACTGGAAGGGAATAACCTCTTCCCCTTCTATACGTTCAAGTATTCAACGGTTCAGGATGTGACTGAGGACAATCATTACGATCCGAAACTCAAACAGTTGACTCTGCATTACAAGAATGTCATCGGAAGTGAATACAATGATGTTTTGACCTATCTGGGTCCTCCGGTTCTCGATGTGTGGAGTGCCGGCTCCGGTACGCCGAAGAGCTGGGCTGAACTGAAGGCAAAAGGCTATCAGTTCTGGTTGCCTGAGGATTAACGAATTACTGACACAGTATTCTTGACTAATGAAAATGAAATCAAAGCTATTCTTATCGGTAGCCACATTGTTGATTTGTGCAGGGCTTTCCGCACGGGAATGGGTCCCGTCTCAGTGGCCTGTAATGACCCATTATGATGCCGACCATCTCCAGGAGGTCGCATTGCCTCTCGGCGGTATCGGCACGGGGACCGTATCTCTCGGCGGCCGCGGAGAACTCCGTGACTGGGAGATCATGAATGTGCCGGCAAAAGGATTCAATTCGGGGACTGCCCGCAGGAATGCACCGTTCTTCGCCATCTACACGCAGGATGAGTCCGGTGCGCGTACCACGACGATGCTCGCCGGTCCACTCTATCCTTCGGAGTATAATAACGGCTTCGGCGAAAGTGTAGACAATTTCGGGATGCCACGCTTCCACGAGGCGTCTTTCGATGGCGCCTATCCCTTCGGTCAGGTCCATCTGGCAGACAAAACGCTTCCGGTGCAGGTAACGATCAAGGGTTTCAACCCCTTGATCCCCACCGATGCCGACAAGAGCGGCCTTCCGGTAGCCGTCCTCTCCTACCAGGTCAAGAATATCTCCTCCAGCCCGCTGGAAGTTTCAGTGAGCGGGAGCATCCGCAATTTCATAGGGCGCGACGGTGTCAAGGATGCAGTCCGGAACAACGTCAACGAATACCGGTCCGAAGGGGGTCTGAGCGGAATCTATTTTTATTCCAATGGTGTTCCCAACGACCATCAGGCTTGGGGCACCATAGCCCTGACTACCTGCGCCGAGGAAGGTGTCACCTACCGGACCTCGTCCAAACGCAACGACTGGAATCAGGCGATCTTGAACTTCTGGGATGACTTCAGCGCCGACGGAATGCTTACCGAAAGGGAACCGTCAGGTGAAAATGACCCGATGGCCTCCCTGGCTGTCAAGAAGACGATCGCTCCCGGGGCAACGGAGTCTTTCACTTTTTACATAACCTGGAGCTTCCCCAACCGCATCGGCTGGTCCAACAGGGTTGAAGGCAATTACTACACCAGGGAGTATTACGACGCCTGGAAAGCTGCCCTTAAAATCGTTCCCCGGATACCGGAACTTGAAAAGGAGACACTTCTTTTCGTGAATGCCCTGAATGAAAGCACTTTCCCGGCCGTGGTGAAAGAAGCGGCCCTCTACAACCTCTCCGTGCTCCGCTCGCAGACGGTGTTCCGTCTCCCCGACGGGCATCTGATGGGTTGGGAAGGCGTCGGAGACCATTTCGGTTCGTGCTACGGCACCTGCACTCACGTCTGGAACTATGAAGTGGCGACACCCTTCCTGTTCGGAGAGCTCGCCCGCAGTATGCGTGACGTGGAGTTCAGATACGCAACGCGCCAGGATGACGGGTGTATGAATTTCCGTGCAGACCTGCCTCTCGCTTCCGCTGCGGACAGACATTTCGCAGCTGCCGACGGCCAGATGGGCTGTATTATGAAGATCTTCCGCGAATGGCAGCTCAGTGGCGATGACGCCTTCCTTTCCGAGCTCTGGCCGCAAGTGAAGAAGGCTATGTCGTTCACCTGGGTCGAAAAAGGCTGGGACGGAAATAATGACGGTGTTATGGAGGGCTCCCAGCACAATACGATGGATGTCAATTACTTCGGCCCGAACCCGCAGATGCAGTTCTGGTATATGGGAGCCCTCAAGGCGGCCGGACAGATGGCCCGTGCGATGAAGGATAGGGAATTCGAGCAGAAATGCGCCCGGCTTTTCTCCCAGGGCAGTTCCTGGACCGATGCCAATCTTTTCAACGGCGAGTATTATGAGCAGAAAATCACGGATCCGACGACCTTCGAGTATCTGGATATGGATGACCCCGAAGTCAGGATTCCGGATTATCAGTTGGGACGGGGCTGCCTTGTGGACCAGCTCGTGGGCCAGTATATGGCACACATCTGCGGCCTGGGCTATCTCGGCGATGAGTCTCATATCAAAACCACCCTGGAAAGTATTATGAAGTACAACTTCGTGGAGGGTATTGGAAAAGAGTTCAACAATATGCGCTCGTTCGCCCTTGGCGATGAAAGCGCCTTGCTGATGGCTTCCTGGCCGCACGGCCGTCTCGAGGTGCCGTTCCCTTATTTTGGAGAATGTATGACCGGATTCGAGTATTGCGCAGCCGTGGGTATGCTCTACGAAGGACAGACGGAAGATGGACTTAAGTGCATCAGAGCCATTCGGGAACGCTATGACGGGGCAAGACGCAATCCTTTCAATGAACCCGAATGCGGCTGGCATTACGCACGCTCTATGGCGAGTTGGGCTGCTATCATTGCCTTGAGCGACTTCCATTATTCCGGTGTATCGAAAACGATGAATTTCACTTCGACGCCGGGAGTGTATTTCTGGAGCAACGGTTATTCCTACGGGACCTGTGAAGTTACAGGGAATTCCGTTACTCTGAAGGTCCTGAAGGGAAGCCTTGACCTAAAGGCTCTGTCTCTGACCGGTCGCAAGAAACCGGTCGCATCCAAGGTCAGTCTTGCCGAAGGGGTTTCCGGTACTTATTCTTTCAAATAATCCTGTCGGGCGATGAAACTTTTCAGAATCGTTATTGCATCAGCCATACTCCCCCTTCTGCTCTTGTCCTGCAACAGGCAGGCCCCCACTCCTGAAAAAGACTGGCGGGCGGAGTTCGAGTCCATCCTTCCATTGCTCGGGCATCGGAACTGGGTCGCCATCACAGATATGGCCTACCCTCTCCAGTCCGGGGAAGGAATCATCACGCTATACGCAGATGAGCCCTATACAGATGTCCTCAAGCAGACTCTGGATATGATAGACAAGGCACCCCACGTGTTCCCTCACATATACCACGATACGGAGCTTGAGAAGATTACCGAGGAGATGGTCCCCGGCATAGAGGCCTTCAAGCGATCGATCCGGGATATCTGCGGAGACCGGGAAACAAAGCAGAAGCACGAAGATATCATCCGCCGTCTCGACGAAGCCGGGGAGCTGTACACCGTCGTTGTAATAAAGACTCCCCTGACTACGGCATACAGCTCCACATTCCTGGAGCTCGACTGCGCCTACTGGTCGGCAGAACTTGAGGCTGCTATTTCTGAATGATAAATGAAGACAATTGACAAATCCAGATATTTGTTCCTGATCGCTGCCCTTGTTCTGGCCGGATGCGGAAAGAAAGAGCAGGAAGCCGTTGTTTTCACCGTCAGTCAACCGGGAACTGTGACTGCGGAGGCGCAGACAGTGACCGTACAGGTGAATTGCGACCATCCCTGGAAGGTTGCCTGCCAGGAACCGGTTTCCTGGGCCAATCTGGTGCAGAGCGATACGGGGGTCAGCCTGACAACGGATTTCAATCTGGGAGAAAGCTCCAGGAATCTCACCCTTGTTTTCACAGCAGGAAAGCAGGAAAAAACAGTCTCATTCACTCAGGAGGGCCTTTCTTCCGTAGTGAAGCCGACCACCCTGAACCTCGAAGGCGCTGCAACGGCCAACCTGGATATTAGGCTGAAACAAGCCTGGAAGTACAATTGTGACGCACAATGGCTTTCCATCGAACAGATGCAGGGAACCGCCGGGCTTGTCCGCTTGATGGTCACGCCCTCCGATGTCAATGAAAACGTAGGCGCACGAAATACTTCCATCACCATCCATACCGGTTCTGTCGATATCGACATCCCTGTCATACAGGCACAGACCGATGTCTTGTATCCGGCCGACGAAATCCTGGAAGCCACTGCCTCGGAGGGAGACCGTTCCTATTTTATGGCCACCAATGTCGATTTTACTGCAGAAATCCTCGGATCGGCCACGTGGCTCAGCATTGTCAAGGTCAAGTCGCTGGACAATCGGGAACTGATCCTGCATTTCGATGAAAACCGGACCGGTGAAATCCGGGAAGCGACACTACGGCTCAGTTCCGGTTCGCTGGTCAAAGAGCTCACCGTACGGCAGCTGTTCAACATTCAGGATAAACACATCCCAGGAGTCTATGGCATCCTGGAAGATGACTTCGTTTACCGGCCCGGCAGCGACCAGTGGTCCTGGAGTGCAGGCCCCGCTTCGTGCAGATTCCTTATCCTCCGCCCGGACTGGCATCAGGCCCTTGATGTTTCCGGCATCCCTTCGTCCGTAAATATCGGAGACAATTTCACGGCATCAGTGACCCTGAAGGATGGTATTTATACGGAGGCTTCCGAAACGCTGCAGCTGATAGTGGCGTATATCCGGGACGGGCTCCTTTTCCTCGACGGGGATGGCGGAAAGTGCATTATTGTTAAAAGAGAAGATTTATGAGAAGACAGCTAAGCATACTTATAGCAGCACTTTTTTGTTCGGCCGTTCTTGTTTATGCATCGCCGGCTTCCCCTGTTCCATATCCATATACCCAGCCGGACGGCAGCGTAATTATGCTGGTCAACCACGGCGATGAATTCAACAGTTGGATTACCTGGAATGGAACAGTAGTGGAAAAGGGACCTGATGGTTATTACAGGCCCGTCGCCAATGCCCGCGCCAAAATGCTCAAGCAGCGGATGGCCGGCGAGAGCGCCAGACAGAATGCAGCCCGGCTGCAAGCCGAAGCCCGTGCTAAAGGTATCAGTATCGGGGCTAAGCGCTTCCTTGTCTTGCTGGTTGATTTCCCCGACAGATTGTTCACGACAGCCGATGCCGGCAGAACCTTCTCCCGTATGCTCAATGAGGCACACTATTCCGACGGTGGCGCCACCGGTTCTGTCCGGGATTTCCTGACAGACAATTCCAGCGGCCTGTTCAATCCCACCTTCGACGTATACGGCCCGGTAACGCTGGATAAAAGCTATTCTTATTACGGTAAGGATTCGGGGGCAGACCGTAACTCTCACGTCCACGACGCCCTGTATGAGGCCTGTCTGAAACTGAAGGATCAGATCGACTTTTCAGTTTACGACAACGACAAGGATGGTTATGTTGACAATATTTTCTTCTATTTTGCCGGACACAGTCAATCTGACGGTGCAGACGAGGATTCTTTCTGGTCTCACGCATCTGTGTTGAGCAGCTACAACCTGTTCTTGAACGGCACGCGCATATACGGCTATTCCTGTGCCTCGGAGTATCGGGGAGCCAGTGGAACCAACCGGACGGGAATCGCCAGCTTTTGTCACGAATTCGGGCATTCGCTGGGCTTGCCGGATTTCTACGACACGGATTACGAAACCAATGGTACGGCTTTCGATTTGTCCTGTTTCTCCATTATGAACTCCGGAGCGATGAACAACACCCACACGCCTGTGAACTACACATCTATCGAGCGGCAGATGTTAGGCTGGCTGGATGGATTCAGACAAATCACCGGGCCGGGCTCCTATACACTCGGATCCCTGAGCGACAATAGCGCTCCTTACGTCATACCTGCCGACGTGGATGGAGAATTCTTTCTTGTTGAAATGCGTGACGGGACCGGCTGGGATGCCTATCTTCCAAAGGGCGTCATCGTCTATCACGTGGATAAATCGCAAAATTTCGTCGCTTCCGGCATTACGGCCCGGCAAACCTGGGACGGAAATGCCATCAACCGATACAGCAACCATCCCTGCTGCTTTCTGGAATTACCCGGCGGTTACAGTTCGAACGACTTGGAAAGAATGGTATATCCGGGTGCAGAAAATGTCACGACATTTACGCCCCTTGCCTGGAGCGGCAATCATCTGCCCATTCACTTGACGGGTATCTCCATCAGTGGAAGCCGCGCGGAGTTCCGAGTTGAAACATTCTCCGACAAACGTCAACTGGTGGGGCAAGTGACCGGAACGGACGCTGCCCCCATCGCAGGGGTGGTGATTGCCATCGAATCCGAAGCCGGGACCTCTTCGGCCCGGATGCAGGCCAGACCCAATCAAGTCAGCCCCCGTTCGGCCGCCTATACTGCCCGGACGGATGCCGACGGCCGTTTTGTACTCACAATCCCTGAATCGGAAAGCTCCAAACAATTTATGGTTTCCGCCTACAAGGACGGGTACATCACCCGTTCATCCGAAGTGACTGTAGATCGCTTCCGGGAGCAGAACTTTGTGCTGCGGAAACTGGACGACGCAATGACGGCCGATCTATGCAAGTTCCCCTCCGGCGGTTCGGCCTACGGCGTCGGTTATGTCTATAAGCCCCAGGATCTCATTGCCGCCGTCCACTACAGCACCGGCGAACTACAGCAGTGGGGCGGGATGTACCTTCAGACCGTCAGCTTCCAATATACCGAGGATAAACCTTATTCCGGTGAGGCCTACGTGCTGGTAGAACAGGGCAGCAAACGCGTCCTCTACAAGAAAGTGGAGAATGCCGCCCCCTATACCACCCTTTCGGTGGATGTAAGCGAAGACAGGATCCAAATCGACCCGGATAAAGATATGTACATAGGCTATGCCCTCCGAGGCGTGAATGCCGAATATCCCTTGATCGTAAAAAGAGTCGGGGAAGAGTGTGGCGGTTTCTATATATCGTGGTTCTCTGCAACCCGCACCAACTGGACAAAATGCGAAAAGCAGGCTGTTATGGTCAGTGCGACGCTGATGGACACTGATGGTCAAAAAAACGCAACACTGTCTTCGATGGGCTATTCGACGATTGTCAACCCCGGTGGTTATCAGGCTGGCAGCGAGTTTACATTCGCGCTTGATCAGTCGCTATGGAATCCTCCCGAATCGGTGGCCTGGTTCTATGACGGACTCCCCTGTCCGGAGGCTTCCGTCACACTCACGAGCGGGCATCACCGCATCCGTGCTGTCTTGAACTATTCCAGCGGTGAAACCGAAACTCTGGTCCTGGAGATAGACGTTCCCTGATATGAATGTTAATTTTAATACAATATGAAAAAGTTTTCTACTCTCATCCTTGCTGTAGCCGTGTCGATTGCCGCCACCGTTTCCTGCGATAAAAAAGAGGATACCGGCAAATCGGAAGAAGGGTACATCGACAGCATATATGACCAGATATTTGAAATGGTCGTCAGCGCATCTATAGACGGGGCTTACACCAAGGCCCTCGCTGAAGCGGGCAACAATCTCGCTACCACATTCTCCACTACGGAGCATATCTATGTATATAATGAGACTACCCGGAAAATGCTCATCGGCCATCTGCAACCGGAGGCCGATGCCGCCGGCGCCACGCTCAAAGGGAAACTTAACGGCACCATTTCGACAGGCAACAACCTGAAGCTGATTTACCTGAAGGATGCCATCGACTATGACGGGCAGGATGGTACGCTCGACGGCCTTGCAAGCGGCTTTGGCTATGCCACGGCCAATGTAAGTGTATCGTCGGTCACATCGGGGAAAAAGGTCACGACAAGCGACGCCTCCTTCACGACGCAGCAGTCCATCGCGAAGTTGACGTTCCCCGTAAAGGTCAAATCACTTACTATCAGCGAACCTGAAGGCCTGGTACAGAGCATCGCATCCGACGGCACCGAGACCAAAGGAGATATTACGATAACACTCGGGACACCTTCGACAGAAGTCTATGTAGCTATTCGCAGCAACAGCGACAGCGAGCAAACTTATTTCTTTGATGTCAAGGACAAGAGCGGTTCGACCTATCAGGGCTACAGCAGCGTCAAGATAGCGGGTGCAAAGATTTATGACTTAAGCATCACCAATCTGCGTGAGTACGTGGATATGGGCTTCGGTATCAAATGGGCCACCTGCAACCTGGGGGCAAGCTCTCCCACCGAAATCGGTGACTACTACGCCTGGGGCGAGATGGAGCCCTACTATGAGGACGGCTATGCGAAGGAGTCTCCCGGTGCCCATTGGAAAGAAGGAAAGGCCGCCGGTTATTTTTGGGGCTCATACAGGTTCAATCCCTCAGGCGACGGTGCGACCTTCACCAAATACGGTGCCGGCGAGGTCCTTGATCTGGCGGATGACGTTGCCAGAGCCAGCTGGGGTGGCAAATGGCGCATTCCTGACGCATCGCGCGCTTCCAGTTTGATGAAAGGCGAAAACACCTCCAAAACCTGGTATGAGGATTATCTTGGTACCGGAGTGAAAGGTTTGCTCATCACAAGCAAGGTAAGCGGCTGCGAAGGGAACTCCATCTTCCTTCCGTTCACAGGCAACAGATGGAGGACCTGGTGGTATTACGACAGGAGTTTCTACTGGCTTTCTTCCACCGGCACTGCAAGCAAAGCTTCGGCTTTGACTTTTACGGCAACCGAAGCCTTGAATTCGACAGAATTTGATCGTTTTATCGGGTTCCCGGTCCGTCCCGTCATTTATTGAAACTAACTCATAATTATCCACAATAAAACTTAGACAATAAAATTATCCACTATGAACTATCTAAAAAACAAAGCAACCTACTTTGCACCCGTAGTCAAGGTGCAAGAACTGAAGATGGAAGGCAATGTATGCACATCCGGAGTTGATCTCACCATCGACGGGATCGATGCCACACGTGACGGCTATGTATTCACCGATGATTGGCTCTGATTTTAGTCTTGTATAATCGAAAAGAGCAAAATGATGAAAAAGAATCTTACCCTTATCCTTGCCGCAGTTGCTATAATTGCTGCCGCCGTTTCCTGCCAGAAAGAAGATACCACTATACTTGACGGAGAATTTGATATTTCCGTAGGAGCATCATTCGCCGACACCAAGGCACTCGCCGAAGTTGGAAACAATCTTACCGCCACCTTCGCCACCACCGAGAAAATATATGTTTATAATACAACGACATCCGCAATGCTCACCGGCTATCTGCAACCGGATGCCAACGCTGCCAGTGCCACGCTGAAAGGGACTCTCACCGGCACGATTTCTACCGGCAACAGCCTGAAGCTCATTTATCTGAAGGATGCCATCGACTATAACGGACAGGATGGCACGCTCGCCGGCCTTGCAGGCGGCTTCGACTATGCTACTGCCACGGTAACGGTATCGTCGGTAAGCAGCGGATCGGTCACGACCAGCGCAGCCTCCTTCGCTCCGCAGCAGTCTATCACCAAGTTCACCTTCCCCGTAAGCGTCAACTCACTTACCATCAGCGAACCTAACGGTCTGGTACAGAGCGTCGCCACCGACGGCACCGAGACCAAGGGTGACATTACGGTAACCCTCGCCACGCCTTCAACGACTGTATATGTGGCCCTTCGCAACAACAGCGCTGCCAAGCAGACCTATATCTTCGATGTCACAGACAATGCCGGCAAGACCTACCAAGGCAACAAGAGCGCCAATCTGCTGGCTGCCAGGAACTACGCCACCAGCATCGACAATCTCCACGAGTATGTCGATATGGGTTTCGGAGTCAAGTTCGCCACCTGCAATCTTGGTGCAAGTTCTCCAACCGAGATCGGAGACTACTACGCCTGGGGCGAAACGGAACCGTACTATGAGGCCGGCTATGCGACGGAAAGTCCCTGCGAACACTGGAAATTAGGAAAGACCGGATACAATTGGACATCCTATAAGTTCAATTCGTCAGGCAACGAAACACCTGTCTTCACTAAATACGACGGTTTCTTTGAACTTGAGATGTCGGACGATGCTGTCCGGGTCAACCCCGACTGGGGCGGTAATTGGGCCATTCCGAACAGTCAGGACCTGGAAACATTGTGCTTGGATGCCATTTCCACCATTTCCTACGTCGAGAACTATAACGGAAGCGGTATGAACGGTCATCTATTCACCAGCAAGGTAAGCGGCTACGAAGGCAACTCCGTTTTCTTCCCCTTTACAGGCAACAGGTGGAGTGTCTGGTGCTACTACGACGCATCGTTCTACTGGAGCGCACGCACCGGCTGGCCCGGCGACAATGATACAAAAATCAAAGCTTACACTATGCGAAACAGTGGAGAAAAGATGACGGTCAGTCTTCTCGATCGCTTCTGCGGATTTGCAATCCGTCCCGTCATATCTCCCAACAGGAAATAATCTGAACCTCGTTTATGCGTACAACATTATGACGCCGGGGGTGTAATGCACCCCCGGTTTTTCTTTACCACGTATCTGTGCGGAAGGGAGCGAAAAACTTAATCAAGGGTATTTACGAAGATTAAGCATAATTTTATTATATTTGTAGATATGAACACTAAATCTAAACTGGTCGAGAAAAAGTATCTCGTTCCTTTCATTCTGATTACCAGCCTGTTTGCGCTGTGGGGCTTTGCGAACGATATTACCAATCCCATGGTGGCGGCATTCCAGACGGTTATGGAACTCAGCGCCGCAAAGGCATCGCTCATCCAATTTGCATTTTATGGCGGATACGCCACCATGGCCATCCCGGCAGCGCTCTTCATCCGCAAATACTCCTACAAGAGCGCCATCCTGCTCGGGCTCGGCCTCTATGCCGTGGGGGCCTTCCTCTTCATCCCCGCAGCCGCCTATCAGCAGTTCAGTTTCTTCTGCATCAGCCTCTACATCCTCACCTTCGGTCTCGCCTTCCTCGAGACCACGGCGAACCCCTACATACTTTCGCTCGGCAGCAAGGAAACATCCACACGCCGCCTGAATCTCGCCCAGACTTTCAACCCCATGGGCTCGCTCTGCGGCATGGCGGTGGCATCCTTCGTGGTTCTCCCCCAGCTCATTTCCGACAAGCGTGACGCTGCCGGCAACATCGTCTTCCCTATGCTCTCGGAGGCCGAAAAGGCCGACATCCGCCTGCACGACCTCGCAGTTATCCGCAATCCTTATGTAATCATAGGTCTGGTGGTGCTGCTGGTGTTCGTGGTGATAGCCCTCGTGCGCATGCCCAAGACCCAGAGCGAGGAGGAGAAGGCCGCGGGCAATACCCATACCACCGGGCAGACTCTACACAATCTCTGGCATAACAAGGCCTACCGCGAGGGCGTCCTCACCCAGGTCTTCTACGTGGCCGCGCAGATTATGGTCTGGACCTTCATCATCCAGTATGCCGACAATCTGGGCATAAACAAGGCGACCGCACAGACCTTCAACATAGTCGCGATGGTGCTCTTCCTTTCGAGCAGGTTCATATCCACGATGCTTATGAAATACCTCAACTCCCGCAAGATGCTGGGCATCTTCGGAATATGCGCTGCGGTATGCACCCTCGGCACTATAGTTATAGTGGGCAAAGCCGGGCTTTACTGCCTGGTTGGCATCAGCTTCTTCATGAGTCTGATGTTCCCCACCATCTACGGCATCGCGCTCGAGAACGTGGATGTGCAGGACACCACCCTCGGAGCATCCTTCCTGGTGATGGCCATCGTGGGCGGAGCCCTGATGCCGCCTCTGCAGGGCATGATCATCGACCTCGGCACAGTGGCAGGGCATCCGGCAGTCAACTGCTCCTTCATCCTGCCCCTGGTCTGCTTCATCATCGTAGCGACCTACGGCTGGCGCAGGTACATCCAACAGAAAACAAATTAACCAACTTTATATTATGAAGTATCCCAAAATAGGTATCCGCCCGACCATCGACGGCCGTCAGGGCGGTGTACGCGAAAGTCTCGAAGAAAAGACTATGGCTCTCGCGAAGGCTGTAGCAGAACTCATTTCCGGCAATCTCCGCAATGGTGACGGAAGTCCCGTGGAGTGCGTAATCGCCGACAGCACGATCGGCCGCGTGGCAGAAGCCGCCGCCTGCGCCGAAAAGTTCGAACGCGAGGGAGTGGGTTCTACAATTACCGTCACCTCCTGCTGGTGCTACGGCTCCGAAACAATGGATATGAATCCTCATTATCCTAAGGCAGTCTGGGGATTCAACGGCACCGAGCGCCCGGGAGCAGTGTATCTCGCAGCAGTGCTCGCAGCCCACGCACAGAAGGGCCTGCCTGCATTCGGCATCTACGGCCACGACGTCCAGGACCTCGCCGACAACACCATCCCCGCCGACGTGGCGGAGAAGATCCTGCGTTTCGCCCGCGCCGCACAGGCAGTGGCCACCATGCGCGGAAAGAGCTATCTCTCGATGGGCAACACCTGCATGGGTATCGCCGGTTCCATCGTGAACGCCGATTTCCTTCAGAACTACCTCGGCATGCGCGCAGAGTACGTTTCTCTCGTAGAGATCCTGCGTCGCGTGGACTTCGGAATCTACGACCACGAGGAGTTCGAGAAGGCAATGAAGTGGGTGGAGAAGTACTGCAAGCCCCAGGAAGGACACGACTACAACGAAGACCGCGCCCTCTTCCCCGGCACGCCTATGACCACATTTTACGGCAAGGGCAAGGGCAAGACACGCGAAGAGAAGGACGCCGACTGGGAGTTCACCGTGAAGAATATGATGATCATCCGCGACCTCATGCACGGCAATCCCAAGCTGCTGGAGATGGGTTACAAGGAAGAAGCCCTCGGCCACAACGCCATCGTGGGCGGTGTGCAGGGCCAGCGCCAGTGGACCGACTACAAGCCAAACAAAGATAGTGATGCTTATAAACAGGTGAATGTAAAATAATTATACTTAGAATATATTTGGACATAACTTTAAATAAAATTTGTGAATCCATTTCTGAAAATTTAATAGCATAATTATTTGTTTTAGCTATTATACTGAATGTGATATCCAAATAAATTGCTAAGAATTCGAAAACTGACACAAGAAGTGATAATTTAATTTTTCTTTTTTTTGCTTTTTCTTTTTTCTCTTTAAAAGTTGCATTTAAATATTTATATGCAATGTCGATTGATGATTCTGTTGATGTTCTTTCTGCTAAATTTTCATTTGAATTTTTTTCACTTAAATTTGCTTTTATTTTTTCTAATTTTTCTCTTTTAGAAATACCTTTTGACCTTAATTTAATTATAATAAAAGGAATTATTGATAAAAAATCAGACAAAGTATGGATATAACATTTATGAAATGTATCAACTATATCATCAGTTGATTTTATATATTTATTATCTATTTCAATAATAATTGAAATTATAAAATAAGACAAAAACAGGAAATGATTCCTATTTAATTGGGAAAATATTAGATATTTCATATTTTTTATAATTTATTTAAATATAAATTATAATCTTT
>CALCEJ010000007.1 GCA_937900465.1 uncultured Bacteroidales bacterium | reverse complement strand
CCAGCCCCTGAAACGGAAGAGCCGGAACCCGCCCCTTCGGACACGACGTTTACCGCTCCTTCGGACACGACAGCGGCCCTGCCTCCGATTGACAGCACTAAGGTGTCGATGATCTGGGGCACCGGCAAGATCCGCGTATTCCGTGATGACCTTCAGATGTCCGGTGATTCACTCGCATTCAACGACCGTGACTCCCTGATACGCCTTTACAAAGACCCTCTGCTCTTCAACGAAGGTAACCGCCAGTATTCCGCTGACAGCATTTACGCCGTCGTCAAGAACCAGCAGGTCCGTAAGGCCCATCTTATCTCCAACGCGTTCATCACAACCCAGGAAGACGAAGTCAGCTTCGACCAGATAAAGGGTGTGGAGATGGTCGCATACTTTGATTCCACCGCGGCATCCACACTCACCCTTACCCGTTTCGATGCCCTCGGAGGCGCATCGGCCCTGTTCTTCCTGCAGGAAAATGACGCTCTCGCAACAGTGAATACGGTTGAGTCCAAGATGCTGTATGCCGTGTTCGATGAGGGAAATCTGGACAAAATCTATTACTTCGAGAATGCAAAGAACAATGCATATCCTGTTGTCCAGATGGCAGAAGATGAAAAGCGGCTCAAGGGTTTCAGATGGGATCCGGAGAGGAGGCCCAAGTCCCCTTCAGACATTACAACCCGCCTTCCGAAGCCTACGGAACGGGTAGAATACCTCGCCCGGCCCCACGCGGAATTCACCCAGACAAACACCTATTTCCCCGGCTATATCAAGAGCGTTTACAAGGAAATAGCCTTAAGGGACTCCCTTGAGGTCGTAAGGGCTCGCGAAAAACGAAGGATCGCTGACTCCCTGAAGATGGCGGAATCCGTTATGGATTCGCTTGCCGCGCCTGTTGATTCGCTCCTTGGGCAGGATTCACTGATCACTTCATCTTCCGTAGCGGATTCCCTGGAGACCTCTCTTCCCACTGTCCGGGATTCCCTTTCGGGTGTGGCTTCTCCCGCGGATACTCTGACCGCTCCCGCGCCTGGGGAGCTGACGAAGGAAGATTTGAAGGCTGCTCAGAAGCAGCGACAGGCGGAGGAGAAGGCTCGGAAAGCGGAGGAACGCGCAAGGAAGAAAGCGGAGAGGCAGGCCGCCCTCGAGGCAAAATGGGCTGAGCAGGACCGCATCTATGAGGAAAAGCAGGCGGCAAAGGCAGAGAAGGCGCTCCAGAAGGAAAGAGCCAAAAAACTCAAGGCCCTCCGTCGTCTCGAACGGAAGGCCCAGAGGGAACGCGCAATCTTCGAAAAGTATCTCGAAAAGGAGCGGAGGAAAGCCGCTAAGCCCCTTCGAAAAGCGAAAGAATCCTGAGTATCACCTTTGATGCCGCCTCCATACTCTCCAGCGGCACGAATTCCATTTTTCCGTGGAAGTTGAGCCCGCCGGCGAAGATGTTGGGGCAGGGAAGACCCTTGAAGGAGAGATTTGCTCCGTCGGTTCCGCCGCGTATGGGCTGGATCTTGGGCTTGATGCCTTCCGCTTCCATCGCCTTCACCGCCATCTCGACGACCTCATAGTGAGGTTCCACCTGCTCTCTCATATTATAATATTGGTCGCGGAGGTCCAGCGTCGCAGCTGCTTCGCCGTAGCGGGCGTTGATCTCTCCGACAACCTTCTCCATCATCTTCTTGCGGGCTTCGAACAGAGGCTTGTCGTGGTCGCGGATTATGTAGGCGATTGAGGCTTCCTCGACCGTTCCCTGGAATGAGACTATATGGAAGAAGCCCTCGTAGCCTTCGGTATGCTCGGGGCGGGCGAGCGCGGGAAGGAGGGAATTCAGCTCCTGGGCTATCAGAATGGCGTTTTTCATCTTGCCTTTTGCGTAGCCGGGATGGACATTCCGTCCCTGGATGTGGATTTTTGCCGATGCGGCATTGAAATTCTCGAACTCGAGTTCGCCTATCTCGCCGCCGTCCATGGTATATGCGTAGTCGGCGCCGAACCTCGGTACGTCGAATTTCACGACGCCGCGGCCGATTTCTTCGTCGGGGGTGAATCCGATCCGGATGGGCCCGTGTTTGAATTCGGGATGGGCCTGTATGTACTGGACGGCGTCCATGATTTCCGCGACGCCGGCTTTGTCGTCCGCCCCGAGGAGGGTGGTACCGTCGGTGGTGATGAGAGTCTGGCCTGTGAAGTGGAGCATTTCCGGGAACTCCGCCGGATCAAGCTTGAGTCCGGGAACGCCGGCAAGGTCTATGGGCCCGCCGTCGTAGTTACGGATAATCTGGGGCTTGATGTTCTCTCCGCTTGCATCGGGGGAGGTGTCCACGTGGGCTATAAAGCCTATCGCCGGGACCTTCTTGTCCGTATTCGAAGGGATGGACGCCATAACGTAGCCGTACTCGTCGAGCGTGGCATCGACGCCCATCGCTTCCAGTTCATCCCGGAGCATTCTGAGAAGGTTCAGCTGTTTGGCGGTCGAAGGCTGGCTCTCGCTGTCTTCGTCGCTCTGGGTATCGACAGCCGTATACCTTAAAAACCTGTCTAAAATCTTTTCCATTATTTTTCAGTTTTCATTGAAGCATAAACGGTATATCCTATCAGAAGGAGGTAGGGGATAATTGCCACCGCCTCCCCGAAACGGGCATTCCACCCGTAGAGGAAAATGTCCACATTGGCGAATTTGAGGATGGCGCTGACTACTCCCATCAGAGCGCCGCCGGCGATGAATCCCGAGGCGATGAGGGTTCCTTTTTCCTGCCGGGCGGCATTGATTTTTTCGTCCTTTGAACGGGAACTGACAAACCACGAAACGGCACCTCCGATAAGCAGCGGGAGGTTCAGGTCCAGCGGAATGAACATTCCAAGGGAGAACGCCAGAGCCGGAATTCCCAGCCAGTTCAGGACGAGGGCCAGCATCGCGCCAATTCCGTACAGCAGCCACGGCGCGCCGCCTCCGCTCATAAGAGGCTGGATCAGCGCCGCCATTGCATTGGCCTGGGGGGCGACCAGCGCCTGATCCCCCGTAAAGCCGTAGGTCTTGTTAAGGACCATCATAACTCCGCAGACGGTGATGGCCGATACCGCCACCCCGAGGAATTTCCATCCTTCCTGCTTTCGCGGAGTGGAGCCAATCCAGTAGCCGATTTTAAGGTCTGTAATGAAGGATCCTGCGACCGCGAGCGCCGTACATACGACACCACCGATAATCAGGGCCGCCGCCATTCCGGCATTACCTTTCAGGCCCACGGCGATGAGGATGACGGAGGCGATGATCAGGGTCATAAGCGTCATTCCGCTGACGGGATTCGAGCCCACGATTGCTATCGCATTAGCCGCAACGGTGGTGAAAAGGAAGCTGATGACGGCTACGATGACAAGCCCGACGAGGGCCTGCCAGACGTTATGGACAACGCCTCCGAAGGCGAAGAACGCGAAGATGCAAAGCAGGGCGATCACAACCCCGAAGACAATTCTCTTCATAGGAATGTCTTCCTCCGTCCTGAGGGGCTTTTCGCTCTCGTCGCCGCCCTTCCGCCGGAATTCCTTCACCGCCAGCGAAGCGGCGCTCTTTATTACGCCGAAGCTTTTAACTATGCCGATAATCCCCGCCATCGCGATGCCGCCGATACCGATGGGCCGGGCGTAGGTGCTGAAAATCGCCTCAGGGGTGAGCCCCGCCGCCTGTGCTTCCGGCAGGACATAGCCGATAAGCGGAATTATGAAAAACCAAACGAGGAAGGATCCGCAGCAAATGATCAGCGCATACTTCAGGCCGATGATAAAGCCAAGGCCCAGCACTGCCGCCCCGGTGTTCAGCTTGACCACGAGTTTCGCCTTGTCCGCAATCGCCGCTCCCCACGCGACGACGCGGGAAGTCAGCGTTTCGCTCCACAGGCCCATACTGGCTACGACAAAGTCGTAAAGTCCGCCGATAAGGCCTGCGCCGATGAGCGTTTTCGCGCTGGACCCGCCGCTCTCCCCGCTGACGAGGACCTGTGTGGTAGCCGTCGCTTCTGGGAACGGGTACTTCCCGTGCATTTCCTTGACGAAGTACTTTCTGAAGGGGATAAGGAACAGGATTCCGAGAACTCCGCCCAGCAGCGAGCTCAGCACCATCTGCCAGTAGTTGACTTCCACTCCGAGGATGTAGATTGCCGGGAGGGTGAAAATCGCTCCCGCGACCACGGCTCCGGAGCACCCTCCGATGGACTGGATTATTACATTCTGGGCCAGGGAATCATTCTTTTTCAGGGCGCTCGTCATTCCCACTGCGATAATCGCAATCGGAATCGCGGCCTCAAACACCTGTCCCACCTTCAGGCCCAGATACGCCGCCGCGGCGCTGAAAATAATCACCATCACAATGCCCACGGCCACCGAATACGGCGTAACCTCAGCATACTTCCTGTTCGGGTCCAGAAGGGGCCTGTAGCTTTCCCCCTCCTTCAGCTCCCGGTGTGCATTCTCCGGCAGCTGCATAGGTTTCTTGTCTTCCATCTTCCGTCGTTGTTTTCTTCCGTCGTTTTCCCGTCCCCTGTCCCGGTTCAGCTCGGGTTGGGCGGTGAATCCTCACAAAGATAGCGATTTTTGCGGAAGGTCTGTCGATTTTTGCCGAAGGTCTGCTTGTACCCAGCACACCTTCCGCAATCGCAATGTGCCTAGCTTGCCTCTGTGGCCTTTTCCTCGCGGAAGGTCTGCCGCTTTGGAGCAGACCTTCCGCAACTCTACGCCCACCATCCCCATCCATCGGCCCAGCCTTCCCCGACGCCTGACCCCTACGTCCCGAACTCCGACCGGTCACTTCTTACCCAGGATCTGCGTGATAATGCTGCGAGGAAGGCGAAATACACGGGCGAGCTGGGAGGTAGAGGTTTTGTGAGTTTTCTGGACGTGGTAAATAATCCGGGCTCTCTGCTCCTGACTGAGGGCGGAGATGGGACATTTGAACCAGTTCCGGGAAAGCTCTTCTACAGATTTCAGGAACTCTGCATCAGTGACCATCGTGTATGGGCGTACTTCCAGATTGAACGCCATTTCGGTGGTGTTGACGCCCCCAATGCACTGAAGGAAAAAGGACTGCTTGCCGTTAAAAACCTGCTCGAGGTACGCGGAGTCGCAAAAGCTGAAAGGTTCGAGTTCTCCGTCTCGGTTCACTACCCAAGCGACACCCTTGACGGATTCACCCGTGTGAAGGATCCGCTCCTTATCCCTGCTCTTCATCATTGAGACGGGAAAGGTCCATTCGGGTTTCTTGTCCCGGAACATCGCCCTGTATCCGGACCACTTGTATTCATCCACCGGCCCTCCGTTGTCCAGGGCGTTCCGCGGGATATACGCAAGCACGTTTCTGGTATGCCAGTCGTTTTCCAGGGGGAGCGCCTTCATTTCCACCCTCCTGAGAATTCCCCTTTCGCCGTACTTCCGGCTGAAGAACATAGAATACACCTTTTTGATGTCTTGCCCATATCTGTCAGCATCCTCTTGAGAAGCGGCCAGGACGGCGATATGACAATGGTTAGATACTACGGCATATATAATGACGATAACATTGCACCGTCGGGCTGATATGCAGATTACCTTCACCATAACGTCACAGTCTTCATCTTCCCGGCAGAGGACGGCGTCCTCCAGCCCTTTAAGGCAGACGTGGAAGGGCCTGACATTCCGGACGCTCCCGTCTGGGAGCGTCCTTACGACGATTCGTTGCATTATCAGCTCTTTTTTTTGGGAGGCGTAACAAGAGGGCCGAAGGTCTTGATACGCATACCTTTCTGTTCAAATGCTCTTTTAGCCTCCTCAAATGCACTTACAAGGTTTTCTGAGGCGGAATCCAGAAAGCCAATCATCTCCTTTCGGTTTACGCTGGCCGCGAGGTCCGCAATTGCCAGGCATCTGATTACAGCCAGTACGGCGGTTTCGTTGCCGCCCCACAGCTTTGTAAGCATAGAAAAAAGGATCGTTGAAGACAGATCGGGAATTACCTTTTGGAGTTTGTCAGGATCAAGGTCTGTGTTGAACCGAATGTCAGATTCCCCGTATTGGAGAACCTCTAAAAGCTTTTTCATAGCACAATGCTTTAAATAATTTCTTTGCACTCGGTTCGAGTTCTGCAAAAATAATCATTCTTATCATAAATGAAAACAAAGTAAAGCCCATCTCTGTTTTTTTGCGGAAGGTCTGCTCGCATCCGGCAAAACCTCCTCCTGGAAAAAATTTCAAAAAATTTAAGAAAAAATTTGGAGGAATAAAAAAAAGCAGTACCTTTGCAGTCCCGTTTGAGAAAGGGGGTGTCAAAACCCCGAAACGGACAGATCTATGACAACACTGAGAGAAAAGATTAAGAGGTAAAGAAAGCAGAAAGAGAAGTCTGTAGAGTACAGAAGAGAAGAAGTTTTTTCGGACGTAGACTGCGGACTACAATTTCAATAGGCAAGAGCAAAACAGCACACGAGTCGCAAGACTCGTGTGATTCACAAGAGAAAGGAACGAAGAGCGAACGGAGGATGCCTAGGCTATCCGGAGGCGAAGAAGGTCGTGGTAAGCTGCGAAAAGGCTCGGGGATCTGCAAACAGGAATTGATCCGAGCATGACCGAATGGGGGAACCCAATAGCTTGAAGAGCTATTACCAACGTAAGTTGGGGCGAACCAGGGGAACTGAAACATCTTAGTACCCTGAGGAAGAGAAAGAAAGAATCGATACCCTGAGTAGTGGCGAGCGAAAGGGGCAGAGCCTAAACCGTGCGGTTTACGGACCGTGCGGGGTCATAGGACCCGAATAATCTGATGGAGATGAAACTGGAACGCTGTGGAAACAGCGACCGCAGAGGGTGACAGTCCCGTACAGGTAAAAATGTTCATTGGAGTCGGAGATCCTGAGTAGGGCGGGGCACGAGGAATCCTGTCCGAAGTCACGGGGACCATCCCGTAAGGCTAAACACTCCCGGAAGACCGATAGTGGACCAGTACCGTGAGGGAAAGGTG
>CALCEJ010000006.1 GCA_937900465.1 uncultured Bacteroidales bacterium | reverse complement strand
GCGGGGGAAAATGGCGGCGGAGCGTTGGGTGACGAAGGAAGTACGGAGTGGGGGCGGCGAGATTGGCCGTAAAGTGTAACCGGCTGATTTATAATAAAATACGCAAAAGACGCCTGGAAATATTTTCCAGGCGTCTTTTGCATAAACGACTGATATACAATCAGTTCCACTTCACGGTCCATAAGCCCACGGTCCATAAGCCCACGGCCCGCGGCAAGCGCCAGCCGCTAAAGCTTCTGGAGCGGATATACTCCGTTCCCCTGGTTGAGGGTGTACTGGTGGAAGCTGAGGTAGCCGGAGGCGGGGTTCTCCGCTTCGATGTAGCCGCTCACATACTTGTCAAGGCAGAACTTGTTAGCGGTGGTGTTCCAGTATCCGTTCACATTGTCGATATAGAAGCTCAGATCGACGGCACCGTCGCTGTTGGAGTAGCAGCGGAAGGAATACACGATTGCGGTGCCGCTGTAAGATGCTCCATCCCAGACATCACCCGTGTCAGCAAAGCTCTGGAGCATAGGGAACACCAGAGTCCCTGCCGAAGGGTCATATGTGCCTTTGCAGAGTCCGTCGAGTTCAAGGGCTGTGTGATAGTAATGAGTGATGGCTACGTTGTAGTCTCCGTCGGAGACAGCCCCAAGGGTGATGTAGTTGGTAACACCGTTGATTCCCCAGTTTCCTGCAAGAGCCTCGGCTACGCTGTAACCCGGGAACACGATGTTGATTATGTTCTTGTAGGCGGACCTGTCAGAAAGCGTGACGGAGAAATCACCCTCGCCCGATGCTGACTCAATCCAGTACTTGGGAGAGAGCGTGACAAGCTTTGGAGAACTACCGTCAAGAACTACGGCATTGTTTTCAGAAGACAGATCCTCAAGGGAAGTGTTGCAGTTGGGGTAGGTGGCATTTGAGAACAGGACTCCGCTCTTGTATTTTTCGAACCGGACGCTTTCGTCGTCAACGGTGAATACCAGATAAGGATCATTGGAGCCACCAAGTGTAACACCAAGCTTTGATGCCGCGGCCTTGTAGGGATAGAGCACGCGGTACATAGAAGGATTGTTGTCATTCCGTTCGATTTCCACGGGAGCCATACATCCGGCCTTTCCGAACGAAGCCTGGGCAAAGAGATAGTTGTCACCAAACCATCCCTGGCCTATGGAGGTCCACTCGTAAGCGGGCAACTGAAGGGCAGGGAGTTCGACCGTTTCGCCGGCCTTAACTTCAATCGCCTCTTCTGCGGTATACTCGCCGAGGGCGACGGACGCTGTCGCGGCATCCAGAATCTGGAACTTCAGTCCGGCGGGAATGGTTCCGGTAGGGATAGGGAAGTAGAAGTCCATTGCTCCGGATGAGGGAGCGGTAAAGTAAATGTACTTCTCACCCCACTTGGTACCTACGACATTCTCCTCCTTGATTTCGCAGGAAGAATCGAAGCTGAAGGATCCGTTGAGGGCGTAGGTGCCGCTTTCCGCAGTAGTAAGGGCTGCATATCCGGCTGTTTCGGGGATATTGCTTACGCTTATCTTTACAAATCCTGCGGCGGCCTTGAAGTCAAAGACGGAGGATTCTTCTTCACGGTAACCGATAACCGGCATTACACTCTCAGGATCGTCGGCATCTTCTCTTTTTTCACGGAAAGTGGGAAAATATGAAGTGATTTGAGTTCATCT
>CALCEJ010000005.1 GCA_937900465.1 uncultured Bacteroidales bacterium | reverse complement strand
CCTCGCTCTCAGCCTCATATCCGTTCATCTCGGCAAAGGCCATCTCGAGTTCTGCGGCACGATTACCGTCTTCCTCGGTCATCTCCGGCTTCGAATAGAGGACCTCGCGCTCCTTCATATTGTCCCACATAGGCTTGTGGCCCATCAGCACAGTGTCCATCACGCTGAACTCGTCATATTTGAAGTGGTCCTGCTCCAACACGCTCAAACGCTCGCCCGGCTGCATCTCCACCGTGCCCTTGTTGGGCTCAAGCTCACCGCTGATGGCGCGGAGTAGGGTAGACTTGCCGGCTCCGTTGGCACCGATGATACCATAGATATTGCCGCTGGTGAACTTCAGATTCACATCCTTGTAGAGCGTCTTCTTGCCAAATTGTATTGCTAAGTTTGTGACTGTTATCATGTTTTCTTATACCTTAATTATATTATAATTGGGCTGCAAAGGTACGAATAAAATCCGAGACTTCCAAATTTCCTCGGAGGAAACTTGAACTTTCCCTGGATGAAACTTGAACTTTCCCCGGATGAAAGTCGGAGTTTCTTCCGGGGAAAGTCCCAGGGCGCTTAAAGCATTCCTTTCGTAGATGGCAGTTCGTAGTGATAGATGTCGCGACGCACAGCCATCTTCAAGGCTCTGGCAAGGGCCTTGAAGATGCCTTCTATCTTATGATGCTCGTTTTGTCCTTCGGCTTTGATGTTAAGATTCATCTTGGCGGCATCGCTGAGGGACTTGAAGAAGTGTAAGAACATTTCAGTCGGCATCTCTCCGATTTTCTCACGTTTGAACTCTGCATCCCATACCAGCCAGGGACGGCCTCCGAAGTCGAGACATACGGAACAGAGACAATCGTCCATAGGCAAAGCGTAGCCGTAGCGCTCTATACCTCGCTTCGAGCCCAGAGCCTGCAAGATGCATTCACCGAGAGCAATGGCAGTATCTTCGATGGTATGGTGCTCGTCGACCTCAAGATCACCTTTGGTGTGAATAGTGAGATCAATCATCCCGTGCTTGCCTATCTGCTCAAGCATGTGGTCGAAGAACCCCAAGCCCGTTGAGATATCGCAGTGGCCAGTGCCGTCGAGATTCACGCTGACGTGGATATCGGTCTCCTTCGTGGTACGGCTGATCTCTGCAGTGCGCTCTCCTGCAAAGAGTAGCTCTGCTATTTTGCCCCATGACATACCTTCGTCGCTAAGTATCAGAGATTTACATCCTATGTTTCGAGCAAAACTTCTGTCTGTCTCACGATCGCCTATCACGTATGAATTGGCGATGTCGTAATCAGGGTCGTGCATGTATTTCTCCACCATGCCTGTGCCTGGTTTGCGGGTGGGAGCATTGTCCTCAGGGAAGTGGGGGTCGATGAGAATATCGTCGAAGGTGATGCCCTCGCCCTCGAGTGTCTGGAGGATGAAATTATGTACGGGCCAGAAGGTGTTTTCAGGGAAAGCTGGTGTGCCGAGGCCGTCCTGATTGGAGACCATCACAAACTCGAAGTCGAGCTTTTCGCGGATGAAGGCCAGGTTGCGAATCATGCCAGGCACGAACTTCAACTTCTCGAAGGCGTCGATCTGTTCGTCGGCAGGCTCCTCGATGAGAGTGCCGTCGCGATCGATAAAGAGGATTCTTTTCATATCAGATATTTGTTATGAATTTTTGGCGGTCTCTTTCTTGCATCGCTATGGAGCAGCGAGAGAGGTAGAGGGGAAAGAGAACTGATGTCCACACGTAAGCTTGGATGAAGCCCGCAATGAGGAAGGCCACGATGGAGAGCCAGAACACGTAGGAGGGCATGCCTGCGGGGTCGCCGTTCAGCACACCGATCTCCGATTGCCAGTTGGCTGCCATCATGATAATCGTTGGCAGGGCGGTGAAGAGGGTCAGCATGGCCACGATGAAGAGGCATACGGTGCCCACCAGCAAAACCGGTCCCAGATGGCGCAACCAGGCAGCTGCCTTCACAGGACCTGTAGGCAGGAAGAATTTGTACTTGTACAATATGTGTCTGACTACCCATAGCAATGCAATTACGCAGATAGTGGCCAGCAGCATCGAGGGGAGTGTCAGGGCTGGCGATACGAGCACAGGCAGAGCTGAAGCTACTGCCGCCAACACAGCAAACACCAGCGCAACAGGCCACGTACGGCGGAAAACCACACGAAAATTGGCACTGAAAAGCTGGTAGCCGTCTCCCAAGCAAGCACGGCTGCTACGTATCTTCATCAGGATATTCTCTTGTTCTTTTTCCATTGTCTCATACTATTTTCGCTGCAAAGTTACAAAATTCTCTTAATTCATCATTCTAAATTCTTAATTATTTTGTATCTTTGCACCGAAATTCGTGCAAATATGAAAATATTGAAGTGGGGATTCATCGGTTGCGGTGAGGTGACAGAGAAAAAGAGCGGTCCTGCCTTTAGCGAGGTGGAGGGCTCGAGCGTAGAGGCGGTGATGAGCCGTACGGAGCAGCATGCCCGTACCTACGCCGTGGAGCATGGCATCAGAAAATGGTATACCGATGCTCAGGAGCTGATCGACGATCCTGACGTGAATGCCATCTATGTGGCCACTCCGCCAGCCTCACATGCCACCTATGCCATCATGGCGATGAAGGCTGGCAAGCCTGTCTACGTAGAGAAGCCCTTGGCAGCCAGCTATGACGACTGTGCCCGCATCAACCGTATATCGGAACAGACAGGTGTCCCCTGCTTTGTGGCCTACTATCGTCGCTACCTGCCATATTTCCAGAAAGTGAAGGAGATAGTTGGTAGCGGGCGAATCGGCAAGATACTCAATGTGCAGATACGTTATACTGAACCTCTTCGGCAGGCTGACGCCGAGGCTATCAATAATCATATGCCGCTGCCTTGGCGTCTTCAGCCCGAAATCGCGGGCGGTGGCTATTTCTATGACATGGCCCCCCATCAACTTGATCTGCTGCAGGATATGTTTGGCGTTATTCTCGAGGCCCGGGGTATCTGTGCCAACCGTGGCGGACTGTATGACGCTGAGGACTCTGTGAGCGCCTGCTTCCGCTTTGAGAATGGACTGCCAGGTAGCGGTTCATGGTGCTATGTGGCACACGAGAGTGCCCGTGAAGACTGCATTGAGATTATTGGAACAGAGGGGCAGGTGAGCTTCTCTGTGTTCGATTATAACCCCATCCGCCTGCAAACCAGTGATGGCGACGAGAGCATTACCGTGCCCAACCCTCCCTATGTGCAGTATCCTCTCATTAAGAATGTGATTGAGCACTTGCAAGGCATCGCTGTATGCACCTGTACCAGTGTCTCGGCAACACCCGTAAACTGGGTGATGGATCGCATACTCGCTAAATTCTGACGGCAGGGTATGAAGTGGTCAGTGCTGATAGGGTTGACGATGATATGCTGTGGAACAGCACTTGCACAGGATTCGTTGCAGGCGTCTCGCGAGATAGGTATTATCCGTCAGACCATCAGAGGCTTCGACCATCTGGAAGATGAGTATATTGAACCTCAGCATTATGAGTTCACTGTTATGGGACAGATAACTCGCACCTACGAAAGCTTCGAGCTGAGCAGTAACGGACAGTCTATTCGTCTCGCTCCAGACGGTCTCACGAAGATTGGTCCTTATTTTGGCTGGCGCTGGTTCTTCCTCGGCTACACCTTCGATATCAAGAATATCGGCTTCAGTCAGAGCGGCATCCGGAAGGAATTCGATCTGAGCATCTATTCGTCGCAGGTGGGTGTCGACCTTTTCTATCGACGCACGGGCACAGACTATAAGATACGTGATGTGAAACTGGGCTATGGTATCGACGGCAGTGTGTTTGAGGGCCTGCCGTTTGCAGGAGTCAATGTTGGTATAACAGGTGTCAGTGCCTACTATATATTTAACCACGGTCGATTCTCTTATCCAGCCGCCTTTAGTCAGTCTACCTGTCAGAAGATTAGCTGTGGTTCGTGGCTGGCAGGGGCAGGCTATATGCATAATACGCTCGATATGGACTACAGCGAGCTGGAGAAGGCCTTGAAAAGCCGGATGGGTGAACAGGAATTGAAACTGGATAGTGGCATGATGTTCAGAGATGTGAAGTACAACGACTTTATGCTTTCGGGTGGCTATGCCTACAACTGGGTGTTTGCCAAGAACTGGCTTGTATGTGCGAGTGGGCAGCTTGCCCTGTGTTATAAGACCAGTTATGGTAAGGTGGCCGACGAAAAACAAGGTTTTGACTTCGCAAAGGTCAACATTGATGGTATCGGGCGCTTCGGTGTGGTGTACAATAACACTCGATGGTATGCTGGCACGAGCATTATCTTCCGGACAAACAACTACCACACCTCGCGTTTCACGGCTGTGAACCTCTTTGGAAGCTACAATGCTTATATAGGCTATAACTTTGGATTAAAAAAGAAATACAGAACAAAAAGAGAATGAAACGACGACTCTTATATGTAATAATAGGTGCTTGGCTGAGTCTCTTGGCTCAGGCTGCAGGGCAGGAGAGGGCTTTGCCTGCCGACAGTGTCACCATCACCCAACTGCTGCAGGAGGCAAAGCGGCAACCCGATGCCACCTGCTTCCCCCTCTACTTCGCCCGCAAGTTCATAGGAAAACCCTATGTGGCTCACACCCTCGAGGGTGACAAGGAAGAGCGCCTCGTGGTGAACACCCGCCAACTCGACTGCACCACATTGGTAGAGACGGTTACCGCTCTCACCCGCTGTGTTTATCAGAAACGTTTCTCCTATGCCGCCTTCAAGCAGGCTCTTCAGACCATGCGCTATCGAGGTGGAAAGATCGACGGCTATGCCAGTCGCCTTCACTATTTCACAGAGTGGATTACTGACAACACCTACATGGGACTTGTCAATGAAGTACAGACACCTAATCCTCCTTTCACCGCCGTACAGACAGTCTCTGTTGGTTACATGGGAGCCCATCCCGATGCCTATCAGGCCCTGCGCGAGCATCCCGAGTTGGTGCCTCAGATCAAGAAGATGGAGCAGAGGGTCAGCGGACAGAAATTCCGTTATATTCCTAAGAACCGTGTGGGGCGTAGTGCAGAGTTGAAACAGACTGTAAAGGATGGTGACATCATTGCCATCACCTGTAAGAAGGCAGGTCTCGATATAGCCCATCTGGGGTTCGCCGTCTGGGGGAGTGATGGCAACCTGCACCTGCTGAACGCCTCGCAGTTGCATAAGAAGGTGGTTGAGGAGCCCATGACACTTTATCAGTATCTCTCAAAGCATCCCTCGCATACTGGCATCCGGATTATCAGAATCAACAATAAATAGTAATCATTAAAAGTATATAACACGATGGAATTACCTGATTTTATGAGTTATGCCAACAAATTCTCTCAATCGGAATTTGTGGAAAAGATCTCCCGCATCGCCAAGCGAGCCGGAGCGAAAATGGTCTATGCAGCCCTTATCCTCTATTATACCTTACAGAGCGATAAGGTGAGCAAGACCGACAAAGCCATCATCATCGGCGCACTGGGCTATATGATCAGCCCTCTCGACGTGATTCCCGATGCCATACCCATCGCAGGACTTACCGACGACCTGGCTGTGCTGCTTTATGTGCTGAAAAAGGTGTGGACTGATATCGACCCACAGATTATGGAGCAGGCTAAGGAACGTCTGGCCAAATGGTTCGATGACGATGAAATTTCCGAGATTGGCAACCTCTTCGATTCTGCGGAATAAATTGAAAGTTGTTTTGTTGCTAAACTTTTCATATCTTTACTGCGATGAAAAGAAGCAAGACTCATGCTCATAAAGAGTCAGATTCTGTGAGGTAGACCCTTTATGGATAAGGATAGACAATAAAAACTAATAAAATAGAAGACTATGATAAAAGAATTGAGATTAGCGATGATGGTTGGCTTGATGATGAGCTGCCTGACAGGTATGGCGCAACAGATAAAGGCGGCAGTAGATGAACTGTATCTGACAGCCGACGAGGTGCCTAATGCCGTCTACTGGCTACCAGCACCGCCGGAACCAGGCTCGACACAGTTTGTGGCTGACATTAACCAGTACTACTGGGGAAAGGAACAGCGACTTGACTCTGCACGCGCCCAGAAGGCCATCCGGGAGGCCGTATATCAGGTAAAAGATATGGCAGAGCAGTTCAGTGTGCCCTTCGGCATGGAAATCTCGGAAAAGAAGACACCAGCCATCTACAAGGTGCTGAATCGCGCTACGCTGACCATCCGGCTGAGTGCCACAAAACCAAAAGTGACATATATGCGTCTGCGACCCTACGTGAGGTTCAACGAACCGACATTGGTACCTGCCGACGAGGAGGCACTGCGCACAGAGGGTTCTTATCCCTCGGGCCACACGGTGCGTGGATGGGGTATGGCGATGCTGCTCTGTGAGATTAATCCCGCTGCGCAGGACGAGCTTTACAAGCTGGGCTACGAATGGGGCCAAAGTCGTGTGATAGCAGGTTTCCACTGGCAGAGCGACGTAGATGCCTCGCGCATGCTGGCTGCTGCCACCTATGCCCGACTGCACACCTGCGATGATTTTCTGGAGGACATGGCTGCGGCGAGAAGGGAATTCAAAAAGCTAAAAAAGGACTAAATAAACCTAACGATGAGGTGTATAGAAATCAACTAAGAAGGGCTCCTATTCGGGAGCCCTTCTTGGTTATTTGATAAGATCAACGCTTCGCTTCAGGAAGCGGTCGAGTGCCTCGCCTTTCAGCATGCCGTTCTGGAGGAGTGCCAGGTCGATGAGCTGGTGGACGATGGAGTTCGTCTTCGCATAGTCAGCGAGGACGGCAGTCTTCTTGTCCTTCTGCTCTTGTACGGCCTTTTCGGCCTCAGCTTTCTGGTCTTTTTCTTCCTGAGTAATCTCGTCCCATTTCTTCTTATCCTGTTGCTGACGGATGGCTGCCAGACGAGCCTCCTGACCCTTGAGCTCGCTCTCGATGGGCTTCAAGGCCTCTTCGGTAGCCGATTTGCTTTCGTCGAGCACCTTCTTCACCAGCGGATGGTCTGAGTTCAGCACGAGGTTGAATGAATCGGGCATCTGTCCGTAGAAACCCATGCCTTGCTGGAATTTGCTCATGTCTTTCATTCGGCGCATGTACTCGTTCTGTGTGATAATGACCGGGCGGGCCTCCTCGCCGAGGGCATCTACTTGAACCATGAATTCTGCCTTGTCGATTTTCGGCAGCTGGGTGCGGAAGACGGCTGACAAATTGTCACTCTCGCCCTCTGACAGACTTGACTTCGGCGCATCCTTTTTCACGATGAGACGGTCGATGATATCGGAGTCTACACGAGTGAAACGGCTCTTCTCGAACTTCTGCTCCAGCGTCTGGATGGTGGGTACGTCGAGCTGTCCGTCGAGCAGCAGCACCGAGTAGCCCTTGTCCTGAGCTGCCTTGATGTAGCTATACTGCTCCTCCTTGTCGGTGGCATAGAGATAAACCAGCTGGTCGTCCTTGTCTTTCTGATTTGCCTCGATAAGGGTCTTGTACTCGTCGAAGGTAAAGTACTTGCCCTCTGTGTCCTTCATCAATGCGAAGTCCTTCGCACGATCGTAGAAGCCGTCCTCAGACAGGATGCCGTAGTTGATGAATAGCTTCAGATCATCCCACTTTTCCTCGTACTCCTTACGGTTTTCGCCAAAGATGGCTTTCAGACGATCGGCAACCTTCTTTGTGATGTAGGTAGAGATCTTTTTTACCTCACGGTCGCTCTGCAAATAGCTGCGGCTAACGTTTAGGGGAATATCTGGAGAGTCTATGACACCATGCAACAGCGTCAGGAACTCGGGCACGATGCCCTCTACCTGATCCGTTACGAAAACTTGGTTGCAGTAGAGCTGGATCTTATTGCGCTGCAGCTCGATGTTTGACTTGATTTTCGGGAAATAGAGGATACCCGTTAGGTTAAAGGGATAGTCAACGTTCAGGTGAATCCAGAACAGGGGCTCGTCGCTCATGGGGTAGAGTGTGCGGTAGAACTGCTTGTAGTCTTCGTCCTTCAGTGTCGACGGGGTCTTGGTCCACAGGGGCTCTATATTATTAATAATGTTGTCTTCCTCGGTGTCTACCTGCTTGCCGTCCTTCCACTCGGTCTTCTTGCCAAAGGCCACGGGCACGGCCATGAACTTGCAGTACTTCTGGAGCAGGCCTTCGAGCTTGTACTTGTCGAGGAACTCCTTGCAATCGTCGTCGATGTAGAGGATGATTTCCGAACCGCGGTCTTCGCGATCAGCATCGTCAATTTCGTAGGCGGGGCTTCCGTCGCAGCTCCACTTCACTGCCTTTGCGCCTTCCTTATAGCTCTTGGTGATGATTTCCACCTTCTTCGAAACCATGAACGAAGAGTAGAAACCAAGTCCGAAGTGACCGATGATAGTGTTGGCATTGTCCTTGTACTTCTCCAGGAAGTCGCTCACGCCCGAGAAGGCGATCTGGTTGATGTACTTGTCGATTTCCTCCTCGGTCATGCCAATACCATGGTCGCTGATGGTGATGGTGCCCTTGTCGACATCGAAGCTGACGCGGACGGTCAGGTTGCCCAGCTCGCCCTTAAACTCGCCCTGCTGGGCCAGAGTCTTCATCTTCTGTGTGGCATCGACGGCATTGCTGACCATCTCGCGGAGGAAGATTTCGTGATCGCTGTAGAGAAACTTTTTGATGACGGGGAATATGTTCTCGGTTGTAACCCCAATGTTACCTTTTTGCATAATACTTTTTTATTTGCCTTTTTACTATTTTACCTTCCTCTATGCAAAAAGCGTGCCAAAAGAAAAAACCTCCAGCCACTATGGCCAGAGGTCTCATATCGGGAGGGAGTAGGGTAGATTACTCGCCCTTCTCCAGCTTAGCCTTCAGCTCTGCCAGGGCGTCGATGTCGCCCAGCGTGGTGCTGGCAGCTACGTTCTCAATCTTTGGAGTGTCGTCCTTCTTGGCGGCGCGGCTCTTCTTGGCAGCGGCCTTCTTTTCCTCGCGTGCGGGATCCTCGAAGGTACGGCTGTGGCTGAGGATGATGCGCTTAGAGTCCTTGTTGAACTCGATTACCTTAAACGGCAGGGTCTCACCCAGAACGGCCTGAGTGCCATCCTCCTTCACCAGGTGCTTAGGAGTAGCGAAGCCCTCAACATTCTCCTCGAGTGATACCACGGCACCCTTCTCGAGCATCTCGGCAATCTTACCATCATGGATAGAACCAACAGTGTACTTAGTCTCGAAAACATCCCAAGGATTGTCCTCGAGCTGCTTGTGACCGAGAGAGAGACGGCGGTTCTCCTTGTCGATGTCCAGAACGATTACGTCGATCTGAGCACCTACCTGAGTGAACTCTGAAGGATGCTTTACCTTCTTGGTCCAAGAGAGGTCGCTGATGTGAATCAGACCGTCGACACCCTCCTCGAGCTCTACGAATACACCGAAGTTGGTGAAGTTGCGAACCTTAGCAGTATGTTTGCTGCCAACGGGATACTTGTTCTCGATAGCCTCCCAGGGATCCTCGCGGAGCTGCTTGATGCCGAGTGACATCTTGCGCTCGTCGCGGTCGAGAGTCAGGATGACTGCCTCTACCTCTTCACCTACCTTCAGGAACTCCTGAGCAGAACGGAGGTGCTGGCTCCATGACATCTCTGATACGTGGATCAGGCCCTCTACACCAGGCTGGATCTCTACGAATGCACCGTAGTCTGCAATCACGACTACCTTACCCTTCACGTGGTCACCCACCTTGAGCTCCTGGTCGAGAGCATCCCAAGGATGCGGTGTGAGTTGCTTCAGACCGAGGGCGATGCGACGCTTCTCGTCGTCGAAGTCGAGGATTACCACATTGATCTTCTGATCGAGCTCTACCACCTTGTGAGGATCGTCTACGCGACCCCAAGAGAGGTCGGTGATGTGGATCAGTCCGTCAACACCGCCGAGGTCTACGAATACACCGTAGCTCGTGATGTTCTTAACGGTACCCTCAAGGATCTGACCCTTCTCCAAACGACCGATAATCTCCTTCTTCTGGGCCTCGAGCTCCTGCTCAATGAGAGCCTTGTGAGAAACGACCACGTTGCGGAACTCCTGATTAATCTTTACAACTTTGAACTCCATGGTCTTGCCTACGAACTGATCGTAGTCGCGTATAGGGTGAACGTCGATCTGCGAGCCGGGGAGGAAAGCCTCGATACCGAACACGTCGACAATCATACCGCCCTTGGTGCGGCACTTGATGAAGCCCTGGATGATAGAATCCTGCTCGAGAGCCTCGTTGACCTTGTCCCAAGACTTGCTCATGCGGGCCTTCTTGTGAGAGAGAATCAGCTGGCCCTTCTTGTCCTCTGCGCTCTCTACGTAAACCTCCACCTTGTCGCCGATCTTCAGATCAGGGTTGTAACGGAATTCAGAAGCGGGGATGATACCGTCGCTCTTGTAGCCGATGTTGATTACTACTTCCTTCTTGTCAACGCTGATTACGGTGCCTTCTACCACCTGGTGGTCAGCCACCTTGTTGAGGGTTTCGTCGTACGCCTTGTCAAGATCTTCCTTGTTGACACCAGCGGGTGTGCCATTCTCGAACTCATCCCAATTGAAATCGTCGAGCGGCTTCACGTTCTTTGTTAACTCTGACATAATTTTATTCTCTTTGCCCCTCGTTTATTTGTCGGGGCGGGGTCTGAACAGACGTTTACCAGACCATCTTTAAAGGGTTAATAATCTATAGGCACCAGCGCCTGTTCCGGCACCTATTTCCCCCCTTGGGGGACAAAGTGGCTGCAAAGGTACGAAGAAATTAAGAATTAAGAATTAAGTATTAAGAGGATTTGCCCAAGAATTATAATAATTTAACAAAAAGGGGCGAACTTGTTTCGTTCACCCCCTCTCTTATTATCTTGAATCTCAATTCTTACACGATGTCCTAAGTAAACTCATGACATTCGTGTCATCTTGGCTTCGCCGAGCTTACACAATGCCCTGAGCCATCATGGCGTTGGCAACCTTCATGAAGCCAGCCACGTTGGCACCCTTCACGTAGTTGATATAGCCATCAGCCTGAGTACCATACTTCACGCAGTTCTCGTGAATATCGCTCATGATGCGCTTCAAATAGTCGTCGACCTCCTTAGAAGTCCAAGAGAGACGCTCTGAGTTCTGCGACATCTCGAGGCCAGATACAGATACACCACCGGCGTTGCTGGCCTTACCAGGTGCATAGAGCAGCTTGTTGTCCTGGAAAATCTTGATAGCCTCAGGCAGCGAAGGCATGTTGGCACCCTCGGCAACGGCGATGACACCATTGTCTACGAGAGCCTGAGCCTGCTCACCGTTGATTTCGTTCTGTGTAGCGCAAGGCAGGGCGATATCGGCCTTCTCGTGCCAGGGGCGCTCACCTGCATGATATACAGCATTGGGATACTCCTCGGCATACTCCTTGATACGTCCGCGCTCTACGTTCTTCAGCTCCTTCACATACTCAAGCTTTTCCTGAGTGATACCATCGGGATCGTAGATGTAACCGTCTGAGTCAGAGAGTGTCAAGGGGATAGCACCCAGCTGGATGCACTTCTCGGTAGCATACTGAGCCACGTTACCAGAACCAGAGATAAGCACCTTCTTACCCTTCAGGTCCATACCACGGGTCTTCAGCATCTCCTTCAGGAAGTAGATGTTACCATAACCTGTTGCCTCAGGGCGAATCAGAGAGCCACCAAACTCACGACCCTTACCAGTGAAAGTACCAGAGAAATCGCGCGTGAGCTTCTTATACATACCGAACATGAAACCTACCTCACGGCCACCTACGCCGATGTCACCAGCAGGAACGTCAAGTTCAGGACCGATGTGACGAGTCAGTTCCAGCATGAAAGCCTGACAGAAACGCATCACCTCAGCATTGCTCTTGCCACGTGGAGAGAAGTCAGAACCACCCTTAGCACCACCCATAGGAAGGGTTGTAAGGGCATTCTTGAAAGTCTGCTCGAAACCGAGGAACTTCAGCATGGAAGGAGTGACAGCCTTGTGGAAACGGAGACCTCCCTTGTAGGGTCCGATAGCGCTGTTGAACTGTACGCGATAGCCCAGGTTGGTCTGGACATCACCGTTATCGTCAATCCAGGTAACACGGAAAGTGAAGATCCTGTCGGGCTCGACGATTCTCTCGACGATCTTGGCTTTTTCAAACTCGGGGTGCTGGTTGTAAACCTCCTCGATGGACTCAAGAACTTCCTGTACAGCCTGGAGATATTCCTTCTCCAGAGGATACTTGGCCTGAAGCCTGGCCATTATTTCCTGTGTTTTCATAATAAATTGTTATTGTTTTTAGCGTTTTAACTTACAACCTTGCAACAAATGTAATTATTAATTCATTAATTCCAAACAAAAAGACGGGGAATTTCATCAGGGACGGAATTCCTGTCTCATCGCGATGGACCTTCCGAGGGTCAGCTGGTCCGCATATTCGAGGTCGTCTCCGAAGCCGAGCCCCCTCGCAAGAGTAGATATACGTATCCCTGTGGGGGATATTTTCCGGTAGATGTAGAAAGAGGTGGTTTCCCCCTCGACGTCTCCGCTCAGGGCGAGTATGACCTCCGCCGATCCGGGATCATCCATAGCCGAGACCCTTTCGACCAGACTCTCTATCTCGAGATCTGACGGGCCGATTCCCGCAATGGGCGAAATGATGCCGCCAAGGACGTGGTAGACTCCGTGGAATTCTCCCGTGGACTCGATGCTCATAACGTCGCGGACGCTCTCGACGACACAGATGGTCCTGTGATCGCGGCGGGAGTCCGAGCAGATGGAGCACTGCTCATCGTCGGAAATGTTGTGGCACGTCCGGCAGAAACGGATGTCGTCCCGAAGGGAGTTGATCGCTGCGGTGAAATGATGGACGTTCTCCTGGGGCTGCCTCATAAGGTGAAGCGCAAGGCGGAGCGCACTCCTGCGCCCTACCCCGGGAAGCGACGAAATCGCCTCTACCGCATCCGACAAAAGCTTCGATGGATATTGTTCGCTATAGGTCATGATAATTTACAAGCCCGTCCAGGGGCGATTTGATGACAGTGCGTATTTCGACGCCCTCCTCCGCCGCGACTTCCCGGAGAATGTCCTGATATGCATAGCCGAAGCCGCCCACGGCTCCGACGGGAAGCCTCCTGTAGCGAAGGAGCGTCCTCCGGATGAAACTCCGGAAATTCTCCCGGGCAAGTTCCCTGACGTAAGGGTCCCCGAAATGGTCCATAATAAAAGGCGCGAAGGAGCCGAGATATCCCGCAGGGGCATCTCCCTTGTACACGTTCCGTACAATGGTGGAATAATCCGAGGGGAAGCGGGATGAGAATTCCGCGGCAATCCCCTCCGGCACAAGATCCTTCAGGAAATCCGACACGAACGCCTTCCCAAGGGCCGATGCGCTCCCCTCATCGCCAAGGATAAAGCCGGCCCCGTGAAAGTTCGCGACAATCTTCTCTCCGTCCCATTCGCAGGAATTGGAACCTGTCCCGAGGATTGCCGCAATGCCGGGCTCCCTGCCGCACACGGCACGGGCCGCAGCGACGAGGTCTGAGGCATATTCGACCTTCGCCGCGCGGAAAACCGGCAGTTCCGGCCTGTCAATAAGCCCCGCGGCATAAAAATACACCCGTGAGATGTCCTCCTCCCGGACTCCCAGCTTTTCCAGGGCTTCCCACGCAACAGGCGCGACGACGCACTGGTCCATATGGGCAAGATTGATTCCGCGGGTTTCCACCGTCCGGAATCCTCCTTCCCCGAGAAGGCACCAGGAGGCCTTTGTCGCTCCGCTCTCTACGATAAGATCCATCTAGAGGACTTCCAGGAGTTCAACGACAAACTTAAGGGCGCTGTAAGGCGGGATGGACGAGCCGGCGCCCTGCTCGCCATAAGCGAGGTCGTAGGGAAGATACAGTTCGTATTTTGAGCCTTCGCCCATAAGCTGGAGGCCCTCAGTCCATCCTTTGATGACCTGGTTAAGACCGAAAACGGCGGGTTCTCCCCTCTTGTAGGAGCTGTCGAAGATGGAGCCGTCAGCAAAGGTCCCTTCATAGTGGCAGCGGACCTTGGACGTCGCGGAAGGCTTCTTTCCGCTTCCTTCCTTAAGGACCTTGTACATAAGGCCGCTCTTTGTCGCCTTTACCTCAGGGTCGCGGGCGATCTTTGCGAGGAATTTCTCTCCCTCCTCCTTGGCGGCAGCGCCTGCGACGGCGGCCTTCTCAGCCGCCTCTTCCTCAAGTTCCTTGTAGAACTTCTCGAGGGCCTCGCCCGCCTCCTCGATGGGAATCGCAAGCTTGTTTCCCTGCATCATATCCTTTAGTCCGGCGACGAAATCATCAAAATCGAGCCCATGGACCCCCGACTGCATCAGGTTTCCCGCGAGGCTCATTCCGAAAGCATAACTTTTCTTGTCCATATCGTTAATTTAAGTTTGCAAATATAAGAATTTATACGCTGATTTCGCGGCCGAATCTTTTCCAGTGGAAGTATCCGTAGATGGCTGATCCGGCATATACAAGATACATCGCGCCCATCCAATACATCCCGACCTTCACACACAGGACGACACTCACAAGGTCCGCCGCTATCCAGACAAGCCACTGCTCCTTCCAGGACAGCGTCAGCCACCAAGTCGCAACCGCGCTCGCGACCGCGACTATCGCATCGAGCGCCGTCTCCTGATCGTGAAGCAGCTGAAGGACAAAGACAAGGACTGCGCTCCCGAGGACAAATACCGCGAGAGAGGTCCACAGCCCCTTTGCCGAAGGTTTCCGAAGATGGATGACACCCGTCCCCGCCTCCGCGCCGTCCCTTTTCCACCGGACAAGCCCGATGACCGAAACCACGACATAATAGATATTAAGGCCCATCGAGGCCCATAACTGCTGATGGGCAAAAGAAAAGGCGCAGGCTATCCCGGTAAGTATTCCTATGACCCACATCGCATTTTTCTGGAATATCTCCAGGACGACGTAAGCCACCCCCGTCACCATTGCGAAAATCTCTATTGCCCCTATCCAGTTCATTTTACAAATTTACTCTTTTTCTGTCAAAAACAGAATACTGACATCACCATCACATTCCTCCCGGGCATAGGATACCCCTGAACGACGGAGTACTGCTCATTCAGGAGGTTGCCGAGGGCGACAGAAAGGGTGACCGGGCCAAGCTCCGGCGTCTTCACCCTGAGGTCAACGGTTCCCCAGGCGGGAACAAGATAATCCGCCGTATTGGCCGTTCGGGAGTAGCGCGGACCTGTAAGGACGGCGATAACATCCGCCTGCCACCCGGCGAAGGACAGTACGGCCGACACCGATCCGCTATGGACCGGGATGTACGGCAGCTGATTGCCGTAACTGAGGTTCAGGCCGCTCTTTGACGGGGTATGGTCAAGCGCACGCTGGAAAGTGTAGCGGCCGGTCAGCGATGCGGAGAAAGAGCCCGAAGCATAATGGGCCCCGGCGCGGATTTCCGCACCGTAGATATCCGCACGGCCTATGTTGAGCATCGTCCACCTGAACTGGGACGAAGACGGAATTGCAAGTATTTTGTTGCGTACGGCGTTGAAATAGGCGGAGGCCCTGGCGTCGAAGCGGAATGGGCCCAGGGGGCGCTCGGCGGAGAGGGAAACGTTGCTCTGGAGGGCGCTCTCGGGGAGGAGTTCGGAATTTCCGACCAGCGTATAGTAGAGGTCGTTGAACGAAGGCATCCGCCAGCTGCGCTTTACAAATCCGCTGACAAGAATCCCCTCCGAAGGGGTCCAGGAGGCCTGGACGGAAGGACTCAGGGCGTCCCTGAAGGTCTTGAAACGGCTTCCGTCCCGGAGGTTGAACCAGTCGGTCGCCCCGGTATACATAAGCGAAGCGGACGCCCTGACACTACGGGTTTCGTAACGCACAGCTCCGGCGGTCCAGAACGAGAGCCTGTCCGGCTCCGGGAATCCCGAAGAATTCCCCTCCAGCGCCGCGAACTGCCCGTCAGCGGCGACATCGAAGGAGAAATCGCCGATACTGCGGTTTACCGCACCGGAGACATAAGCATTCCTCTGGACATAGGTTATGTCGTAGGGGACGGCCATCGGATTCAGCTCCGGATGGGTATTGTAACGGGTATGGTTCCGGGAGTATTTTCCACGCAGGGCCACCCTCGTTCCCTCCGGGAAGGCGTGGTGCCACTGCCCCTGGACAAACATATCCAAATCCTCCTGCCTGTCCGCACTTAGGGGAAACACCTCCGCCCTTCTCACGACAGGACCCGGAAAGCCCCTTTCAGACCCATACAGATACGCTTTTACGTTCCATCCGGGCCCATAGACAGACGCCTCCGCCCTGCCGCTCCGGATATCTCCGTTCTTTCTGACCAGTGTTGTGTCATAGCCGTAGGGAACGAGGCTGAACCTGTACTCTCCGTTACTTCGGAGATACTCCGCCTCCACCCTTGACGACACTCCCCTTCCCCAAAGCCTTTCCCACCTCACTGACGGTGCCGCAGTCCCGAAGGATCCGCCCCGAAGACGCGCCTTGAGCCCGTTTTCCCCGGGCGCCGAACTTCTCAGATACAGGGCCGATGCTGCCCCGTATTCAGCGGCGCTCTGGAGCGCTTCCGTCCTGCCGCCGCTGTAAAGGTCCGCCTTTTCGAAAGAAGAAGAGGAAAAGCGCCCGAGGTCAACCTGCATATTCTGGGCGTTATGCACCTCGATCCCGTCGATGTAAACCCCGGTGAACTCACTTCCGAGGCTTCTTACGTTGATTGTCTTGAGCCCGCCCGTTCCCCCGTAATCCTTAACCTGCAATCCCGTGAACTCCCTCACCGCATCAGCGATTTCGACCTCCGGGACCATCGTAAGCGTATCCGCAGGCGGCACCACGGGCCTTTCCCCGCGGACCACCGCCGCGGAGAGGGTGTCGGGGAAGACCGGGGCGTCGCAGGTGGCGCTCCCGGAGGTACCACCTGCGACGATTTGGGCCGATTTCGTCGCAGGTGGTGTAATCTCGAGCACCACCTGCGACGCTATGGGCAAGGATAACGCCAGCCAGATGTGTAAGGACAGCATCAAAGGACGGAAGGCCGATATCAATAGGCCGCGAAATGGGCAGGACAGACGCCGGCGGTGACGGACCAGATCCTGGAGGGGCCTTCGCCCGCATAGTAAGACACCGTGCCGGGATTGAAGTAGTCAATCGCGTCAGCGATCAGAAGAGCCTTCAGGGTACCGCCGTCCTCGAATGCCGCGAGCCCGTAAGGGGCTGCCGCGTCGATGTCAAGGGAAAGGGATCCGTCAGAAGTCCAGAGGTAGTACTTTTTTACAGCTGTGGCATCCCAGTTCCATTCGTCATCCGTACCGATTGCGTAAATCCTGCCCCCGGCCGCGGCCGAGACGCTGACGTTAGCGTTATGGGCCTCTCCCGCGCCCATCCTCGTGACCTTTCCGGACCCGGTCTCGAGCCTGTAAAGGCCGGAATGGACACTGAAGTAATCGCCGAAAACGGACACATATATATTGCCCTTGCCGTCAGCGAAGACAGACTTAGGGTTAACCGCGATTTCTATCGTATCGACAACTTTGAAAGATGCAAGGTCTATGACGCTGAGGGTGTTCTCCATCACCTCAGACATCCCGCCGCTGTTGGCGACATAGAGTTTCCCGGACCATACGGCAAGCCCTTCCGGTTCCCGTCCGACGGCAACGGAAGCTACTTCCTCGAAAGTCTTTGTGTTTATCTTATGGACAAGACCCGTGGGAGAGCCCCAGGAGGAGACATAGGCATAGTCTCCGTCAAATGCGATGTTTCTCGGGGAGGCGACGGAAATGGATACGACGTGGGTTTCGTCTTTAGCGCTGATAACTTCGACGATGCCGGAATTGTTGACGACAATCCAGACAAGGTCACCGTTCACGGCTATGTCATTACCCACGTCACCGAGCCCGAGGGTGATCTTCGGGTTCATCTGGGAGTATGCATTATGGACATATTTCCCTTCGCCGGGGCGGAGGAAATCAAGAGTTGAGTTGTTGGCGCCGAATCCTCCCTCGTTCAGGACGAACACCTTGGAGATTCCGGAGATTTCACCTACTGAAACAGTCTCGCCCGCGAGGTTCTTGTCCCCGGAGGCTTCAGGACCCTTGCCTGAAGGATCCTTCTCGCAAGCGGCCATAGCGATGACCGCCGCGCCTAGCGCAGCTAGCAGTGCATTGATTTTCATAGAACTCTGGTTTATTTACGCCCTTTGGTAAATTTCCAAAGGTAAAAAAGCAGTACAGCTATGCCCGCAGAGATGCCTGCAATCGCAAAACTCCACTGTAAAGGCATATGGAACCCTATCTTGTCGATACAGATGAAGGTCGTTACCACAGATGTCATAAACACTGCGGGAATCAGGGTCATAAAGTAGTGGAACCTCCCCTTTTCGCGCACGAGGTAAACCGTAATCATCCACAGCGAGAACACTGCGAGAGTCTGGTTGGACCACCCAAAGTATCTCCAGATCGTATTAAAGCCGTTCTCATCCGAGACATTGAACCAGAGAAGTAATCCTACGGCGATAAAAAGCGGTATGGCTATAAGGAACCTGTTCCTTACGGACTTCTGCTCAAGATGGAAAAAGTCCGCAATGATAAGGCGGGCGCTTCGGAGGGCGGTATCGCCGCTGGTGATGGGAGCGGCCACAACGCCAAGAATCGCAAGGATTCCACCGACGATTCCGAGCCATCCGCGCGCGACTGCAGTCACGACGCTGGGAGCAGAAGCGCTTGTCGCGCCCAGGGCGGCCTGTCCTCCGTCAAAGAAGAACCAGGACGAAACCGCGGCCCATATCAGGGCGACGAGTCCTTCCGTTATCATAGCGCCGTAGAAAACCGGACGGCCGTGCTTCTCATCAGGAAGGCAGCGGGCCATAAGAGGGCTCTGGGTTGCGTGGAATCCGCTTATTGCGCCGCAGGCGATGGTAATGAACAGGCAGGGGAATATAGGCTGCCCTTCCACACCGACGGAAGGCCCCCTGTTCTGGAGCCCGTCCCAAATCTCAGGAATAGAAGGCCACTTGACAAACAGGCACACCATCAGCGCTATCGCCATAAAAATAAGCGCTATCGCGAAAACCGGATATATCCTGCCGATGACCTTGTCAACCGGAAGAAGTGTCGCGATTATATAATATACGAATATGACCCCGACCCATATGAGGAATGCCGTTGTCGTACCTCCGGTCATAGACCCGAGGATTTCAGCGGGGCTGTAGACAAAGACGGTACCGACCAGGATCAGCAGAAGACCGGAGAATACCAGCATCACGGTCTTTGTCCCTTTCCCAAGATACTTGCCCACAAGTTCCGGAATACCGACACCGCCGTTCCTCACGGAGAGCATTCCTGTGAAATAATCGTGTACCGCACCGGCGAATATGCAGCCGAAGACTATCCACAGATACGAGGAAGGACCGAATTTCGCGCCCATTATGGCGCCGAAGATGGGCCCGGTACCGGCGATATTCAGGAACTGGATCATATATACCTTCCAAGTAGGCATTTTCACGAAGTCGATTCCGTCCGCCTTGGTAATTGCCGGAGTGGGACGGGACGGATCGCTGCCGAATACGCGGTCAACGAACCTGCCGTAAAGGAGATAGCCCAGGATAAGGGCGACGATGCTTGCAACAAATGAGAACATATGCTACTTAAAAAAAGTAAAATGGACTCTTCCGTATTTCTTTTCCTTGACAAAGCGGGGATGATCCCTGAAGGAGTGTTCATCTCCGTGTTCGAGGATGAAGTAACAGTCCGGATGGAGGAGGTCTTTGGAAAGGACCTGGTCCGGAATGGTGTCCAGCCCGTCGATTGCGTAGGGCGGATCAGCGAAAATGATGTCAAATTTTTCCCGGCAAAGGGGCAGGAAGTCGAATACGTTCGAACGGACCATCGTGACATTCCGCAGGCCCAGCCTTTCAGCCTCCCTCTTTATGAAAGTCGCGTTTTCCCTTGCCATCTCCACGGACCACACCATCGCAGCGCCGCGGGAGGCGAACTCAAACGCAACTGCGCCGGTCCCCCCGAAAAGGTCCAGCACCTTCAGGTCTTCGAATTCGTATTCATTGTTGAGAACGTTGAAGAGGCCCTCCCGGGCGAAATCCGTCGTAGGACGCGCCTTATATCCGGCGGGGGGCTCTATCGCCGCTCCCTTGAGACGTCCCCCGATGATCCTCATAGGCTTACTACGCTCTTGAAATAGCGGTAGAGGGACATTTCCTCGTCCATATCAAGAGGTGTACGGAAGTACACCGTCGAGACTTCCGGATTCAGCTGGAGACGCTTCAGGGCAAGGAAGATGAAATATTCCGCAGTCGTGAAATCCGGGGCGCGGAAAACGTTTGCGAGGCAGAGGGTTTTCCCCTGGGCTATTACCATATGGAGCCAGCCGTCAGCATACGAGCACAGTATCTTGTTGTATTCATCCGCAAGAGGAAGGCTCCCGAGAAGCCACCAGATTTCCGGGAGGACGGGCGACGGCTCGCCGGAAATGGTCAGGATATTCTGGGAGACGGCCTTGGAGATAGTATCGTATCCGGACGGAGAATAAACAAGGACCGAGGACTGTTCCGGGACCGGGACAGACAGGACCTGGTCTCCGGGGCGGAGGGAAGTGACATCCCCGAGGAGCTCCGATGCCCTGTCCTTCGAGAAAAAGCTCTCCGGGACAAGGGTCACCTTGGGGGTAAAAAGGGAGATGCTGACCTTTTCGTATCTGGACTGGAGCCTTGGCTCCGTAAAGATATGTTCGGCGCCGAGCCATCCTGAGGAGGGCCCGGCGTCAACTCTGTAGGAAAATCCGCCGGAAAGTACCTGGACGGAAATCTCTTTATTACTCCCAGTTACCGGCATTATTGTTAGGTGCGCTCACGCTGCCGACCTGGAGGCCCTCATACCTGTTCTGCCTTTCGCATTCAGCATCGAGGTTCACGATAAGCTGATAGTCCATTCCCATAAGGATAGCCTTCCAGGGCATACGGGCCTCGAACAGAGGGACCTGGACACCGGAGACGGACTTGACGATAGCCTCCATCTGGACGGGGTAACCGCCGGAGTAGGGGATGGTCTTCAGCGAGTCGATGCAGAAATCCTCACGGCCGAGGAACAGGGTATCCTTCACGGGCATAGGGGTAGTTACGGAGAAGACGAGTTTCTCACCCTGATTGTAGAGTTCGAGAAGCTGCTCGTTGGTGATCTTGCGGTTCTTCTTCTTGATCCGGGCGGTGTTTGCAACCGCGAGGGAGTCATCGTTGGAGCCTATCTGCATAGTGATGTCCATCTTGCCGTTGTTGTAGAAGTCCACGAGGGAGTCAACGGACTCCGTGAAGTGACCGGTAACGCCCTTGAAAGCGACCTGAAGGGTACGGATATCCTTGAGACGCTGGACAGCGACGGCCTGACGGGCCTCTTTCTCCTTGTTGAACCTCACGGGCTTCATAACGCTGCTGTAGATGAGATAGACGCAGAAGACAGCCGCGATGGCGAGGACGATCTCGAGGATAACCTTCAATGTTTTGTTCATTATCTTAGTGTTTTAATATTTTCACAAATCGGGACAAAGTTAGGAAAAGGTTTTCTCAAATGCAATAATCTATTTCGGTAAAATTGTTAACTTTGCAACTCGATATATGAAAGCAGACAAAAGCGCCATATCCGCCCTTTCCTCGCTGATTGACAGCGCGGAAAAAATCGTCGTGTCGTCCCACACTCATCCCGACGGGGATGCCCTCGGGAGCACGGTCGCCCTCGTGGAGTATCTCCGGAGGAGCCGCGGCAAGGACGCCTCGGGCGTAATATGCAACTCCCCTGGAAGGGACATCGCTTTCATCTGTGACGGGAACGGCAATATCACCTTCCACGACAGCGAGCCTGAAAAGGCGGAATCCCTCATCGCGGGCAGCGACCTCCTGATCCTTCTGGACTGCAACGGCTTTTCCCGTACTGATTCCCTTGAAAGTATCTTCAAGGCATATTCCGGCAGGAAGGTCCTCATAGACCACCATATGTATCCGGAAAGGGATAGTTTTGACCTCGTATTCTCCGAGACGGAAATATCCTCATCGGCGGAACTCCTCTACGGAATCCTCCTCCGGATGGATGACGTCGCGATGGCGCCGGAGAATCTTCCCGCAGAATCCGCCGCAGCCCTTCTTACGGGTATGACTACGGATACGAACAATTTCTCGAATTCCGTCTATCCCTCGACGCTCGAAATGGCCTCCGGCCTTCTCCGCGCGGGGGTTCAGAGGGATGCGATCATCGACAGGCTGTACCGTTCAGGAAGCGAAGACCGCGTCCGTATGACAGGCTATATGCAGTGGCAAAGAATGGTCACCCTCCCCTCCGGCGCCGCGTATATCGTAATCCGAAGTAAGGATATCGAAGAGTTCCGGATCGTAGAAGGCGATACGGAAGGGCTCGTCAACATTCCCCTCACGATAGGGAATATCCGGATAAGCCTCCTTCTGAGGGAAGACCCCGCAGGGTATTTCCGCGTGTCCATACGTTCCAAGGGCGACCTTTCCGCAAGGGAACTCGCCGCCGGATGGTTCAACGGAGGAGGTCATTTCAACGCCTCTGGAGGTCGCCTCTATATCGGAAAGGATATCGCCTCGCCGGACGATGCCGTCCCCTATGTAGAAAAAGCAATTATGGAGTACCTCGGATGAGAAGGGGAATAATCATAGCTGCGGCCGCCGCCGCTCTCCTTGCCGGATGCATGAAGCAGGCCGTGCAGTCCACCTATGACAAACAGGAAACCACCATCTCCAGTTTCGTGGACAACATCCTCAAGTCCGACACTACCGCTACCGTGACATATAACCACGGCACCGTCCGCGTAACCCTTCACGACACCCTTTCGAGGGAAGGCGCCCTCGCGGATTCCCTCCGTTTCGGCGGAACCGTATCCTTCTATTACGCGGGATACGTCCTGTCCGGAAGCTCGGTTTCCTCCTCCAATATGTTCGCGACAAACAGGGCCCAGAGCGCCTCAGACGCCGGATGGGCCGTCTCGGACTCCACTATTTTTGAAATTGCGACCATCCCTGTTGACGACTCCCTCATCCCCGGTCTCCGCTACGGACTCGAAGGAGTTCAGGGCCAGGATGAATGCTACATACTGTTTTCCGGTGAATACGGGTGGGGACGCAGCGCCCAAGGCACGATTCCTGCAAAGTCCGCCCTTGCATATCACATTTGGGTGAACAGCATAGACAACGACTGATTTTATGAAAAGGATATACATACTTGCAGCGGCGGCACTCGCCCTCTTCTCCTGCATAGCCAAGACCGAGGACGACACCGTCTCCAAAGCCACGGACTATTTCGACGCCTGGCTCAAAATCAACTATCCGGAAGCTAGGGAGCACGGAATGGGCGTCTATGTCATAGAAGACACGCCCGGAACAGGCCCATACTGGGACAGCACATACATCTTTACAACCTATACGGCCACATCCCTTGACGGAACCGTATCCTACACAGGCAAGGAGGATATGGCAAAGCAGATCGGAACCTACAAGAGCTCGAATTACTACGGACCTGTCGTCCTTACGACCGGAGAATCCCTCTGCTACGCCGGGATCGAGGCCATCCTCGGAGGCGAGGGAACCGCCGGAAAGCTTCCCAAGATGAGAGTCGGCGGAACCCGTAAAGCTGTCATCCCCTCCTGGCTGATGACTTATTCAAGATACACAAGCGCTGACAAGTACAAGGAAAACATCGGAAACAAAACCGCAGCATCGGCAATATATACCATAACCCTCGAGGAGCAGACGGACGATATCATACGCCTTCAGTGCGACATCACCGAAGACCGCGGGCCCATAGGCATCTTCCAGCTCCAGAAGTTCATAGACGAGAAAATGGGCGGGATTGACTCTATGTACGTCGCCGGCAACGACAGCCTCCAAAAGCGCGGGTTCTATTTCCAGTCCCTCAAAAAGCCCTCCGAAAAAGAGATTCCTTCGGACTCGACAGTATACGTAAACTACATCGGAAGGCTGCTTGACGGCAGGGTTTTCGACACCACCATTGCTGACACCGCAAAATTCTACGGCATCTGGAATTCATCCAGGACCTATAAGCCGCTTCCCGTGGTAAAGAACGGGACCTGCACCAAGCTCACCCTTGACGGCAGCACTACCGTCACCGGTTTCGCGGGAGGCATTTACCTTATGCACGAAAACGAGAAGGCGCGTGTCGCATTCTCAAGCGACCTTGGATACGGATCCTCCTCAAAGGGTATCGTTCCCGCCTACGCACCCCTTGTCTTCGACCTGGAACTCACTAACGCTCCGGAGTAATGGCACAAGGCGCAATCCCCGTTGAACTGGGCACAAAGCCCATCCGAAAACTTCTCACCCAGTACGCAGTCCCCGGCATAATCGCTATGACGGCATCCTCGCTGTACAATATGGTGGACAGCATTTATATCGGCCATATCCGGGACGTGGGCTCCCTTGCGATTTCCGGACTGGGTGTTACCTTCCCGCTGATGAACATCTCGTCGGCACTTGGAACGCTCGTCGGCGTTGGCGCCGCTACGATGATTTCAGTGCTGCTCGGGCAGAAGAATTACGAATCCGCAAACAAGGTCCTTGCTAACGAGGTTACCCTGAATATCATCATAGGCCTGCTGTTTACGGTATTCGTCCTGCTTTTCATAGACCCCATCCTCGTTTTCTTCGGAGCGTCGGAAAACACTCTTCCCTTCGCAAGGGACTATATGAGGATTATTGCGACAGGTAATGTCGTGACTCACCTGTACTTCGGCCTTAACAGCGTCATACGGTCTTCGGGAAATCCGAAGACCGCGATGGGCCTTACCCTGTTCACGGTGGGGGCGAATGCGGTGCTGGACCCGATATTCATTTTCGCTCTCGACCTTGGGGTCAAGGGCGCAGCGCTTGCGACGGTGATATGCCAGCTTATGTCGCTGTGCTATACACTTTGGTTTTTCCTCGACCAGAAGAAGTTCCTGCATCTGCCCCGGAAGCATATGCTCCGGGTGGACTGGAAGATTGCGAAGGATTCGCTCGAAATCGGAATGGGCCCGTTCCTTATGAATCTTGCGAGCTGCATCGTCGTTCTATTCATCAACAGGCAGCTGCTGCACTGGGGCGGCGACCTCGCGATCGGCGCATACGGCATAGTGAACCGGATTTGCTTCCTGTTCGTTATGATTGTGATGGGCTTCAACCAGGGGATGCAGCCTATCGCCGGATATAACTACGGAGCCAGGCAGTACTCCCGTGTCCGGGAGGTCTATATCCGAACCTGCGTCGCAGCGACAATCGTCTGCTGCGTCGGCTTCATCATTTCGGAAGTGTTCCCCTCCCTTGCGGTTTCTGCGTTTACAAACGACCCCTCGCTGAAGACTCTCGCGACAAGGGGCCTTCGGGAAATGAACATCGTATTTCCGATCATCGGATTCCAGATGGTGACGACGAATCTTTTCCAGTGTCTCGGGATGGTCTCAAAGTCCATTTTCCTCTCGCTCTCGCGCCAGCTGCTGTTTCTGCTCCCCTGCATCTATATCCTCCCGGGGATACTCCAGAGCGAATCCGGGGTTTGGCTGAGCTTCCCCATCTCTGACTTTATCGCATCCGTAATCACAGCTCTTTTTGCCGTCTCGCTTATCCGAAAGCTCGGGTCCCTTGGGGACGGCGATTCTCCTGAAATCTTAGGCAGCAAAATATGACCGGTAACACAATAATCAATGTGGGCCGTTCCTTCGGCAGCGGAGGCGGCTATGTGGCGAAGGCCATCGGCAAGATGCTGGGCCTTCCCGTTTACGACAACGAGCTTATCTCCCGCGCGGCGGAGCGGAGCGGCTATACGGCCGATATCTTCTCCCGTGAGGAGGAAAAGCGCAGCCTGTTCTCCCTCTCCGGCTTCTTCGCTTCCGGAAGGACGAGCTATATGGACAGCGGCTACTCCAAGGATGCAATGCTGTTCAACATCCAGAGCGAAGTCATCCGTGACATCGCCTCCCGCGAATCCGCAATCATCATAGGCCGATGCGCCGACTATATCCTCCGTGATATGGACTGTCTCGATGTGTTCATATGCGCTCCTGAGGAGTTCAGGATCAAGAGGCTGGGAGAAATAGAAGGTCTTGACAGGGATCAGGCCGAAGCGCTCATCCGCCGTAAGGACCGTACCCGCGAGACTTATTACAACTACTACACGTTCGGAAACTGGGGCGTAGCTTCGAACTATGACCTCTGCGTGGACAGTTCGATCCTGGGTATCGAAGGAACGGCCGAATTCATCATTGAGTTCGGAAGGAAAGCGGGGCTCGTCAAGATCTGACTGTTTTGACACGGAGAAGACTCATAACTATCGACATCGTAGCCGCGACGCTTATCGCGGTGCTTCTTGCGACCTCCTCCAAGGGTCACGACTCCGAGGTGGAAGTCCCGAAGGAGTTCCCCGAGCTTAACAAGATACTCGAGAACGGGATGTCTGACATCCCCGAGCTCGAGAAGATGGACCATTCCGTGGACAGTTTCCTCCGCTACTGGTGCATAGAAGGCGCTTCGCTCGCAATAATGCGGAACGACTCGCTTGTTTACGCGAAGGGTTACGGATGGGCTGACAAAGAGAAGGGCGTCAGGATGAGTCCGTCGACAAAGCTCAGGATGGCTTCTGTTTCGAAGCTCGTCACGGCCGCCGGTATAATGCATCTCAAGGATCAGGGACGCCTCGCCCTTCAGTCCCCCGTCTTTGGCCCATACGGCATCCTGAACCGTTTCGACGATGCCTACAAGGACCAGAACTACTGCCTTATCACCGTTGAAGACCTCCTCCGCCACGAGGGCGGCTTCACTACCCGGGCGGGAGACCCCATGTTCTCGACGGTGGTGATGGAAAGGCAGATGGGCCTGTCTTCCCCGCCGACGCAGGATGAGCTTGTCCGTCACCTTCTCAGACAGAGGCTTACCTACACCCCCGGAAAGGACCGTTCATACTCGAATTTCGGGTATCTTCTCCTTTCGATGGTGATAGAGGAAGTTACCGGAATGCCCTATGAAACTTATATGAGGGACAGCGTCCTCGCCCCGGCAGGATGCTATGACTTCCACATAGGCGGTAATTACTATGCTGAGCGCCTTCCGGGAGAATCCCGCTACTATATGCAGCCGGATTCGGAGGACGTCCCGGACATCAATGACAATTCCAGGATGGTCCCCAAGTGCTACGGCGGAAATGATGTCTCCGGGCTTTCAGGGGCTGGCGGATGGATTGCTTCTACGTCAGAGCTGGCACGTTTCGTCGCGTCGATAGACCTTCGGGACGCCGTCCCTGACATACTCTCCCCTGAGAGTATCCGCCAGATGACCACGTGGGTAGACGAGGCGACGTACAGCCTTGGATGGGTTGATACGAAGCCCGACGGGGAATGGACCCGTACGGGATCTTTCTCCGGGACGTCAGCCCTTGTAAAGGTCTACCCTGACGGGGAATGCTGGATTATGGTAACGAATACCTCCTCCTGGAGGGGCTCAAGATTTTCCAAGAACGTCTCCGGCTTCTTCCGGCGCCTCCGCCACCGCTGGAGCGCTGTCCTCCCCGCCAGGGACCTGTTCCTCGACGGCACCCGGGCTTAAAAGGGCGCGCTGCTCCGCCTCTGCCTCACGACGGGCGCGCTCGACGGACTTCGAACGTTTAAGCACAAATCCGGAACCGAGATACTTCGTACGGACGTCGTCATCGGCGGCAAGGGCCTCCGGTGTCCCTTCCTGAAGGATGGTTCCTTCGTAAAGGAGGTATGCACGGTCCGTGATGGCGAGCGTTTCGCCAACATTGTGGTCTGTTATGATGACTCCGATATTACGGTACTTGAGTTTTGCGATGATATACTGGATATCCTCGACGGCGATGGGGTCAACGCCGGCGAAAGGCTCGTCAAGAAGGATGAAAGCGGGGTCCACGGCGAGGGCGCGGGCGATTTCGCAGCGGCGCCTCTCACCACCGGAGAGCTGGATTCCGAGGGACTTTCGGACCTTTGAAAGGTTGAATTCATCGATAAGCCTTTCAAGACGCTCCTGACGGTCTTTTTTCGTAAGCCTCTTGTCAAGCTCCATAACGGACATTATGTTGTCCTCCACGGACATTCTCCGGAAGACGGATGCTTCCTGGGGGAGATAGCCTATTCCCTTTTGGGAGCGCTTGTACATAGGGAGCTCCGTGATGTCTTCATCATCGAGGTAGATACGCCCGCCGTTAGGGACTATCTGTCCGGTTATCATATAAAAGCTCGTTGTCTTACCGGCGCCGTTCGGCCCCAGGAATCCGACAATCTCTCCCTGATTCACCTCCATTGACACGCCCTTTACGACAGTGCGCATCCCGTATTTCTTGACAAGTTCTTTGCAGTGAAGCTTCATAATCTTACTTTGTATCAAGGCCCATACTGGCTATAAACTCCCGGACCTCAGGATTCGAATCCATCAGGGCTTTCGCCTTCTCTTCCGGCATATAGGGGACTTTCTCCTTGTTTGAGGGTTCCTCCGGGGCAACTTCCACGGAGAGGTTCAGCCGGCGGGTTCCCACACTTTCCCTCACGAGGCTTTCCATCTCACGGAGGAGTTCCTTCTCGATCCAGGTTTTCTGGGCGATGTTAGTAACCCGGAATGTTACGGCTTTAATCCCGTCCTGTTCCTCCATACGGAGGGTCGTATTCGTTATCATAACGGCAAGACGCGGCTTCCCGGCGGCTTCGTACCTGCCCGCAAGCTGCATCCAGGCCTCTGTAACTTTCTCATCCGAAGGAAGCGCGGCGCTCTCCGAAGGCGCCTCCTCCGCGGGGGCGTCTTCCTTCTCCTGAAGTATCGAGTTCATTGAAAGGGCCGCTCCCGTCTTCGCGCGGGTGCGCTTCTTGGGGGCATCTGGCTTCGGGGCCTCGGGCTGAGGAGCTTCGGGCTGAGGGGCTTCGGGCTGAGGGGCCTCGGGCTTTGCTGCGGGG
>CALCEJ010000004.1 GCA_937900465.1 uncultured Bacteroidales bacterium | reverse complement strand
CCGCCCGGCTGTATCAGATATTCCTTATCAACGCAAAGAAAAAAGGCTTCACGGTGGATCCTGATGCGGAAAACTTTATCCGGGGAAGACTCACCGCGATGTACAACAACCGCGGCCACGACTTCGGAAACGGCCGTAGCGCCAGAAACCTCTTCGACGAGATTTCCCGCCGCACGAGCGCCCGCGTAATGAAGGATCCGGACAGCTACAGCGCTGAAGAAATGAAAACCATCAAGATGGAGGACGTGCTATGATTACCTGCCCATACTGCAAACAACAGATAGATGACGACAGCCGCTACTGCGACCAGTGCGGCCAGCATCTTTCGTACTGTCCTGACTGCGGAACCCCCAAAAAGGGGAGTATCTGCCCCGCCTGCGGGGAGAACACCGTTCCTGCGGAGCAGTTCTTCGCCGGAGCTGCAGCTAAACAGACGGCGGCTCCGGAAGTTGCTGCCCCTCCGAAGGCAGCTCCGGAAGTTGCTGCCCCTCCGAAGGCGGTGGAGGCTCCCGAGACAACTGCGGCACAACCCCGCATCCAGCAGGATGCCCCTCTGAAACTTGTCGGTGAAGGTCTCACCATAACGATAAAGGAAGGTCCGTTCGGAAGAAGGAGCGGAGTTTATCCCGAATTCAGCACCTGCCAGTATGTCTCAGGCCGTCACGGCGAATTCCGGAAGGGTCCCGGCGGATGGGAAATTATGGACTACGGCTCAACCAACGGCACCTTTGTTAACGGAAAGCAGCTTGGCTCCAACCAGCCTTGCGGATTCAGCAAAGGCGACAAGATTACAATTGCAACTCTCCAGTTCCAAGTAATATGAAACTCTACATCCAGGCGGTCTGCTCCGTAGGGAAAGTCCGCACCAACAATGAAGATATGATTTCCGTCGGAGGAGTCCTCCTCAGGGACGATTCCCTGGAAATCACTGTCGACGTCCCTGAAAAGGACGGCCTCTTCTACCTTCTTGTCTCGGACGGAATGGGTGGTCACGAAATGGGCGAATTCGCAAGCGAATACACCCTTTCCCAACTGAAGGAATTCTTCGATTCAGGAGACTTCGGCACGGATTTCCCGGACGCGCTCCGGGAAAAGGTGAAGGTCATTAGCGACAACCTCAATGCAATGGCTGCGGCGCGTGGGATGGAAAGGCCGTGGGGATGCACCCTGACCGGATATATATGGGCCTATGGCAAAGTCTACGTCGTCAACGCCGGCGACAGCAGGACTTACCGCTACAGGGATGATATCCTCCGCCAACTCACGGTGGACGAGAACGAGAGGGGAATGACTCATAGCGGCGAAGGCAGCAAACTCCTTCTTAACTGCATAGGCGGCGGCAGTTACGGCCGACTCGTTGTCCAGGATATGAGCGGAAAGGTTCTCAAGGGGGATAAGCTTCTTGTCTGCAGCGACGGCCTGACGGATATGGTCGAGGAATGGCAGATAGAGGAGGAACTGTCCTTCGACAGGTCCCATCCGGCTGATGACCTTCTCGAGGATGCGGAGTACAAGGGTGGAGCGGACAATATCTCCATCATCGTCGCCAAAGTCGATGAGCCTTTCCCTCCGGAGGAGGAAGATTTCCCGGACGAAAACCCTGCCTGGGACCCTTACGTTTAACATATAACATTTTCTAATCCATATGTTCAGAAGCTATATACCGTCATTGATAGGCTTTGTCGCAGGCATTGGCATTATCGTCTATACGTTCGCCATATATCCAAAGTCCATTGAGCCCGACAACATCGAGTACGGATGTACGTTCAATGCGATGACAATGGAGAACAAACTGATAGGTAAAACCTACACGGAGATAACGCAGAAATATCTTCCTCCCGTATCAGTGAAATCCAAGGGCCGTAAGGGCAATATGAACGCCCGCTACGAGAATCTTCGTATCTTCACCAAGGGGGAGAATACGATAAGCTATGGTATGAATATCACCTATAAGGACAGCGTCGCGACTGACCTTGTAATCGATGAGCCCTCCAAGAGCAAGGATGCGTTCTTTGTGAATGCAATGCCTCTGTCATACCTTCTTATCGATATGGAGTTTATGACAAGGGACAGGAGCCCTCTTAACAACAGCAGCGCAAAGGGGTGGCAGATCCCGCTCCTGCTGCTGTTCGGACTGCTTCTTATCAACCTGCCATTCCTCCTTCTGTGGCCCCTTACTACATATATCGTGAACAAGACGGAAGCACCTTGGGCTAATATTTTTCCGCTGCTGCTATGGCTGGTAGGATACTGGCTGTACATCGGAATAGTTGCCTACAGTAACGGATCCGCCATTTTGTTCGTCGTTCTGGGGGTTATCTGGATAATAGTCGCCGATATCATTCTGAACGGCAGCGTTGACCAAGCCGATTTATCGCATATTCACAGTACCGCCGGTCCCCGCGTGCTGAATACAACGACGACATATACGCCGGTGTCCAACAATAGCGGAGGCGGTTCCAATACTTCCGGACCGGTTTACGCCACCTGCCTTTCCCATATCAGCAACCTTGCCGCCGTCCTTGGTACATCCAAGGGACACCAATCCACGGAAAGGGCAAGTGTCGTCGCAAGTTTCGCCCAGAAACACGGCATCGATATGAATGATTTCAACACCGCGATAGGAAAAGGTACGGTAGATGTTACAGTTCCCTCGAATAAAACGCTCTATAATGAATTCAGGGACAACATCGCGCGAATCCTCCTTTGCGACGCGACAATGAACAATCTCCAGCTGGGGGTCGCCGCGAAGATGCTTGAATCCTACGGGATCGACAGGGATTCCCTGTCCGGCTTCCTTGATGGCATATCGCAGAAGGAATACGGAAGGACCTTCCCGGGAGACTATAACATTGTAATGACAAGCTAGCCTCTACAGGGAGGTATTCCCCGCGACCAGCTGGCTGTCCTTAAAGCCAAGGAAATAAAGCACCCCGTCAAGCCCCACCGTGTTGAGCGCCTGGCGGGCGCTTTCCTGTACGCGGGGTTTTGCGTGGAACGCAATGCCGAGACCGGCCTCCAGCAGCATCGGGAGGTCGTTTGCACCGTCGCCCACCGCTATTGTCTGGAGGAGGTTGACCTTTTCGGTCTGGGCTATGAGTTTGAGAAGGTCCGCCTTCCTGCGTCCGTCGACGATCTCTCCGACATACCTTCCGGTCAGGTATCCGTTTTCGTCTATCTCAAGTTCATTGGCATAGACATAGTCGATACCGAAGCGCTGGCGGAGATGCTCGCCGAAGTAGGTGAATCCACCGGAAAGGATGGCTATCTTATATCCGCACGTCTTCAGGACGTGCATAAGGCGGTCTGCGCCTTCGGTTATCGGGAGATTATCCGCGATTTCCTGCATTACACTCACGTGGAGGCCTCTGAGCAAGGCGACCCGGCGGGTGAAACTCTCCTTGAAATCGATTTCACCGCGCATGGCCTTTTCCGTGATGGCAGCAACCTGATCGCCGACACCGGCCCTCTTTGCAAGTTCATCGATACACTCCGCCTGTATCAGGGTTGAGTCCATATCGAAGCAGATAAGACGCCTCATCCTTCGGTACATATCATCCTTCTGGAAGGAAAAGTCCATACCGGAATCCTTCGAAATCTCCATAAGGCGCGCCTGCATCTGCTCCTTGTCGCGGGGTGTTCCGCGGAGAGAGAATTCTATGCAGGCCCGGACATTACGCTCCGGATTCATTATGCTCATCCGTCCGGTAAGACGTTTGATATAGTCAATGTTAAGTCCCTGCTGGGCAACGACTTCCGCTGCGGAAGCTATCTGCCTTGCGGAGAGGCTTGGGCCGATGACCGTAAGGATATAACGGTTCTTGCCCTGGCGCCCCGCCCATTCCTCATAGTCTTCGTCAGCGATAGGGGAGAAGCCTATGTTGACGCCCAGCTCCGTCGCCTTGAACAGCAGCTCCTTCATAACCTGGCCGGAGTCCTTTTCGTCAATACGGATAAGGATGCCGAGGGAGAGGGAGCTGTGAATGTCAGCCTGGCCGATGTCAAGGATCTGAGCGTCCACCTTGGAGAGGATGGACATAATGGATGCGGTAAGGCCGGAACGGTCCTTGCCGGTTATCCGTATGAGTATCTGTTCTTTTCTCATTTTGAATATCTTTTACGCACGGGGTCGCAGGTAAGGCCGATCCCGAGTTTTGCGAAGGTCTTGCGGTCAACTTCGCTGAGCATCACGCTTGAATGGACCTGGGCACCTGCGAGGTTTGGAAGTTCGTCGAGGGCGAGCTTGCAGTTCTCGTCTATGAGGCTCATCATCGAGATTGCAACCAGGACCTCGTCAGTATGCAGACGGGGATTGTGACCGTGAAGGTATGTAACCTTGGTTTTCTGGATAGGGGCTATCATCTGCTGGGGGATAAGCTTGACGTTATGGGCTATCCCGGCAAGATGCTTGACGGCATTCAGCAGAAGGGCGGCGCTGGGGCCGAGCAGGGGACTGGTCTCTGCGGTAAGTATGGTCCCGTCGCAGAGCTCGATTGCAGCGGTAGCGATTCCGCCGTTGACTTCCAGCCTCTCCCTCGCTGCGACGGTTGTCTTACGGTAGTCCGTCGTGATCTTGAGGCGTTTCATAAGTAGGGCGATCTTGTTGATTTCGCTCTCCTGGGCCCTGCCGTCGGCGAAATTGCAAAGGGCCGTGTAGTAGCGGCGGATAATCTCCTGCAGGGACGCTTCTTTGCACACCTCATCATCGCTGATGCAGAATCCGACCATATTTACGCCCATATCGGTAGGGGACTTGTACGGTGACTGACCATAGATATCCTCGAACAGGGCGTTCATAACGGGAAAGATTTCGACGTCGCGGTTGTAGTTGACCGCCGTCTTTCCGTAAGCGTCCAAATGGAAGTGGTCGATCATATTGACGTCCTCAAGGTCAGCAGTGGCGGCTTCGTATGCGATGTTGACCGGATGGGACAGGGGCAGGTTCCAGATAGGGAAAGTCTCAAACTTCGCGTATCCTGCCTTCACTCCGTGCTTGTACTCGTGATAGAGCTGGGAAAGGCAGGCCGCCATCTTTCCGCTGCCGGGGCCGGGAGCGGTCACGACGACGAGGGGCTTTGTCGTCCGGACATAGTCGTTCTTGCCGAATCCCTCTTCAGAGTCTATAAGCGCGACGTTGTTCGGATAACCTTCGATTGTATGATGATAATAGACTGTGATGCCCATATTCTCGAGGCGCTTCTTGTAGGCCTCCGCACTGGCCTGACCGTTATAGTGAGTAATTACGACGCTGTTGACGTCAAGGTCACGCGCAATGAACTCGTCGCGGAGCCTCAGCACATCCATATCGTAAGTAATCCCGAGGTCGCTTCTTACCTTATTCTTTTCGATGTCGACCGCGCTGATGACGATGATTATTTCTGCGTCATCTTTCATCTTCATCAGCATCTTGAGCTTACTGTCGGGTTCGAATCCGGGGAGCACACGGCTGGCGTGGTAATCATCAAAGAGTTTGCCGCCGAATTCCATATAAAGCTTGTCGCCGAACTGGGCGATTCTGTCCTTGATGTGCTCAGACTGAATTTTAATGTATTTTTCGTTGTCGAACCCGTATTTCATAAGAGAGGATGTTTTGGTCAATACGGGTCACAAAAATAGGTGTTTTATGGGATTTGTGCAAATCAAAAGACGTTTTTCCCCTTCAAATTTTGCAGTCTCACCGAGTTTTAGTAAATTTGAAGGCTAAAACTAAACCTAAGACCAATGGACGGCGTTAAAGTTATCGAAATCAAGAAAAGCGTTTTCGAAGACAACAACAAGGATGCAGACAATCTCAGGGAGGAACTCCGCTCAAAGGGAGTATATCTTCTGAACCTTATGTCCTCTCCCGGCAGCGGAAAGACAACAACCCTCATCCGTACGATCAATCTCCTCAAGGACAAACTCCGCATTGCGGTGATGGAAGCTGACATCGACAGCGACGTCGATGCCATAAAAATCAAGGAAGCGACCGGCATCAAGTCCATTCAGCTCCACACCGGAGGAATGTGCCATCTGGATGCAGAAATGACTCGCCAGGGCCTTGATGCCCTTGAGACCGCGGACGTTGACCTTGCAATCCTTGAGAATGTCGGAAACCTCGTCTGCCCAGCAGAATTTGATACCGGAGCCTCCCGTAACGCAATGATCCTGTCCGTACCGGAAGGTCACGACAAACCCCTGAAATATCCTCTTATGTTCTCCGTCTGCGACCTTGTGCTTATCAACAAGACCGATGTCCTGCCGTATTTCGACTTCGACATCGAAAAGTGCACGGAATATGTCCATATGCGTAATCCCAAGGCAACCGTCATCCCCATCTGCGCAAAGACAGGGGAGGGCGTGGACAGATTTGCGGAGTGGCTTGTCGAGGAGGTTGACACCTGGAAAAATCAATAAATAGCACAATATGCCTGAAATGTCAAAGAAATTTGTCCCCAAGCACTTTGGCGACAAAAATCCGAACCCGAAGCTCCTTAAACTCGTCCGCCACGTCACGGACCGTATTCCCGGAAAGATAAAGATGACAACGGAAGCCCCTGAATACTGGGGACTTGCCTGCATCTTTGAAGACGAGATGGATCCCGTGAGCCGCGAGGCTGCGCTCGATCTTATGCTGGATATGCTTCCCGGCAATTTCTTCAAGGTCCGGAAACACCACACCTACCAGCAGCTCCACGAAATGAACGGGAGCAGGCACTACACCCCGGACGACAAATCCTTCGACGATTTGCTGGACCTTATGGCCCGCCTTGGCATCATGGAATATGACTACGGCGACAAGTATACCAAAGACGGTCCCGTCCCGGGTACGACCTATGAGAGGAAAGACCGCGTTTACTGGGTCCCGATGTTCGTTCCCGGCAGTGCGGAATATACCAATATGAACGAAGGACTAATGAAAAAGCACCCGGAACTGGGTATGTTCTTCGAACGTATGACATTCCTTCCCCTGGAGAAGATTACTCCTATGGTTCCTATGGGCGGTTCTGGTATCGGTATGCACGTCATTCCGGTGGAAAAGGCGATTTCGATGGAAAATGAAACCCTGGACATAGAACACATATCATACTGGCTGAAACGCTATGAAGGGCATCTTGCAGTTGGTATATGCTCTTGCCGCATAGGACGTAAGGGCCTGGACGAGGGGTGTGCCGACGACTATCACGACTGGTGCATCGGTGTTGGCGATATGGCAGAGTATCTGGCAGAAACAGGCCGCGGTCACTACATTACCTATGACGAATGTATGGCCATCCTCAAAAAGGCCGAGGACCACGGCTTTGTCCACCAGATCACGAACATCGACGGCGAAGGCAAAATCTTTGCGATCTGCAACTGCAACGTAAAGATCTGCAACGCCCTCCGCACATCGCAGCTGTTCAATACTCCGAATATGAGCCGCAGCGCTTATGTCGCAAAGGTTGACCCCAAGAACTGCGTCGCCTGCGGCCGCTGCGTCGAATACTGTCCTGCCGGCGCCGTAAAGCTGGGCCAGAAACTCTGCACCAAGCA
>CALCEJ010000003.1 GCA_937900465.1 uncultured Bacteroidales bacterium | reverse complement strand
ATCCGTTTGGGGCTCGAACCCAAGACCCCATCCTTAAAAGGGATGTGCTCTACCTACTGAGCTAACGAGTCCTCCACCTCCTTACAGGGGGTTCTCCCCAAACGGGATTGCAAAGGTACAACTATTTTTTGAATTTGCAACTCCTGTTTCTAAATTTTTTTCATTATATTTGTTTGCTATGAAACTAAGACGAGAACCAGCTCTCGGGCTGCTGCTCCTTTGCATCGCAGCGGTCCTTTCCTGCACCGGAAAAACGGAAAACGAAAAAGCGGCATACGATCTTGCTGGGAGAATTGTTCCCGCTTATGTAAAACACATTGACTTTGTGGAAGTTCCGTCCGCGACGGACTTTTTTGAACTCTCCTCGGAGGGGAAGAAACTCATCGTGAAGGGCAACAATGCGAACTCGATGGCGATGGGCCTCGGTCATTATCTCCGCGATTACTGCCATGTCTCAGTCTCCTGGTATGCGGACGATCCGGTCCAGTATCCGGAAAAAATGCCTGTTCTCGGGAGTCCGGAGAGGGTCCTCGCCCTGGTCCCGGACCGGTTTTTCCTCAATTATTGCACCTTCGGCTATACGATGCCCTTCTGGCAGTGGAGGGATTGGGAACGTCTTATCGACTGGATGGCCCTCGAGGGAATCAATATGCCCCTTGCCATTACCGGTCAGGAAGCCGTGTGGCTCGAGGTTTGGCAGAAATATGGAATGACAGAGGAGGAAATCCGCGCTTATTTCACCGGCCCGGCCCATCTTCCCTGGCACCGGATGTGCAACGTCGACGGATTCGACGGCCCTCTTCCCTCAAGCTGGACGGACTCTCAGGTCCGGCTCCAGAAAAAGATTCTCGAAAGGGAACGCGCCCTTTCAATGCGTCCTGTCCTTCCCGCCTTCTCCGGCCATATCCCCGGAAGGATGAAGGAACTCTATCCGGACGCCCCCATTACCGACATTACCGCCTGGGGCGGTTTCGATAAGGAATATCTTCCCCATTTCCTTGCCCCGACAAGCGATCTTTTCGCGTCCATCCAGAAGGATTATCTCGAGGCCCAGACCGCTCTTTTCGGGACTGACCATATCTACGGAGTGGACCTTTTCAACGAGGTCGATGCCCCTACCTGGGACCCTGAGACGCTTGCTGAGATAGGCCGGAAGGCTTATGAGAGCATCGCAGCGGTGGATCCGGATGCGATATGGCTCCAGATGGGCTGGATGTTCCACTACGACAGGAAACACTGGACCCCGGAAAATGTCAAGGCTTACCTTCAGGCCGTGCCGGAGGACAAAGTCGTGATACTGGATTATTATATGGAACATACCCCCGTATGGACCATCACGGATTCTTTCTTCGGACAGCCCTACATCCTCTGCTACCTTGGAAACTTCGGCGGCAACGCCCGTATGATAGGTGACCTTCACAAGATGAGCGCCCGCTATGATGACGTTTTCTCTAACGGAGACGCCAATTTCCGCGGGATTGGATCGACTCTTGAGGGCTTCGGGGTCAATCAGTTCCTGTACGAATACCTTTTCGACAGGGCGTGGACCCTCCCAAGGGATGACAAGGCCTGGGTAGACCGCCTCGCGGACAGGCATATGGGCAAGGAAGATGAGACTGCAAGGGAGGTATGGCAGGACCTTGTGGACAAGGTCTATAAGACAACTTCAACTTCCGGCCAGACAACTCTTCTTTGCGGCCGTCCTACTTTCAGGGGACACTGGAACTGGGGATGCATCTACTGGGTGGATTACGATGTGGACGACCTCGCGAAGGCCTGGAAAAAGCTCCTTGAAACTGATTCAGACAGAGATACATACCGCTTTGACGTAGTGAATATGGGAACTCAGGTTCTCGGGAACCTCGCTCCCGGGATACGTGAGGAGTTCACGGCTGCGTGGGAGGCGTGGGATAAGGAAAAGGCAAAGGCTCTCTCGGAGAAGTTTATGGGCCTTATCGACGATATCGACCTTCTCGCCTCGTGCGAGCCCCAGCTTTGTTTCCAGAAATGGGAGGATGATGCCGCGAAATTCGCATCCAGCCCCGAAGAGGAGGCTTACTACCGTGAGAACGCGAGGCGTATCGTTACCACCTGGGGGACCGGAGACGGAATCCGGGACTATGCATCAAGGCAGTGGTCCGGCCTTGTAAGCACTTACTGCAAGGGACGGTGGAATCTCTTCTTCACCCGTGCCCTGCAGGCTCTTGATGCGGATTCTCCCGTGGAAATGGATGATTTCAACGCGGAATGCGCGAAGTGGGAGGAAGACTGGGTACTCGAGAATCACGAATATTCCAGAAACGATACACCTTCTGATTATAAAGCGCTCTGTTTCAACCTGATAGAAAAATACGGAATATGAAAAACAATATCCTGATCATTGCCGCCGCTGCGGCGCTCACCTTCTCCTGCGCGGAGAAAAACCCGGACCTCCCCGTTTATCTCGATCCTTCGAAAGACATCGAGGAAAGGATAGCGGATGTACTTCCCCGTCTTACGCTTGAGGAGAAGGTAGCGATGGTCCACGCCCAGTCGAAATTCAGCTCCGCCGGTGTCCCCCGTCTCGGCATTCCCGAGGTCTGGTGCACTGACGGCCCTCACGGCATCCGCCCCGAGGTCTTTTGGGATGACTGGGACCAGGCCGGATGGACCAACGACTCCTGCACGGCCTTCCCTTGCCTTTCGAATCTCGCTGCTTCCTGGGACAGGGAACTGGCCTTCCTTTACGGCGAAAGCGTCGGGGCGGAAGCCCGTTACAGGGGAAAGGATGTGCTTCTGGGGCCTGGCGTGAATATTACGAGGACTCCTCTTAACGGCCGGAATTTCGAATATATGGGTGAGGACCCGTTCCTTGCGGGACAGATGGTCGTTCCTTATGTCAGGGGCGTCCAGTCCAACGGAGTCGCAGCCTGCGTCAAGCATTTCGCAGTCAACAACCAGGAGCTCCGCCGGACGGCGACGAGTTCGAACGTCGATGACCGTACCCTCTATGAAATTTATCTTCCTGCGTTCGAAGCTGCCGTAAAGGACGGCGGCGCGTGGGCGATAATGGGCTCGTACAATCTCTATGACGGGCAGTACAATTGTCACAACGAAAAGCTCCTTGTGGATATTCTGAAAGGGGAGTGGGGCTTCGACGGCGTCGTAATCAGCGACTGGGGCGGCGCCCGCGATGACGACGAGGCTATCCGTAACGGTCTCGACATGGAGTTTGGAACCTGGACCAACGGCCTTACCGGCGCCCCCAGCGACTCCTATAATAATTATCACCTCGCAAATCCCTATCTGGAACGAATCCGTGACGGACGGGTAGGAACTGAGGAACTCGACGACAAGGTCTCCCGTATCCTCCGTCTTATCTTCCGTACTTCAATGAGCCCGGAGCAACACTTCGGGAGTTTTACCTCTCCGGAGCACTATGAGGCTGCCCGTCGTATCGCAGCGGAAGGAATCGTCCTCCTGCAGAACGACGGAACCCTTCCCCTTGACCCCGCCACTAAGGCAAATATCCTTCTCGTCGGAGAAAACGTCCTTAAAAAGCTAGTCGTAGGCGGCGGCTCCTCGAACCTCAAGACAAAATATGAAGTTACGCCTATGGAAGCTGTAATTGAAGCTTTCCCGGAGGCAAACGTAACCTGGGAGCGCGGCTATGTGGGCGATCCCACCGGCTCATACAACCTCGTTGAAACGGGACAGGACCTCTCAGAGTCCCGAAGCGCAGAGAAGCTCGCCGAAGATGCCGTTGCTGCGGCGCGTGAAGCTGATATTGTAATCTTCATAGGCGGACTTAACAAGAGCGCCCACCAGGATACCGAGGGTTCCGACCGTCTCGACATCGGAATGCCTTACGGCCAGCCCGAACTCATTGAGGCAATCGCAGAGGTTGCCCCGAGGATGGTCGTTGTCAATATTTCCGGATCCCCTGTATCTATGCCATGGGCTGACAAGGTAAATGCCATTGTCCAGGCCTGGTACGGCGGAACAGAGGCCGGCCACGCCCTTACGGATGTCCTTACAGGTAAGGTCAATCCTTCCGGCAAGATGCCGTTCACCGTTCCCTTCGCCCTTGAAGACGGGCCCATCCGCACGGAACGCCAGTATCCCGGCATCAAGGAGGAAGGAAAGGATTATTGGGATGAATACTACGATGAGGGTGTTTTCGTCGGTTACCGTTGGTACGATGCCTCTGATACGCCGGTCCAGTGGGCCTTCGGCCACGGCCTGAGCTACACGGAGTTCGAGTATTCGAAGCCCAAGGCCTCCGGTATGAAGGTTTCCGTGAAGGTCCGTAACGCGGGACCGGTCGCCGGTGCGGAAGTCGTCCAGCTGTACATCACCGCTCCTGAGGGTGCGGCAGTCTCGGAGATTGTCCGTCCTGCAAAGGAACTGAAGGGATTCGAGAAGGTATATCTCGAGCCCGGGGAGACCAGAACCGTCACTTTCAAGGTCACTCCGAGGGATCTCGCCTGGTTCGATGCTGAGGATCACGTCTGGGTGGCTGAGCCCGGGACCTATACGGCCCTTTTCGGCTCCTCGTCCCGCGACATACGTGAAGAAGTGGATTTCAGATACAGATGAAACATCTCTACATTGAGACTTACGGCTGTCAGATGAACGTCAGCGACACCGAGGTCATTTTCTCAATACTTGAAAAGGAGGGCTACGTCCGTACTGATTCTATGGACGAGGCTGACGTAATCCTCGCCAATACCTGCTCTGTCCGCGACAATGCGGAGCAGCGGATATGGGGCCGTATCCAGGAGTTCTCCAAGGCGAAAAAACGCCGCAGCGGAACCGTCATCGGCATAGTCGGCTGTATGGCGGAAAGGCTCAAGGACAGTCTTTTGGATACTCATAAGGTTGACCTTGTCGCAGGCCCGGACAGCTATCGTCACCTTCCGGAGCTGCTTCGTGCCATAACCCCGGACAGCCCCCAGATCGACGTCCGCCTCTCCCACGAAGAGACATACGCTGACATCAATCCCGTTCGTACGGACAAGAACGGGGTCAGTGCCTTCATATCCATTATGAGGGGCTGTAACAACGTCTGTTCTTACTGCGTTGTTCCCTACACAAGGGGTGCGGAACGCTCCCGCGATGCTCACTCGATAGTCCGCGAGGCCTGTGACGTGTTCAGCCGCGGCTACAGGGAGGTGACTCTGCTGGGGCAGAATGTGGACTCGTACCTGTGGAGGTCCCCGGAGGGGGAGACCGTGAACTTCGCTTCGCTCCTTGGGATGGTCGCCCAGATTGACCCTCAGCTTCGCGTCCGCTTTGCAACGTCTCACCCCAAGGACATCTCCGACGAGGTGATTGAAACTATGGCGGCCTATGAGAATATCTGCAAGCATATCCACCTTCCCGTCCAGTCCGGCAGCAACCGCCTTCTCGAGAAGATGAGGCGCAAATATACGAGGGAATGGTACCTCGAGAGAGTCGCCAGGATTCGGAGCATTATTCCGGACTGCGGCCTTACGACGGATGTGATTTCGGGCTTTTGCTCTGAGACGGACGAGGATCACAGGGATACGCTCTCCCTTATGGAGGAAGTGGGCTTTGACTGGGCCTTTATGTTCCAGTACTCGGAGCGCCCCGGGACTCTCGCCGCGAGGAAATATCCTGACGATGTCCCCCCGGAGGTCAAGAACCGTCGTCTTAATGAGATAATCGAACTCCAGGGCCGGAAGGGACTGGAGAGTTACAGGCGCGATGTAGGAAAACGCTTTACCGTTCTTGTCGAGGGGCCTTCCAAAAGGGATCAGGGAATGCTCTGCGGCCGCGCCTCCAACAACAAGATGTGCGTTTTCCCCGCCGGAAACCTCAGAGTAGGCGACTACGCTGACGTAGAGGTGGAATCTTCCACATCCGCAACGCTGATATGTAAACTAATAACCAAATAAAATGGAGAAGTATATTCTAGCTTTGGATCAGGGCACCAGCTCCTCGAGAGCAATCGTGTTCGATCATTCCGGTAACGTGAAATCCACCGCCCAGATGGAGTTTACCCAGTATTTCCCTCAGCCCGGCTGGGTTGAGCATAATCCTATGGAAATATGGTCCTCCGAGGCAGCCGTAATCGCTGAGTCCATTTCCCGCATCGGCATTAACGGACTCGACATCGCCGCAATCGGCATTACGAATCAGAGGGAAACGACGATTGTCTGGGATGCGGAAACCGGGGTTCCCGTTTATAACGCAATCGTTTGGCAGGACCGCCGGACATCGGAGTTCTGCGATTCGCTCCGCGACAAAACTGAACTGATCCGCCGTAAGACCGGACTTATCATCGACGCTTATTTTTCCGGTACGAAGATCCGCTGGATCCTTGACAACGTTCCCGGCGCCCGTGAAAAGGCGGAGGCAGGAAAACTCCGCTTCGGAACCGTTGACACCTGGCTCGTCTGGCAGCTTACGAAGGGAGAGGTCCACGTTACGGATGTATCCAACGCATCCCGCACGATGCTCTTCAATATCAACACCCTGGAGTGGGACAAGGAGCTTCTCGACCTGCTTGGCGTTCCGGCATCGATGATGCCCCGCGTCGCCTCTTCTTCCGAGGTCTATGGCTACACGAAGACAACAATATTTGCCCACGAAGTCCCCATCGGCGGCATCGCCGGAGACCAGCAGGCAGCCCTCTTCGGCCAGATGTGTACAACCCCGGGATCCGTAAAGAATACCTATGGGACCGGCTGCTTCCTCCTTATGAATACCGGCGAGAAGCCCATTATGTCAAAGAACAATCTTCTCACAACCGTAGCCTGGAAGATAGGCGACACAGTAAACTACGCCCTTGAGGGTTCCATCTTCGTCGGAGGATCCGTTGTCCAGTGGCTCCGCGACGGCCTTGGAATCATCCGCAGTTCGTCTGAGGTCGAGGCCCTTGCCGCCTCGGTGCCGGATAACGGCGGAGTATACTTCGTCCCGGCGCTTACCGGAATGGGCGCGCCCTATTGGGACCAGTATGCCCACGGTACCATCTGCGGCATCACTCGTGGAACAACTGCAGCCCATATCGCCCGTGCCGCCCTCGAAGGCATCGCCTTCCAGACGATGGACATCGTGGGCGCGATGGAGCGCGACGCCGGTGTGGAGCTTTCTGAGTTGAAGGTCGACGGAGGAGCTTCCCGCAACAACCTTATGATGCAGTTCCAGGCCGATGTCCTTGGCGCTTCCGTCATCCGTCCTGAAGTTACGGAGACCACAGCCCTCGGCGCCTGCTATCTTGCAGGTCTCGCCGTCGGGTTCTGGAGCTCGCTGGATGAGGTCAAAAGCCAGTGGAAAGCGGAGCGTGTCTTCTCTCCTTCAGATGAAGATACAACATCCCTCAAAGAAGGATGGAAGGATGCAATCAAAAGAACAATCAAACAGTAAGTTATGCTACAGTACATTTTTGAATTCATTGGTACGCTGGTGCTTGTGCTCCTCGGAGACGGCGTATGCGCAGCGGTAACTCTCAACAAGTCAAAGGCACAGGGTGCAGGATGGGTCCTGATTACGCTGGCCTGGGGTTTTGCCGTTATGGTTGGCGTTTTCATCGCCGGCCCTGTCTCCGGCGCTCACCTGAACCCCGCCGTTACCCTCGGACTCGCCGTCGCAGGCAGTTTCCCCTGGGCATCGGTTCTGGGTTATGTCGTCGCCCAGATGCTTGGCGGTTTCTCGGGCGCCTGCCTCGTTTATGTTATGTACAAGGACCACTACGATGCAACGGCTGATCAGCCGGAAGCGATGCTCGGAACCTTCTGCACCGCTCCTGCCATCCGTAATTACGGCAGGAATTTCTTCGTCGAGATGGTTTCGACCTGCCTTCTTGTCCTTTGCATAATCGCGCTGGGCCAGAAAGGCAATGTCCTTCTCCCCATCACGACAGGATCCCTCGGCGCTTTCCCCGTTACCTGTGTCATTATGTCCATCGGTATGTCCCTCGGCGCAACTACGGGTTATGCCCTCAACCCTGCCCGTGACCTTTCACCCCGTCTCGCCCACGCCCTGCTTCCCATCAAGGGTAAAGGTGGCAGCGACTGGGCATACAGCTGGGTTCCCGTGGCGGGTCCGCTCGCGGGTGGTGTGCTTGCAGCTCTTATCGGAATGCTTATCTTCTAGAGGCCCCGGCGGAGACTTGCCTTAGGGATGTCCATTATTGCGCGGTATTTCGCGACAGTACGCCGGGCGACTTTGTAGCCCCGTCTTGTAAGTTCATCCACAAGCTCGTCATCCGTCAGAGGATTATGTTTGTCCTCCGCGTCAATGCACTCGCGGAGGACATTTTTTATCTCGCGGGTGGACACTTCTTCGCCCTCTGTGTTTTCCAGGCCTTCGGAGAAGAAGTACTTCAGGGGGAAAATCCCGAAATGGGTCTCGATCCACTTGCTGTTGACGACACGGGAGATTGTTGAGATGTCGAATCCGGTCCTCTCAGCGATGTCTTTGAGCACCATAGGCTTCAGGTATGATTCATCGCCGTCGATGAAGTAGTCGTGCTGGAATTCGATGATGGCTTTCATCGTGCTCTCGAGGGTATTCTGCCTCTGACGGAGAGCTTCGATGAACCACTTCGCGGAATCTATCTTCTGTTTTACGAAGGTCGCTGCGTCCTTCTGGGCCTTGTCTTCGCTGTATTTCGCAGTCTCCATTATCTCGGAGTACTTACGGTTGATGCGAAGCTCGGGGATCGAGAAGCGGGGCATGGTAAGGATCAGCTCGCCGTTTTCGTACTCGAGATGGAAGTCCGGGATGACTTGCTGGGCCCTGTCGTTGTAGGTATCGTCAGTTTCTCCGCCGGGGGAGGGATTGAGTTTACGGATTTCCTCCAGAACGGCCTTCATCCTGTCTTCGGAGAGGTGGAGGCGGTTCATTATGCGGGAGAAATGACGATTCTTGAAGTTGTCGAATTCCTTTTCAAGTACGTTTATCGCATCTTCGACTGATTCCGTCCTCTTCTTGTCCTCGAGCTGGAGGAGAAGGCATTCGCGGAGGTCTCGGGCGCCTACGCCTACAGGTTCGAACTGCTGGATTACGCGGAGCATTTTCTCTACCTCGTCGGTGGTTGCTTCTATTCCCGCGCGGAAGGCAAGGTCATCGACAAGGGCTTCGAGGTCACGGCGGAGATATCCGTCATCGTCGAGCGAGCCTATGATAAACGATGCGATCGTACGCTGTTTCTCCGTCAGGTTGCGGTATCCGAGCTGTTCCATCAGGCTGCCGCTGAAGCTCTGTCTTACGGAGAAGGTGTTGTATTCCGGACGTGGGTCCTTGCCCCAGTTGTTTATGGACCTGTTGTAATAAGGGGTAGGGTCGTCGTCCTGATAGGGAGTATAGTTGTCTTCGAGGGATCCTCCGCTCTTTTCCTTGTCTTCCATTTCGGAGATGGAGACGTCCTTTGAGTCCTCGCTCTCCACGACGGGGTTGTCATTCAGCACTTCCATTATATGCTGCTCCAGCGCCTGGACCGGCATTTCAATGAGTTTTATGGTCTGAATCTGCAGGGGAGAGAGCTTCTGCTGAAGCTTCTGCTGCATTCCTGTCGTGAGTTTTGCCATCGGCTATCGGGGGTAGTTTATGGTTTCCTTTATGATGAAAGCGGTAGGATATATCTGTTTCAGGCGGGTATAGAGCCCGAGGGCTTCGTCCCTTGTCCGGAAATCGCCCACCACGACCTTGAAGTTGGGCTTTTCGTAAGTCCTGTAGACGGCAACCTCCGGGAAGGTGCTCCGGATGTATGCCGCGATGCTCTCGGAACGGGCGCGGGCGGCCTGGTCGTTACCGAAGTATACGCGGATCCGGTAGCCCTGGAGCGTCCTTGCGGAATTGTTGATGATGTAAAGGGAAAGGGCCCTTTTCATTTGAGGTGACTGATTCACGGTAATGGATGGGCCCATAAGCGACAGGGGGTCTATCCCGAGAAGGGTGGAATCAACCTGGGCCGGGAGAAGGGTATCCGCGGCGGGGAACAGTTCCTGGGCCCTCAGCGAGAAGGAGAGGGCGGCAAGGAGGCTCAGTATGGCGATAATTCGTTTCATTCTCTTTAAGTAAAGTCTTTGACCGAAAGGTCGTTGAACCGGAGTGGAATAGGAGCGCGTTTCCCGATGGAGACGTACAGGACCGCATCTGCGCGGAGAACGTCCACGGAGCCCCTCGAGTAGAGTTTCACGACTTCGAGGATTGAAACCCCGTCAGCGAGAGTCGCGGTGCAGGGAATCTCATAGACCATATCCGAACGCTTCTGAATCTCTACTTCCCCGGCGGTCACATAGCCGAGTACTTTCGAACCCATACGTACAGTGCCCTCGAGGTTGTGCAGCTTCAGGGGCAGCGATGACGGGTTGTCTATTCCCAGCAGCAGAACGGCATCGACGGAGCGGGAGGATGTAGGTACTATGTACTTCAGTCCTACGGAACTCACGTCGAGGTCCTTCACCCTCGCAATGCCGCAGCCCGAGAGGACTGCCGCAGCAAGGGCAAATACAGCCGCCGCTTTGAGAAACCGTTTCACTCTCTATCCGCAGTAAAAATAATCATTCGTATCGCCGTCCTTCAGCGAGCGGAGGCCTTTCAGGATTCCGTCGATCATTCTTGGAGGGAATACTCCGGAAGCCTCGTACAATGACCGTGCCTTTTCGAGGCAGTCAGCGGATTCGGCGCAGGAGGCGGGAAGGCAGTCGAGGGTCTTGAGCCTTTCAGCGTTTTCCGCCTTGTGGATGTCCATATCGACGTATTTGTCCTTTGCAAGGGCGAGCGCTTCCTCGCGGGGTATCTCGAGACCGGTCCTCGCCGCTACGCAAAGACCAGCCATCAGCTGGTATATGTCAGCGGAGCAGTCCGGGCTTCTCATTTCGAAGGTCTGCTTGTGGGTCGTGTCCATATCAGCAGGCTTCTCGAGGGGATTCGCGATACGGCACATATCCTTTCCGGAGGACCATCCGAGGGGAACCCTCACGAGGGCGGAGCGGTTGCAGTCACCCCAGCATACGTTCGTCGGAGCCTCCTGATGGGGAACCAGGCGGAAGTATGAGGTAGGATTCTTGTTTCCGAAGGCCGTGATGGAAGGGGCCATCTTCATAAGCCCTGCGATTGCGCGGAGAGATTCCTCTGAGAGTTTACCGTCGCTGCCGAGAGTCGCATTCCTGCCGTCTTTCATCAGCCTCATATGGATATGCATTCCGGAGCCTGCCTTGCCGGCGGTGATCTTCGGGGCGAAGGAGACGTCGAGGCCTTTCTTGTATGCAAGGTTACGGATTACCCATTTTGCAAGCAGCAGCTGGTCCGCAGCCGTATCGACAGGATTCGGGAGAAACTCGATTTCGTTCTGTTCGTAGATTTTCCCGTCCTGGGTGAAGTTTCCGACTTCGGAGTGACCGTACTTGATCTGGCCGCCGGTTTTTGCGACGAGAACCATACATTCGCGGCGGAAATCGTTCAGCTTTGCGAAGGGCTCACTCTCGTGATAGCCTTTCTGGTCCGTAGCCGGGAAGAGGGGAGTACTCTCAGTTATGACATAGTACTCGAGTTCGCCCATAGCCTCGAACTCCATCCCGGTGCTGTCGTGGAAGACCTTCGCAGCCCTCAGGAGGGTTGCGTACGGGGCGCATTCGAAGGGCTCTCCTTCACGATCGAAGAAGCTGCACAGGAAGCACAGGGTAGGAATCTCGTTGAAGGGATCCACGAAGGCGGTCCTGTAGCGGGGAATTACGTAAAGGTCGCTGTTCCCGGCCTCGATGAAGGAAGGGAAGAGGCTTGAACCATCAACCCTTTCTCCCTCGGAGAGGATGGTCTCGACGTATTCCAGATTGTTTACTGTAAAATTCAGGGTCTTTACCCTGCCGTCTTCGGCCGGGTACATAAAATCCACCATCTGGATCCCTTTCTCCCTGATAAACTTGATTATGTCTTCCCGGGTGAATTCCCTCGGGGATTTTTTCAAGAAGGCTACGACCTCGTTGGGGCAGAGCTCAATTGATTTTTGCATATACTATCTTGTACACTGTTCAGTCTACAAATATATGCAATCCTTTTGAATTATTCAACACCGGAGGGGGCTCAGTTCCGTCTGTAGGATACTATGTGGCCGTCGAGAGTCCCTGTGTTTCCGTCGATATCGTAAAGCTCCGTCCCTGCAGGTATTTCATACAGAAGGACAGACTCTCCTGGGCCGATGCGGACAGACACGTCGCCCGAAACGTTCCTCAGGAGGTAGACGTCACCGACCGCATCGAAAAGGTCCGCTGAGGCGGCACAGGTATATGTAATGTACTTTTCCTCGAGATACGGGTTGTAGATGAGGTGGCAGGGGAATGTCCTGTCTCCGTAAAAGTCTGTGGCGTTGCAGTCAAGGGTGATGATCCCTTCGACATCGGTGGTCCGGATTATGGACCCGAATATTCCGACAGGGGAGGTGCTGTAAAGGCTGAACATTGTGCAGGGTGGATTGTCGGACGTCCAGGACGGACCGTCGCCCTCTGCGACCGGGACAGCGCTTATCTTGTTGTAACGGTCCGTCTTGCGAAGGCCTTCATAGCCGATGACGTTTCCGGTGATGTCCTTGATGTCGGCACAGGCCTGATTCTCATCGGCAATCTCGTAAGGGAAGAAAAGGCGTGAGGCGCTGGCATTGTTGAGCATCCACTTCCCGACCATTCCGGCGAACTCCGGAGCATACTTGACCATAGGGACAAGAGGCCAGGCCATCTCGTAGCTGTTCATCTGGAAGGCGTATCCGCCACCGTCCGTAATGCTGCCCTGGAGGCCGTAAACATCGTATTCACCCCATTTTTCGCATATTACACCCCATCCGCGGCGGCCGTTTGTCTTGTTTCCCTCGAAGGTCCAGTCTATGACTTTTCGTACATCATACTGAGTGCCTTCGCTTGCATTGAGGACGGCTTCCACATAGGCCGCGAAGGGAAGGAGAATCTCATAGAAACGGCTTTCGGAAAGGCCGTCGATTACGGAGACGGCGTGCTTTGCCCTCTCGAGATACTTCTCATCGCCGAAATGGCGGTATGCGTTCAGCAGTACATAGGCGTGTCCGGCGGCGGCGTCTTCCTGACGGGGAATGCCCGTGTTTTCGCCCTTCATCGCGTAATAGTTGAACCACGACCAGCTGTAATTGTCGCCCAGCGCCTCATCGGCCTTTGCGAACTGGTCTGCGATGCTTCTTAGGATGGTTTCCGTCCCTTCTACGCCGGGGAATAAGTCACACACGCCCCAATAAAGGACATTAGGAAGAACGTTGTACCACCAGTCCTTTCCGTAGCCGGAAACGTTGTTCAGCATTATGTTCCACTGGACTCCCGCCGCGTAGTATTTCTGGAGCATCTGCACGTAGTTGTACCCGTCCTGATTTGTCTTGTCTATGCCCATAAGGCCTCCGCTGAGAACCGCTGCAATCGTGTTTATGGCCTCGTGATTGCTTTGATGTTCCTTTCCCTGACGTACATCGCCTACGGTAGTCTTAAGACCGAAGGCAATCTGGGCCGGCCGGCTTTCGTCAAGCCATATCAGAGGCCGCGCGTCGTCGACTGCATCCCAGTCGAAGACATATGCGTCGTAGTCCAGGGCTTTCTGCTTCCAGTCCAGCATCTTGTAGGTGTCAGGGATGCGGGGCATCGACTTTACACGGTTGATGCTGATCTGGTTTACCTTCTTGCCGAAAACGGCAGGGCCGATGACCGGCTCTTTCTTTTCGGGTTCTTCGGTCTTGTTCCCTTCGGTCTTCTCTTCCGGAGCGCAGGAGAAGGCGACAAAGGCAGCAATAGACAGCATAAGGATAGGACGTATCATAGCTTCTTCGTATTGGAAACGGGCGGCAGGGTCAGCCGCCGCCCGTTTTGATTATCGGGATTACTTCGTATCGTTGTAAAGCTTTGCAGCCTGGCCCTTGGTGAGGGTTACGCTATAGACGGCAATCTCATCGAGTGCACCCTCGAAGTAGTCATTGATTGCATCAGCACCTGCCATATAGAGGGACTGACGTGCGCCGATGATGACGCAGTCCTTGGTGTCCTCGGGAGCGATGATGGTGCCCTTGAGGCCTGCACCCTTGCTGGTCTCGCCCTCAACGGTCCATACGACGGTCTCTTCACCGTTGATGTAGAAGGTCATTGTTCCGGCTTCTCCGTCCCAAGCGGCAACGATGTGAGTCCAGCTGCCTGCAGGGGCGGCCTCGGAGACGTTGCAGTCAGCGTCAACCCAGCCACCGGTGGTGTGAACGGTCATAAACGGACGGTCGCTGTCCTGGATCTGGAACTTGCAGCTGTCCCAGCTGTTGCAGGAGAAGATGTAGTTACCGGCCCTCTGCTCTGCGGGCTTTGCCCAGACGGAGATGGAGAGGTGGTTGGTGCAGATCTGGGAAGGATCGGCGTCTTTGAGAACGAGGTGGTTGCCGGCGGAGAAATTCAGGGCCTTGCCAACCTTACCGTCCACGAAAGTGGGTACTGCGCCGTCTGCGGTTGCACCCTCGAAGGTTGCAGTCCAAGCGTTCTTTCCAGCGGTGGTCAGTGTCGTGCCGGTTCCTTCGTCGAAGCTGAGCTTGAAGATGGTGTCAGCTGTCTTGACTGCGTCAACTGCGGACTCGAGGAAGTTGGTGTAGGCTTCCTGGAGACGGGCGATGAGGCTGGCGACCTGGGCTTCGGTGGTAGCGCTGTCGGCTGCTTTCTCAACCTCTGTCACAGTTGCTGAGAATGCGTCGATAGCGGACTGGGGATAGGTCGTGGAAGTGGCGGAGGCAAGAGATGCCTTGGCCTGGGCGATAAGCTCGGTGAGGGCGGTCTTGTCAACGTTTTCCTCGTTGCCGTTGTCCTTTTTGCAGCCGACTGCTATGAGGGTCAGAGCTGCCATTGCAATTGCAAAAAACTTTTTCATTTTTTTTGAGTTTAATGGTTGTTGTTAATATGGTTTGTGTTTCAGTAGTTCTTTACTTGAGGGCGCGGTTTGCGTCTGTCTCGGACTGAGGGATAGGGAAGTAGTACCTCTCAGTGCCCCAGGCACCAGTGCCCAGTGCCGCGACGGCATACTCCTTTCCGTAACGCATCACGTCGAAGAAGCGGTGGAACTCGAACCCGAGTTCGCGGCGGCGCTCCTTGCGGATTGCGGTGCGGAGGTCAGACTGAGTCGCCGCTGTCGTAGGTGCCAGACCGGCCCTTCCGCGGACGAGGTTGAGCGGAGCGGCTGCGAGCGCGACGTTTGCGGGGGATGCCTCATTGAGGGCTTCGGCCTTCAGAAGGAGGACTTCCGCATAGCGGATGCGATGCTGGGGAACCGTGCTCTGGGACTTTGCAAGTCCTTCGACGGCATCCTCGTCATACTTCTTTACGAGATAACCGGTCGCGTTACCCCATTCCGCCTTGAAAGTGGTTCCGTTGAACCAGGGCTGTCCGTCACGGCCGATGGAGGCGTCGAGTCGCGGATCGGTGAGCCCCAGCGTGGTGTTCTCGTCGAAGTTGTCGACGAAGGAGATCGGAAGAGCACACGTCTGAACTC
>CALCEJ010000002.1 GCA_937900465.1 uncultured Bacteroidales bacterium | reverse complement strand
ACCGTTGCCAACAAGAAGAAAGCAACCAAGTAAACTGATCAAGTTATGGCAAAGAAAACTACAACAGCAAAGAAGAGAGTTGTCAAGGTTGACGCTTATGGCCAGGCCCATATCTCCTCCACCTTCAACAACGTTATCGTTTCTCTCACCAACGCACAGGGTCAGGTTATCAGCTGGTCTTCAGCAGGAAAGTGCGGTTTCCGCGGTTCCAAGAAGAACACTCCCTACGCCGCCCAGATGGCAGCTGAAGACGCTTCCAAGACAGCATTCGATGCAGGTCTGAGGAGGGTCAAGTGCTATGTCAAGGGTCCCGGAGCAGGCCGTGAGTCCGCTATCCGTACCATCAACAATGCAGGCATCATCGTAACTGAGATTATCGACGTTACCCCTATGCCCCACAATGGTTGCCGCCCCAAAGGCCGTCGTAAAGTTTAATTTTGTTAAAGATTCAAAGTTATGGCAAGATATACTGGTCCTACCACTCGTATCGCCCGCAAGTTCGGCGAACCTATCTATGGTCCTGACAAGAATTTCGAGAAGAGGAACACTCCTCCCGGACAGCACGGCCTTGCAGCAAAGCGTAAGAAACAGAAAGAGTATGGCACTCAGCTGAAGGAGAAGCAGAAAGTCAAGTATATGTACGGTGTCCTGGAACGTCAGTTCCGTAACACCTATGCAAAGGCAGCCCGTATGAAGGGACAGACAGGTGAGAACCTGATCCTCCTGCTCGAGGCCCGTCTTGACAACCTCGTGTACCGTCTCGGTATCGCCCCTACCCGCGCGGCCGCCCGCCAGCTCGTACTTCACCGCCACATCACCCTCGACGGAAAGATCTGCAATGTTCCTTCCTGCCAGGTAAAGCCCGGCCAGGTCATCGCAGTCCGCGAGCGTTCCAAGAGCCTTGAGGTCATCCAGGCAAGCGTTGCATCCGCAACCAAGTATTCCTGGCTCGAGTTCGATGCCGCCAACCTCTGCGGAAAGCTTCTCAACGTCCCTGCACGCCAGGAGATCCCTGAGAACATCAACGAGCAGCTCATAGTGGACATCTACTCCAAGTAATCATTAACACCCAAACAGTTATGGCAATCTTAGCATTTCAGAAACCTGACAAGGTGATTATGCTCGAAGCCACCGAGACCGTTGGCCGTTTCGAGTTCAGGCCCCTTGAGCCTGGATACGGACAGACCATCGGCAACGCCCTTCGCCGCATCCTCCTCGCCTCATTGGAAGGTTTCGCCATTTCCTCGATCAAGGTGACCGGTGTGGAAGATGAATTTCAGACCATCCCCGGGATCATCGAGGGTATGCAGGACATCATCCTCAACCTCAAGCAGGTGCGTTTCCGCAGGATGGTGGACTCTGTAGACTCAGAAGTGGCGAACATCACCGTGAGCGGCAAAACCGAATTTACCGCTAACGACATCTCCGAAGGATTGTCCTCTTTCAAGGTGTTGAATCCGGATCTCCACATCTGCACGATGGAGCCTTCCGTGACCCTCGAGATCTCTCTTACGGTCACAAAGGGCCGCGGTTTCGTTCCCGCAGAGGAATCCCGCGACGAGAACGCTCCCATCGGAACCATCCCCGTGGACGCCATCTATACTCCTATCAAGAAGGTCAACTGGACGGTTGAAAACTACCGCGTTGAGCAGAAGACCGACTACGAGAAACTCAACATCGAGATCGTAACTGACGGTTCCGTCTCCCCCGAGGCTGCCCTTCAGGATGCGGCTAATATCCTCATCTATCACCTGAGGCTGTTCACCGACGAGAAGAAGCTCACCATCGAGAGCCCCGTCGAGTCCGACAGCACGCAGCTGGACGAGGAATCCCTGAGGATGAGGCATCTCCTTCTTACGAAGCTCTCCGATATGGGCCTCTCCGTCAGGGCATTCAACTGCCTTAAGGCGGCCGATATCGACACCTTCGCAGACCTTGTGTCCTACAGCCGCGCAGAACTGATGAAGTTCCGCAACTTCGGCCGCAAGTCCCTCAGCGAGATCGACCTTCTCGTGGAGAAGATGAAGCTCTCCTTCGGAATGGACGTCACCAAGTACAACATCGAACCTAAGAAAAAGAACATTTAGCAATGAGACACAATAGAAAAGTCAATCATCTTGGTCGTCAGAGCGCTCACCGCAAGGCTATGCTCGCCAATATGGCGTCTTCCCTCATCCTGAAGAAGAGGATCACTACCACCGAGGCGAAGGCAAAGGCCCTGAAGATGTATCTCGAGCCCCTCGTGACTAAGTCCAAGACGGACGATACTCACTCCCGCCGCGTCGTCTTCAGTTACCTGAAGGACAAGTATGCAACAGCTGAACTCTTCCGCACCATCGCTCCCAAGGTCGCAGACCGTCCGGGCGGATACCTGAGGATCCTGCACACCGGATTCCGTCAGGGCGATGCATCCGAGATGGTTCTCATCGAGTTCGTTGACTTCAATGAAGCCGCGCTCGCATCCGGAGCCAAGGAGGCAAAGAAGACCACCCGTCGCAGCCGCGCCAAGAAGGCCGATGCCCCTAAGGCAGAGGCTCCCAAGGCCGATGCTCCCGTCGAGGAGGCCCCCGCAGCTGAAGAGGCTCCCGCAGCTGAAGAGGCTCCCGCAGCCGAGGCCCCTGCCGCAGCTGAGGAGTAATCACCCCGCCAAAAGGGTTTTGAAAGAAGCGTCTCTTGCAAAGGGGACGCTTTTTTTGTATATTTGCAAGCTGACTACATAATAACGAAGATATGGAAGTTTTGTTTTATGCGGTTCCCGCCGCCTCCGTGGTGGCGCTCCTCTTTGCCTGGATATTCTTCTCCCAGATGAAGAAGGAGAGCGAAGGAACCCCTACGATGCAGGAAATCGCCCGCTACGTCAGAGAGGGCGCTATGGCCTATCTGCGCCAGCAGTATAAGGTTGTCATTATAGTTTTCATTGTCCTTGCAGCCCTTTTTGCCGTCCTTGCATACGGATTCCACGTCCAGAACACCTGGGTGCCGTTTGCTTTCCTGACCGGAGGTTTCTTCTCCGGACTTGCCGGTTATGTGGGAATGAGGACCGCAACCTACGCATCCGCAAGAACCGCCAATGCAACATCCAGGAGCCTTAACTCCGGACTTAAGGTTGCATTCCGGAGCGGAGCCGTTATGGGCCTTACGGTCGTGGGACTCGGACTTCTTGACATCTCCATCTGGTGGATGATCCTGAAGGCTTTTGTCCACGCCGCAAGCCCGGAACAGACCCTTGTCGTCATCACCACGACGATGCTGACTTTCGGTATGGGCGCATCGACACAGGCGCTTTTCGCCCGTGTGGGAGGCGGTATCTATACGAAGGCCGCGGATGTGGGCGCAGACATAGTGGGAAAGGTTGAGCAGGACATCCCGGAGGATGACCCCCGCAACCCGGCTACCATCGCAGACAACGTAGGTGACAACGTCGGAGACGTCGCCGGAATGGGCGCGGACCTCTACGAATCCTACTGCGGGTCCATCCTTGCCACGATGGCGCTCGGCGCATCGGCCTTCTTCTCTGAAGGAACCGTGATGCAGACAAGGGCCATTATGGCCCCGATGCTTATCGCCGCGATCGGTGTCGTGCTCTCCATTATAGGCATTTACGCCGTCAGGACAAAGGAAAATGCGGACCTGAAGCAGCTCCTGAAGTCCCTCAGTGTAGGAACGAACCTTGCCGCAGTGCTTATCGCGGTGCTGTCCTTCGGTGTATTCTATGTGCTCGGATTCGGCAATTGGTGGAAGCTGGCCCTGTCCGTTCTCTCCGGCCTTGCGGCGGGAGTCATCATAGGCAAAATAACAGAATACTATACGTCCCATTCGTACAAGCCCACGCGTAAGCTCGCAGAGGCGGCAAACACCGGTTCTGCAACCGTCATTATCAACGGAGTGGGCCTTGGAATGATTTCCACGGCGGTTCCCGTCGTTACAATCGCCTGCGCCATCCTTCTTGCTTACGGATTCGCAACGGACTTCGTGTTCTCCTCAGAAACCCTCAGCCACGGCCTCTACGGCATCTCCATCGCCGCTGTGGGAATGCTCTCCACTCTCGGAATAACCCTTGCTACGGACGCTTACGGGCCCATCGCGGACAATGCCGGCGGCAACGCCCAGATGGCCGAACTCGACCCTTCCGTCCGTGAGAAGACGGATATCCTCGATGCGCTCGGAAACACGACCGCAGCGACCGGAAAGGGCTTTGCGATTGGTTCTGCCGCCCTTACTGCGCTGGCCCTTCTCGCATCCTATATCGAGGAGATAAAGATAGGACTCGGACACATAGGAAAGACGGTGATCGAGGTTGGCGGCCGTACGGTCGAGACAGTCTCCGCAACGATTACTGACATTGTCCAGCTGTACGACATAACCCTTATGAATCCGATGGTCCTTGTCGGAATCTTCATCGGCGCGATGATGGCGTTCCTGTTCTGCGGCCTTACGATGAACGCGGTCGGACGCGCGGCGGAAAAGATGGTCGTCGAAGTACGCCGCCAGTTCCGCGAAATCGCCGGCATCCTCGAGGGAAAACAGCGTCCTGACTATACCTCCTGCGTCCGCATTTCGACAAAGGCGGCCCAGCACGAGATGATCCTTCCCTCGCTTCTTGCCATCATAGTGCCTATGCTGGTGGGAATCCTTCTTGGCCCTGCGGGGGTCGTCGGCCTTCTCGCCGGCGGGCTCGGGGCGGGCTTTGTCCTCGCAATCTTCCTTGCGAATTCCGGCGGAGCGTGGGACAACGCCAAAAAGTACGTCGAGGAAGGTAACTTCGGCGGAAAGAATTCCGCGGCCCATAAGGCTACGATCGTCGGTGACACCGTAGGCGATCCCTTCAAAGACACTTCCGGCCCTTCCCTTAACATCCTTATCAAGCTGATGTCGATGGTTTCAATCGTTATGGCCGGACTTACCGTGATGTTACATTAACCTTTTTATAAACAAAAAAAAATGAAAAAGTTCTTTACAACAGTTCTTGCAGCATCTCTGATGCTCATTGCAACAAACGCTTCCGCACAGCTTTATCTCGGTGCGGGTTATCTGAATTCTGACCTTGTACAGGGCAACACCACTACCAATATGAATGGTGGCTATGTCGGCGGAAACTTCGGAATCAACCTTATGAGCCAGGGCAGCATCGACCTCGCCTTTGTTCCCGGTGCATACGTTACCTATCTCGGTTCAAAGGATGAGCAGACCGTTCTCGGATCTACCACCACTACAACAATGAACGAGCTCTTCGTTGACGTTCCCGTCAGCTTCAAGTTCAACTACAACCTTACCCGCGACTATGGTCTTTTCGCATATGCAGGACCTGTCGTCCGCTTCGGCCTCTCCTCAACCTCCAAGATTGATAACGAAGACATCAACACTCATCTTTCCAGCAAGAACTTCGAGGATACTGATTATGCGCGTGTCCAGATGCTTCTGGGTCTTGGTGTCGGCTTCGAACTCAACAAGCAGTTCCAGTTCACCATCGGTTACGACCTTGGCCTGAACAACCTCTACACCGGAGATGATGATGACACCAAGTGGAGCCGCAACCAGCTCCGTCTCGGCGTTGCTTACAAGATTTTCTAATCGGCAGAAGTAAAATCCCGGACATCGGCCCGTGCAAAAAACTGCACGGGCCGTTTTTTTTGCTATCTTTGCAGTCCCTATATGAAAGCAAGGCAGGTTCTCATATTCATTATCGCGGTTTTCGTCCTTCTGGGGCTGTCCTGGGCCATTGCGCCTGCAGGAACCGTGGAGGCGGGTCCGCTGGAACTCCGCTTCCCGTCCTATCGCCGTTCCGTTGCAGAGGCTTCGGAGAAAAAGGTTGATGTGGATTCCGTGATAAACTCCGTCAAGGCGCGGTTCACGCTCCACGACGATACCCTTTCCTTCTACCGCAATTTCTTCTACGAGAATCCGGACAGGATATTTCTTCCCGGCGACGATTACCGTTTCTTCGACCCCGTTTTCCGTAAATTCGAGAACGCCGCAAAATACGGCCAGATGTGCCGTGTGGCCCATTATGGTGACTCCCAGATAGAACTGGACCGTATCTCCTCTCAGCTTCGCGACTCTCTCCAGAGCCGCTTTGGAGGCATAGGGACCGGAATGTTCCCCGTCATCGGCAACGTTCCCAGTGCGAGCATCCAGCGTGCCGCATCCGGAGACTTTGTCCAGTACACGATGTACGGAGACAGTACGACGATGCGCGCCCCTCACAGCCGCTACGGCGTGATGGCCCAGGTCGTCCAGATGACAGGCGGGGGAACCGTGAATCTTCGCGCATCGGCCTCCAGAAGCGCAAGCAATCGCGTCAAGACCTTCTCAAGCATCTCCATCCTGTATGGCAGGGCCTCCAAAGGCTTTTCCGTCAAGGCTGTCTCTGACACCCTCAAGGCGGAACCGATCACGGCAACTGGCGAGAACGGTACGACTCTCGTTACCCTGAGCTTCGACAAGCCCGTTGCAAAGGCGAGGGTCACCTTTACCGGAAACGCTGAGATATACGGAATGTCGGCCGATGGTGACAGCGGCGTCGCCGTTGATAACATCCCCCTCAGGGGATGCTCCGGTACGATCTTCACCCGGATCAACAAGGACGCCGTCCGCGAGGGTATGGCCCTTGACGGCACCGCCCTTATCATAATGCAGTTCGGCGGAAACATAATGCCGGTGGCCTCATCATCGGCTAAGATCGCCTCCTACGGCGAGCGCATCGCGGAGCAGATCCGCTACTTCCACGACGTCGCCCCTCAGGCGAAGATCCTGTTCATAGGTCCGTCCGATATGGGAAAATCCGTCGGCGGGAAAATCGTGACCTGGCCGCGCCTCCCGGAGGTCGTGGATACGCTGAAAGCGAATGCGCTTCGAAACGATGCGGCGTACTGGGACCTTTTCCATATGATGGGCGGGGAAAACTCGATGGTCCGCTGGGTGAAGCATTCCCCCGCCTGGGCCGGAGCTGATTATGTCCATTTCACCCCCGCAGGCGCCACCCTCGTAGGTGAGACCTTCGCCCGCTCGCTGCTGACTTACTACGATTTCTACTGCCTCCGTAAGACCGTTCCCTCCTCGCTTGTGAGGGAGTATATGAAAAAAGAGGAATGAGGCGGCTTCTCCTGACTGGCGGAATGCTCCTTTGGAGCCTCGTGACGGTTCTGGCCCAGGGTTTTCCCCTCCAGCACCGCCGCGTTCCCGCGTATGATTTCGCATCTTTCAAGGAGAACCGGATCAGCGGAGAATCTGAGGACTTCGAACTCTTCCTCCGTAAGCTCGACTCCCTTGTCACTACCGGGAAAGGGGATGTCCGTATCCTTCACGTCGGCGGGTCCCACGTCCAGGGAGGGAGCTGGACCGGACGTCTCAGGGAGAATCTCCTCGGGCTCCGGTATGGGCTCGACGGGGGAAGGGGACTGGTATTCCCCTATGCCGTTGCAGGGACAAACACTCCTTCCACGTACCGCAGTTACGGTACCGGTACCTGGGAAGCGTCGAAATGCCTCCATCCGGACTGTGTGCTGGGTGCAACGGGAATGGCAATAACGACATCCGATTCAACGGCCACCGCAACGGTAGATATGATGATAGACGGCCGGATCCGGTGGACCCCGGCGTTCTGTTTCAACAGGGTTACAGTCCTCGGGTACGGCTCGCTTGAGCCGGTGATCATTATGGGCAGGGATACGCTCCGTGGGCGTGAGCAGGCGGGGAGATGGGCCTTCGAACTCCCGCATTATACGGATTATGCAAGGGTGGGCTTCCGCGGCTATCCGGGGCGATATACGCTGAAGGGAATGTATCTTGACCGCACGGACGGCGGTCTTACCGTGTCCGAGGCGGGGGTTAACGGAGCGACAACATCCGCCTGGCTGCGGTGCGATGATTTTGTGGAGGACCTGAAACTTGTGATGCCGGACCTTGTGATACTCTCGATAGGGATCAATGATATCCAGGGGGCCGATTTTTCCGACACCCGCTTCATCCAGAACTACAAGGAAATCATCCGCCGGATCCGTAAGGTCAATCCCCATTGCGCGATTCTTCTGACGACTATAAACGACAGTTGGAAGCGCGGAAACCCCAACCGCTACACTGAAAGCGCAGTCGCCGCAGCGCGTAAGGTCGCCAGTGAGACGGGCGCGGTCCTTTGGGACCTCTATGAAATAATGGGCGGGCACGGGTCCATGGAGGGATGGGCCGCTTCCGGTCTTGCCGCCTCCGACAGGGTCCATTTCAACGCCTCCGGCTACGGCCTTCTCGGGAACCTGATGTTCAACGCCTTAATGGACAGGATTGAGCGATGACGGGCGTTTGGGATGTCATACGGGAATTCCTTGTGAACCTGTTCTCTTTCGATCAGGCCCATCCCCTGCTTTTCACCCAGTTCTACTTCTGGGCATTCTTCGCCATCGTCTTCGCCGTTTTCTCCCTTTTCCACTCGAAGACGCTCCTTCGGAACTCATACCTTTTCTTCTGCAGCCTCTTCTTTTACTATAAGACCAGCGGAATATTCCTTGTCCTTCTGCTGTTCGTAATAGTTTATAATTTCTTCGCGGCAAAGTGGGTCCGCAGGGCGAAGCGTAACTCCCTCAAAACCGCGCTGATGCTGCTTAGCGTCGTCATAGACCTCGGTATCCTCGCATATTTCAAATATGCCTATTTCCTTACGGACGTCGTCAATAACCTCTTCGGGACAAGTATCGTTGTCCACGACGTCCTGGGCGAGCTGCTGAACGGGCTCACGGGGACATCGGCCTTCCGTGTGGATGCGATCATCCTCCCGGTGGGCATTTCGTTCTTCACGTTCCAGGCGGTGAGTTATATCGTTGACGTGAAGCGGGGGAGGATCGAGCCGGTTTCGAATTTCCTGGATTTCGGCTTTTACCTTTCCTTCTTCCCGCAGCTCGTTGCCGGGCCCATCGTGCGGGCATCGGAGTTCATCTCCCAGCTCCGCAAGCCCTACAACCTGAGCCGCCGCTGGTTCGGAATCGCCGTGTTCTGGATTCTCAACGGTATGATCAAGAAGATTGTGCTGTCTGACTATCTGGCGGTGAATTTCGCTGACCGCGTGTTTGAGAACCCGCTTATGTACAGCGGCTTCGAGAATCTGTCTGCACTGTTCTGCTACTCGCTCCAGGTTTATGCGGACTTCTCCGGATACACGGACATCGCGACGGGTGTCGCTATGCTTATGGGCTTTTATCTCCCGAAGAACTTCAATTCGCCTTACAAGGCGGTGAATACCCAGCAGTTCTGGCGGAGGTGGCATATGACGCTTTCGCGCTGGCTGAAGGACTATCTGTACATCCCTCTTGGCGGTAACCGGAACGCAACTCCCGGTACGTTCATCGTAATCATCGCGATTGCCTTGATAGCGGTATTCCTTTCCGGCAGCTGGTGGGTTGCGCTTGGCGTAGCGCTTGTCGCTGCGGCGATAGGGATATGGGCCCTGAAATGTCCTGACAAGCGGCGGAAGATCACGACTAACATCAATTCGTTTGACACGATGCTGCTTGGCGGTATGTGGCACGGGGCAAGCTGGAACTTCATTATCTGGGGCGGCCTGAACGGCCTCGGGATGATTATCTACAAGTTCTGGAGTTCCTGGTCCATGGGCTTTAAGACGGCGTTCGTTACGGGTGTGACGGTCCTTGTGGGCGCGCTTGCGAAGTTCGCTCCGGCTCCGGTTTGGAATATGTTTTTCGTCTGGCTCGTCGTAATATGGGCCGGTGCTATGTTGAAATACTTCTGCTGGCTCGTCCGCGGACGCAGGGCTGCATCCTCGAAGGCGGGGAAATGGCTGGACTCCGCCTGGGCCATCGCGCAGACGTTCATTTTCATTACTTTCACGCGGCTGTTCTTCCGCTCGGGTTCCAATCTGGATCCGGCGGAGGCGAATATCCAGGCTTGGAATACGGCGAAGAATATGGTTAACCAGATTGGCTCCGCGTGGGATCTGACGCTTGTTCCGGCGATGATTCGGCAGCACGCCGCAGTGCTTGCGCTCTTTGTCTTCGGAATGATTGTCCACTGGCTCCCGGAACGCTTCAAACGCCGCTACCGCATCTCCTTCGCCCGCCTTCCTCTTGCCGTGATGGCCCTTGTCGTCGCCCTCGCCGTCCTCGTTATGTACCAGTTCATCACCGCAGACCTCCAGAGCTTCATCTACTTCCAGTTCTAGCCCCCCGCCAGGGCGTCGCCGGC
>CALCEJ010000001.1 GCA_937900465.1 uncultured Bacteroidales bacterium | reverse complement strand
TACAGGGAGGCCAGGTTCTTTTCGTTCAGAAGACTCGTCACCACCCTTCTTGATAAGACCGGCCCCCTGATGGACACCGATGATGGTTCCCATCGTGTCGAACATATCGATGAAAAGGAAAGTGAAGACAACGGCGAGCATATCCCAGCTCAGTATCTGGCTCCACTCGAACTTGCAGAAGATGGGGCCTACACTGTCCGGGAGGGAAACGACAGCCTTGGGGAGGGTGGTGATGGCGGCGCCGGTTGCAGGATCTTTGATGAGGAGACCGAGGCCGGCGGTGATGAGGATGCCCCAGAGGATACCGCCACGGATCTTTGCCATCACAAGACCGGCAGTGATGAACAGACCGATCATTCCGAGGAGGGCCTTGCCGTGGGTGATGTCACCGAGAACGACGAGAGTTGCATCGCTATTGACGATGATACCGGCGTTCTGAAGGCCGATGAAGGCGATGAACAGACCGATACCCGCGCCGATGGCCTTTTTAAGGGTTCCGGGGATGGCGTTGATGAGCCAGGAGCGGACCTTGGTGAGGGTCAGGATAATGAACAGGATTCCTTCCAGCAGGACAGCCGTAAGGGCAAACTGCCAGGTGTGTCCCATCCCGAGGCAAACCGTAAATACGAAGAAGGCATTGAGGCCCATACCGGGGGCAAGGGCAAAGGGTTTCTTCGCATAGAGGGCCATCACGAGGGTACCTACGATAGCGGCAAGGGCCGTTGCCGTGAAGACAGAACCGGCAGGCATTCCGGGGAGTGCGCTGAAGATTCCGGGATTGACGGCGAGGATGTACGCCATCGTGAGGAAGGTGGTAAGGCCGGCGAGGATTTCAGTACGGACGTTATGCTTCGCGCTGTCAAAGCCGAAGAGTTTCTCAAAAGCGGGTTTCATCGTGATTTCCTCCTATCCTAGAAGATCCACTTTGTACCGATGCAGGGTCGTACGTAGAAGCCGTAGTAGCCGGCGAAATTCATCGAGAGCTCGATTTCAGTGCCAATCGAGAGATTGTCAACTCCGAAGTGCTGACCTACGTTGTACCACAGCTGAGGCTCGGAGATGAATACGAACTTGCTGTCCTTCAGGAAATTGTCATCGGTTACAGGGAGGGCCCAAGCGGATACGTTCTCACCCCAGATATCGGCAAAGCCGCTGAAGCGGAGACCCTTTACGCCGAACAGGTCCTGCATTCCCCATACGAAGGTGAACTGGAGGGGAACGTCGCTGGAGGCGTTGCCGCTGAAGGTTTTGTACAGGAGCTTGAAGTTGAAGGTGTTGGAGAAATTGTCATTGTGGAGGAAATAGTCCACGCCGAACAGGAAGTTCTGGTTGCCGAATCCTACACCGCCGTTATACTCCACGTGTGCGCTCAGGGGAGCGAGGGCGCTGTTCTGCCAGAAATTCAGGCAACGTGCAATCTCGAAGTAGCTTCCGCTTACACCGACGACTTTCTCGTCGGAATTCCTTGTATTGTAGTCATAGTCTACAAAGAAGAAGGTGTTACCCCAGGAGTCTCCGTAGAAACCTTCAAGGGTGGTGGTGAAGTGACCTCTGGAAAGATCGTAGAAGGTCTGGAAGTTGGTCTGCGCAAAAGCTCCTTGAGCGATTGCAAGTGTCGCGGCTGCGACTGCGAGAAGTTTTTTCATAGACATAAAACGTAGTTTATGAGTTAGTTATAAAAAATCCACCCGGCCTTGGAGGCCGGGCGTATGGGTGTTATTTCCTGAGGGAAGGGTTGATTTCGAAGTTGACAGCCTTGTCTCCTTCCGGGTTCGCCCCGAATTCGTAGTCCTTTCCGGGGAGTATCGCGTTCAGTATGACTCCTACGATTGCCGCAACGGCAAGACCGCTGAGCGAAGTAAAGCCGATGGATATCGAATCACCTGCTCCATACTTGATACCGATTGCCAGTACGAGGATAAGAGCCATCACAATCACATTGCGGCTCTTTGTGAAGTCCACGTGATTCTCGACGACATTGCGGATACCGACAGCGGATATCATACCGTAGAGTACGAGCGAGACGCCTCCGATCGTGGATGCGGGCATACAGCTTATCAGGGCGGAGAACTTCGGACAGAAGCTCAGGATAATCGCAAAGACGGCGGCGATCCTTATGACGCGGGGATCGTAAACCCTTGTGATATTAAGGACACCGGTATTCTCGCCGTAGGTAGTGTTTGCCGGGGCGCCGAAAAGCGATGCGAGCATCGTCGCAAGGCCGTCGCCCATCAGCGTCCTGTGCAGGCCCGGATCCTCAAGGTAGTTGATGCCCGTGGTGGAAGAAATTGCGCACATATCGCCGATATGTTCCATCATAGTTGCAATCGAGATGGGGACGATTGCGATTATTGCGGATACGATGAGGCCCCAGTTCGGATTCGAGAAAACGTGGAAGGCCGTGTTCTCCCATTTGAAGGGAACCCCGAGCCAGGCGGCTTCCTTTACCGGGGTAAAGTCGCACAGGCCGAAGCAGGCTGCCACCAGGTAGGAGCCGAGTACACCGAGGAGGATAGGTATAATCTTTATCATCCGTTTACCCCATATGTTGCAGACGACGATGATAACGATCGCAAGGAGGGCGATCCACCAGTTCGAGTTGCAGTTCTGGATTGCGCTTCCGGAAAGGGTAAGACCGATAGCGATGATGATAGGTCCCGTAACGATAGGGGGGAAGAACTTCATCACCTTCTTGGGGCCGAAGGCGGCAAACAGTCCCGCCAGGATGAAATAAATAATGCCTGCCGAGAAAACTCCGATGCAGGCATAGGGGAGGGACTCCGCCGGTGACAAACCCTGATTCGCGCCCATCGCGACAACGGCTGCGTAACCGCCGAGGAATGCGAAGGAGGACCCGAGGAATGCCGGAACCCGCATTTTCGTAAGAAGGTGGAAGATCAGCGTGCCGAGTCCCGCGAAAAGAAGCGTTGCAGACATCGACAGTCCTGTGATTACCGGAACGAGGACAGTAGCCCCGAACATCGCGAACATATGCTGGAGTCCGAGGGTTAGCATTTTCCCCGTGCCCAGCGTCCGGGCATCATAGATGGCTTGAGATTGTTTTGTCATATATAATAGGTTAAATTAGAGTCCGCCAGCCTCGTGGCCTATCAATGACCGCACAAAGGTAGGATTTAAAAAAAAGAACGGCAAATAAAATTGCCGTTCCTTTTGGATTTTTTTTAACAGCACCACAGTGCGTCATTGTTGAAAACTAGAGTTTGTCCACAGGGACGGAGATCTTTGCGAGAGTATCGCGGCTTCCGTCGCAGACGTAGATTTCGAGCGTCTTGCCGTCAGAAGTGACCTTACCGACAATACCGCCGCCGCCGTATGCTGAAGTTGCATCAGCACCGCTGTAGAACGGGGAGCCGAAGCTGCCGATCTGCTTGGCAGCCGAAGGATCGGTCACGTCGTAAATCCTAAAGTGGACATTGGAATAGGTGAAGAATCCGGTAGCAAGGTACAGGAGGTACTTCTTCGAGCCAATTGTTACAACGTCCATCGAGTTGAGGCAGGTGTCCCAGTCAACACCGGAAGAGATGACTGCGCTCCAGGTGTTGTTCGTAGGATCGGTGCAGAACCAGAGGTTCGGGCGTGCGGGATATGTGCCGTAGAAGAAGCCGTCGGAGATCTTGTCGCCGTAAGGCTCGCACACTCCGTAGAACGGGTTCCAGACGGTTGTCTGCTCTGCAGGATGCTCTGCGCGGACCATTGTACCGTCGAGACTTCCACCTGTAATCTGGAATGCCGCCCAGTACTGGGAAGCGGAAACATCGGCGGATACCACTGCGGAACCGGTGACGTCTCCGTGGACGCGGAAGTTACCCATATTGTTATATACATCCTGGGTGAAGGAGAAGAGCTCCGCGGGAGTGGAGTCGATGTCGTCAGCCCACCATACCTTTGCGCCTTCAGTACCGCTTGCGTAAGTGTCAGCCATAATGATGTGGCCGGCATCGTCGTTTGCAAGGGACTTCGGATAATAACCTTCAAGGGAAGGAGTGATTTTTTTCACGAATGAACCGTCAGATGCCTTGAACACGAATACATCGAAACCGTCACTCATAAGGACGTTGTCCTTGCTAAGGGCGATAGGAAGAGTGGAGTTAGACTCGATGATGGGTTCCGCTGTGGTGATCTGTACGCTCCAGTCGATGGCCGCGTGTCCAAGCTGGGTGACGTAGACTCCTACTGCAGGAACGCTCTCTTCGTCAAAGTCCTGAGCGGTAATCTTGATGTAGAGGCTGCGGGGCGCGAGGGCTTCATTTGCAGGGAATACAATGGTGATCTTATTACCATCGACCGTGGTTTCGATGTCATCGATTCCGCTGAATTCGGGAACGAATTCGATATTGGCGTCGACTTCAAGTTCAACTGTGCCGCCGGCCTGGGGGATGATGTCTGCGGATCCGATTGCAAGGTGAGGGACGAGTGCAGCCTGGGTGACGGGGACGATGATGTCCTCAAGTCCTTCGGGGGACACGGTAATGTTACCGGTGCGCTGTTCAAGGGTAGGGTTCGGGAGTACGTCAACGACATACTTTACCTCGGTGACGGCCTTTGGAGCGGAAATCTTGATCCATTCGACATCGGCCTCGATGGCGCAGCGGACATTGGACTCGACGGGGAGTTCGAGGGTTTCGCCTTCGGCGGCTGCGGTAAGGGCTTCAACCTTTACGTTTGCAGTCGCTGCGGCCTCCTGGGTGAACTCGACGACTCCGCTTGCAGTACCGGCAGTGATGGTGAGGGTGAATGCCCTTTCTTCACCGCCCCTGTTTGCGCGGACCTGGAGGGTGATCTCCGCATCACCGGCGTCTCCGGAAGAAGGGGTGAGGGCTGCGAATGCATCGGCGCCTTCGGAAAGGGTGGCTTTCCAGGCGACGGTTGCATTGAAGGCAACCTTGTAGGTGTTTCCGTCCACGGGGACGTTGATTTTCGCATCGGATGTTATTTCAACCTTTGCGGCATCCTCTCCGCCCTTCTCCTCCGGCTTGCAGGAAACGAGCATTCCGGCAGCGATGATGGAAGATGCGATTAGAATTAATGCTTTTTTCATAAATAATGGGATTAGTGGTTATTTTTGGTTTGCAAGTTCAATACCCTTTTTGACGTACTCCCATTTCTTGGGTTCCATCTTAAGGTGTATCATATCGAAGAGGAAGTATCCTCCGCAGGCATCGGCGCAAGCCTTTACGGAATTCTTCACGGCCTCGTATTCCTGGCTCTTGGTGAATCCTTCGGTGCTCCAGTTTCCTACGTCAGGCCCGCCGGCAAGGATCTTCGGGGCGCCCAAAGTCTTGCTCTTTCCAAGGCTGCAGAATCCCTGCATCGTCCATTCGGAAGTGCCGTAGACACTGCCGATTCCGGCATATGCTCCAAGGAGAAGGACGTCGCACAGGTCCGCGAACCCGAAGTCCTTGTATTCTGCGGTAGCCCAGGAGGGGTAGTAACTCCTCGTGTTGTACGCTGGACTGGCCCAGTTTACACCGTTGTCATAGTAGGATCCGTACCAGGCTCCGACATATACGCCGAATCCGACGTTGCTGTCCACAGCCTTGATGGCGTCGTGGGCCTCCGTCATAAAATCGTGTATCGTCTTTGCGCGGAATTCGTTCCACTTGAGATAGTACTTCGGAACGGGGCTGGGAACGCCGTGGGTCCATCCTGCGGGGAGAACCTGATCCGGCCAGATGACCTTGGCCCCTACATACTCTTCGAATTCTTCCCTGGTTGAAGGGGAGAAGTCCGACTGGTAGCCAAGGAAGCGTCCGCGGTCCAGCATAATGCCGTCCAGTCCGGTCTTTCCGTAGGCGGCGAGGTCCTCAAGAAGACTGATAATGTATTTCTTCGCGACCTTGCTGGCGGGATTGAAGAAGAACTCGCTTCCTCCGGCATCCTCGACGGTCTTGATGCCCGTTTCGGTGTTCAGCCGGGTAACTTCCTGCATAAGGTCAGCATCCCTGAAGCATACGCCCATTTTCCCGAGGTACGCGTTGTTGATTCCCGCGACCATCGTGTTGAACCCGGCGTAGACCTTCAGTCCAAGCTCGTGTCCCTTGTCGATGAATTCCTGCAGGTAGTCGAACTCCTTGTTCCAGGGGAACTTGGTGTAGCCTCCGGAGGCCCAGGCGCCCAGGAATTCAACTTCCTGGCAGTGCGTGCTCTTGTAGAGGATATCTCCGGAAGTGGGACGCACGTCTACGACGATGTGGGTGAAACCCGCATCTGCGGCAAGTTTCAGGTCCCTTTCGATGTACTCCCGGTGAGTGAAGAAATCCTTCGAGTTCGCTGCTGCATCTATCCAGATGAAGCAGGGAACCTTGTTGACCTCGTCTCCGCCTCCGGTGTTATCGCCTGTGTTGTCACCGGTGTTGTCGCCTGTGTTGTCACCGGTATTGTCGCCTGTGTTGCCATTCTGTCCAGGGGAGGAGGGGAAGGTATACTCGTCGAGATGGTCCTCGGATCCGCCTCCGCATCCATACAGGAGGCCTGTGGCGGCAAGCGCCGCCAAGGCCTTTAATATGATTGTCTTTTTCATACTCTTAAGCATCTCCACGGTCTATGCAGTCGAACTGTACGCCAACGACGTAGCCGTTGCAGAACATAAAGTATAAATACATATAGTATCCGCTCTCGGAACCGGCGAGGACGATATCGGCGTGATGGTTTGCGTTAGCGTAACCGTCGAAGTTGAGCCCGAGCGCGTGGGGTCCCCACTGACCGGTGATGTCGCTCCACTCGATTGCGGGGCAGTCTGCGGACAGACCCATCGTAGCCTGGTTGTTCAGCGAACCCGTGAAGTTTGTCTCAAGGTTTGCGTTCAGGAGCCAGGCAAAGTCGCACCGGCCCCAGGTGAAGCTGTTCAGCTGGGTTGCGGCAACGTACTTGACTCCGTTGAACTCTAGTATGTCAAGGGCGTTGGGGACGTAGTTGACGTCCACGAGTTCCAGGCTGGTCTTCGCATTGAAGGTCTTTCCGTTCCACCAGGTCATAGACCTTGCGGTATCCGAATAACCGAATGTGATGAAGTCAGAATCCGGATCCGGGGTAAGGTATGCTATGTCGATGTTGGTGTTCCAGCCGTATCCGCCGTTAACCGTAATCCACTCGGGAGTTGAATCCACGGCGGCGTCCCTGACCGTCCAGCGGTAGAAGCTGCTGGTGGAAGGATAGGTGTTGCAGGGGATGGTGATTATGGCATCGCCGGAAACGGAACCCCTCACGGATATCCTGCGGCCGAACACGAGAGAGTAGTTCTCGTCGGAGATGGGCCAGGAGATGTATTCCACGGGGGCGGAATCAACGTTGTCCATCTTCCATATCTTCAGTACTCCGAGGTCAGTCCAGTGGCCTTCGGTACCGGCTTCGGGATCTCCGTATGTCCACATCACGTAGTTGCATATGAAGATGTGTCCTTCGTCATCGTTGGTGATGCAGAAATTGCGTAGGTTGCCCTTGCACTCGGCGGGAAGCGCTATGGTCTTCACCTTTGCGCCGGTGAACCTGTCAAGGACCACGATGTCCTCGCCGCGGGTGTTGATAAGGAGATAGTCTCCGCTCACGGCAAGGGATGTCGTAAGGTTGTCGACGCCGATACCCACATCATCTTTGAGCTTTTTCGAGAACAGGTACTTGATCCAGTTCTCGGAGGTGTTGATGCCCATATCGAGCTTTTCAGGAGCGCCTTTGTGGACGGAGCATATCCTTTCGGTACCGTCGTCAGCGACGATCCTGAACTGGACCGGCTCGTTGAGGTTTACGGTGTCTCCGGAATTGATCTTCTTGTTACCCATATAAAGGGTCGCGTGGGGGGACAGGCGGAAGGTCAGCTTCCCGGGCCCGAGCTCATCCTCGCTGGGGATGATGATTTCGTCGCCCTTTATGACGCAGGAGTAGTTCACGGTCGTCTCTTCGTCAATCTTTATGGAAAGCTTGACGTCGGAGATTTCCGTCGCGCTGCTCTTTGCAATCCTTCCGGTGATCGTGTAGAGGAGTTCTTTCTTGGTCTGGTCCACGAGGCGGACTTTGTTCTCCTTCGTGAGGTCCAGCCTTGAGATCTTGTCCAGCAGGATTACGTTGTTCGCAAGGTTAGCGATGACCTTTACGTCAGTGAGGGCCAGAAGCATAACCTCATCGTCGGACTCCTCGGGGTAATAATAGGGGAAGAGAATCTCCACCCGGTTGTTCTCGTCGGGGTATCCCACGAATTCGAGGTCGTTGTAACCGTTCAGGGACACATAGGCCGTAACGCTGGTAAGAGGAGTCTCGGTCTCTCCCTCTTCCTTAGGTGCCGGATATTCCGGCGTGCAGGCGACGATCAGCGCCGCTGCTGCAGCAAGGACAGGATATATCAGTTTTCTCATTTCCATAATGTATTACAACCAGGCTTGATATTGTTTGATAGCGGAATTGTTGTTGGTCTCCGAAGTGGGGATGGGGAGGACATAGAGCCTTGCGGGGAACTTGCGGTCCTCGTCGTCCACTTCGACATACTCGAAGGTGTAGCTTCCGGGAGAGCCTTCCGGCTTGATACCGTGGCAACGGTAGTTGTTGTATTCGGTAGCCGCGAGTTTCCAACGCCTCATATCCCACCAGAGATGTCCCTCGTAGGACAGCTCTATGGTCCTTTCCCTGCGGATAAGGTCGAATAGGGCGTCTCCGGAGACGGAGGTCTTTGCAGGAAGCCCGACGCGGGCACGTACTGCATTGACGTCCGCAAGGGCGTCTCCTCCGGTATGGTAAAGGGCCTCGGCCCTGTTGAGGTAAACCTCAGCAAGACGGAGTTCCACCCAGGTTGCATCGCCTCTCTTTCCGTTCGAGATTATCATAGAGTCGAACTCCTCATCGGTGGTTGTCTGGAGGAACTTCTTGAGATAGTATCCGGTGACGGTCCGTCCGTTGGGATAGCCGTCAGCCCTGTACTTCATATACCTTCCGTAGTTTCCGGTAGGAGTGCACTCCATTACGCCTCCCTTCCACTCTGCTCCGTTATAGAGGACTGTCGCCTGGAAACGGGGCTCAAGATCGTCGTAAGGGGGACGGGCAGATACGGGAGATGTGGAATGCCAGGTGCTCCAGTCCACAGTGTTTCCGTCCTTGTCCTCGTACATTTCAACCATCTCCTGGGTAGGAGTTGCGGTACCGCCGATTTCAGCCTCGCCCACGCGGGTGAAGTCCCCGTAGGGAACGTGGTAGATCTCGTGCGCGTGGCTGAGCTTGTTCGCGAGGGAGTACTTGAACTGGATGATGGACTCGGAGTTGTCACCCTTCCAGGATTTTGCATAATCATCGACGAGCGCGTAGCCGCCGTTTATGATTACGCTGTCAGCCGCAGCTTTGGCATCCTCCCAGCGCTCAGCATAGAGCATCACGCGGGATTTCAGCGCAAGGGCCATATACTTGTTGATACGGCCGTCATTTGCGGCGTCCCATCTTGCAGGAAGGTTCGCCGCCGCGAAATCGAGGTCGGAGGAGATGAAATCCCAGGTCTCGGCTTCGGTCGCGTGGGCCTTGTCCTTGACGAAGTTCACGTCCTCGTACAGGACCACTCCTCCGTCAGCGCCGTAGCAGTGACGCTTCGCAAGCTGGAAATAGAGGAAAGCGCGGAAGAAACGCGCCTGAGCCTCGTAACGTGTGTTTACCTCGTCGGAGTACTTGGAGTATTTCCCGAGCGATACGAGGAACTCGTTCACGCGGCGGATCCTGTTGTAGGTCGCGCTCCAGACGTCCAGCAGGCTTCCCTGGTTGGTGATCCTTTCGGGATAGAACAGGTAGTTGTTGGAGTCTCCGTAGTGGGAACCGGGGGTAGGGGAACCATACTTGAGGGTATTGGTAAGGCCCTCGGTCATATTGCTGCTGAACTGGAGGGAACCGAACTGGCCGTATTCTGCGATGTACGTGTAGAAGCTGTTGATGTACAGGTCAGTATACTGCTGGTCGCTCCAGGTCATAATATCGGAAACCTTTGTGGTAGGAGTGGTCTCAAGATACTCCGTGCAGGCGGCGGTGGAAAGCGCCGCAATGGCAAGGATGAGTATAAATCTGTGTTTCATAACCTTTCTCCTTTTTAGAATGATACATCAATACCGAAACCGGTCAGCATCTGCTGGGGATAGTATCCGTTGTTCACGGAAGGCATCTCCGGGTCGATGTTGTACTTGGTAAGACGGCTCAGGGTAACGAGGTTCGTTCCTTCGATATAAACCCTGCAGGTGGAGAGTCCGGCCTTGCGGAGGATTCTTGAGGGGATGGAATATCCGAACTGGAAGTTCTTGAGCCTCAGGTAGTTTCCGTTTTCATACCACCAGGTTGATGAGTATGCGTTGTTGTTGGTTGTATTGATGCCGAGCCTCGGGAAGCGGGCGTCGGTGTTGTCCGGACGCCACATATTCTCAACGAGGAACCTCGGGGAGTTTCCTCCGTGGTAGAACGCCTTCGTGTAAGCGGTGTTATCCTGGATGCCGGCGGAGCCGGAGGAGGTATAAACGCCGGTGAGGGCGACATCACGGCCGAATGCGTATGTCCATCGCATCGTAAGGTCGAAGCCCTTCCATCCGAAGTCCAGGTTCAGACCGCCTTCGTACTTGGGATAGACGGAAGCGCCCACGTAGCCCATATCCTGGGAGTAGGTGATCTTTCCGTCGCCGTTACGGTCGAGGTACTTGATGTCACCCACCTTTGCCTGGGTGCCTTCAATGGTAGGGGAGTTAGCGATTTCTTCCTCGCTCTGGAACAGCCCGAGAGCGACGAATCCAATGACTGCGCCCACTTCCTTTCCGGTAGCCTTCCAGTAGTCAGGCCAGTTAGCGGCATCTCCGCCGTAGTAGAGCCAGCGGCGGTAGGTGTGGGAACCGACGACTTCGATTCCGTAGGAGAAATCGCTCTTTCGGTCACGCCAGGACAGGAGGAAGTCGAATCCCTTGTGATCCTGCTTGTTGGAGTTGACGTATGCGGGATAGCGACCGCCCCAGGAGGCAGGGTAGGAACCGCTGTTTGAACCGACGAGGTCGTACAGGTACTTGTAGAAGATGTCACCCTCGAAGCGGAGGCGGTTCTGGAACATATTCAGGTCCAGTCCGATGTTGTTGGACCAGGTCTTGGACCAGGTAAGGTCAGGATCGCCGGGGACGTCTGTCGTGAGGGCGGAAACTGTCTGTCCGCCGATGACGGCGGCTCCGGAGATCAGGTTGAACAGGTCAGCGTACGTGTACGCGGTGACTCCGGAGGAGGAACCCTGGATACCGGTTCCGTAACGGAGTTTCAGGTGATTGATCCAGGGAACGTTGAACCAGGGTTCACGGTCGATTCTCCAGCCGATGGAACCTGCGGGGAAGAATCCCCAGGGATGCGTGCTGCCGTAGAACGTATACAGACCGTCGTAACGTCCGGAAAGTTCCGCCAGATAGCGGTTGTCGTAGGAATAGGACACACGGTAGGCAAAGCCCATCGACTTGTAGTGGCTGCTGCTGCCGTAGGGGAGACTGTTGGTCTTGTCCGTTGCGAAGGAGATGTCGTCGAGGTCCGGAATGTCGAAGGCGACACCGGAGCCGGAGACGCTCCTGTATTCCTGATGCCTCATTTCCATAAGGGCGAGAGCGCCGATTTCGTGGAGGCCGAATGTGTTGTTGTACTCCAGGTTGAAGTTTGTGAGGAGATTGTCCGTGAGTCCGTATCCGGAAGTCGTGGTCTGCTGGGAGAGCCACTTATAACCCTGGACAAGGTTGTAGGATATCCCCAGAAGCGGACCGGTAGACTGTTCGATACTGGTCGGGAGCGTAGCCGCCATAACCTGGAAGGGCTTTGCAACGTTCTTGTAGAAGGAGTTGCTGACGTCATAGGCAACCATCGCCTTGGCGGACAGGCCCTTAAGGAACGGAGCGTCGTAGCGAAGGGATGCATTGCCCTGGAATACGTTGCCGTAGCTGTTTCCGTATCCTCCGGAGCCGTTCAGATAGCCTTCAACGTTGTTGATCTCGGAACCGGTGTAGGTTCCGGTCATATAGCCCTGATAGTTTTTGGGTACGTACGGATGGACCCTCATAAGCATAATTCCGATGTGGTTGGAGGCATCGGGGTCCGCTGTAAGTCCGGAACGTTTCGTCGTCGTGAAACGGCCTGCGAGACCGACGTTCAGGGTAACGTTCTCTCCGACCTTCGCCTCAATGTTGGAGCGGAGGTTTATCCTGGAGTGGGAATAACCGCGGACGTTACCTTCCTGGTCGTAATAGCCGATGGTCGCGAAGTAGTTGATCCTGTCAGTACCGCCGGTTACGGAAACGCTGTGGTTGTGGGTAACACCGCGTCCGAACACTTCCTTGTACCAGTTGGTGTTGCCCCATCCGTCGGTGTCGTCGTCGTTGAGCATTGCGTTAACCTGTTCCTGCGTAAACACGGGATCGTCACCGTCCATCGTACGGGCGAGGTTGTAGTAGTAGGCGAATCCGGGACCGTCGAGCAGTTCGAGGTTCATCGCATTGCTGGAGATGGTGTATGAGCCCTTGTAATTAATCCTTGCAGGCTTGTTGTCACCGCGCTTTGTCGTGATGATCATAACTGCTCCGGAGTCGAATCCGTAGATCGCGGCTGCGGAGGCGTCCTTCAGGACCGATATGGACTCGATTTCGTTGGGGTCCAGGTCAGTGATGCTCCGCTCCACGCCGTCGACGATGGCCTTGACGCCGCTGCCTCGGATAAGGAGGGTTGAGCCGTCGCCTCCTGGGACGCCGGATGCCTGATAGGAAATGACGCCCGGAATAACACCGCCCATCATATTGGTGACTGTCTGGGCAGGGGCTTTGGCGAGTTTGTCGCCGGCGACCTGCGAGACAGCACCGGTGATACTCTCACGTTTCTGTGTTCCGTAGCCGACGACAACGGCTTCGTCAAGTATTGACGTGTCGTCCTCGAGAACTATGTTGAGGGTGGAACGGTTACCTACCTTTACGGATTCGGTTTTCATTCCGATGCAGGAGAATTCCAGTACGTCGCCCGCTTTAGCCGCGATCGTGTAGTTTCCTCCGGCATCAGTAATTACACCGTTCCTCGTGCCGGAGACGAGCACCGACGCTCCGGGGATTGGCTCCCCGGAGGTGTCAGTGACGCGTCCCCTCACGTTCTGGGCCCAGGCGCTCACTCCGCCAAGGAGCAGCGAAAGGGTCAGAAGGATGAGATGCTTTTTCCCGGTTTTCATTTGTTATTCAACTTTGAATAATGACATACCGGTCGATGTGATGCCGGCAATGATATATGTATTCTCTCCGTCCTGCATAACGTCGCAGAATCCGGTCTTGTTGGTGCCTTCGTTTCCGGTGGCGTAGAAGTCGTCTGCATCGCCCAGAGGATATCTCTGGAAGCAGAGGTCGTTGTCCATTATCTTGTACATCGAACTCAGTACGTGGTAGTCGTATGAGCCGGGGGCGAGGGGAACGTGTACAAGGCGGAGCCATCCGTATGACCTTCCCGCTCCGTCGAGTTCGACAGTCACATAAGCGATGTAACGCTCCGTTCCGATGAGGAACAGGATAGGATCATTGGCATTGGAATCGAAATTGCCCTTCCCGGTGAAGTCACTGTATACTGTTTCGCCGTTGTTAGTGACCTTTCCGCCATTACCGTCCTCAACCGCAATATTGTACCAGCCGTCGGGAGCGTCGCCGTCCCACCACCAGGTAACGATGTACCTGAAGTCGAAGTTACTGCCGTAGAGAGCCTGCCTTGTGGCGTTGTTACTGGTGGTCTGGGCATAAATCATATGGATACTTGCGGTAGTGCTGCCGGCAGCGGTACCAAGATAAGGGGATACGACGGGAGTGTTGGAGACTTCTCCGTTCGTGACGGCGAATTCTATGGACTTTCTCCACGTAGAAGGCTTGTAGAAGGAGACGAAGAACAGCCGTGCGTCTTCTTCGGAGCCCACGACACCGTTGTTTCCGCCGGCGCCGTATGCGGTCATCTTGTCGCCGAAGCGCTCGCCTTCCATCGCGGCCATCGAGTATCTCATTGCGATTTCAGCCTTGGTGGGAATGCCTTCGGAGTCGAGTTCGGTGAGTTTATAGACAATCAGGTCGTCGTCGGTCTTCATCGTCATATTCGAGACATAGATCACGTCGCCGTCGTAGCCGGCGAGTTTGGTCATACCGCAGGTGTAGAAGGTTCCGACCCTTTCGAAGCCCTGGGTGATTGTCCTGACATACTCTCCTGTATAGAGGTTGAATACGGCGACGCCGTACTGGCCGTCTGCCGCGCCGGCGATTGTCACATAGACGTAGTCGCCGACGATCACAGCATTCCTGTTCCAGTTAGTGCGGTCCGTAATCTCGTCGTCCCAGGCTCCCTTTTCGCCGTTGTAGTAAGCCCATACGCGCTCGAGGGTTGCGGGGGCGTCGGGATCTATATAGACAGTGACGACGCCGTCATTGTATTCCACGGGAGGGAAGAAGCTGTTGCCTCCGGCGGTGACGTCAGTGTTAGCCTTGTAAGAAGCGTCGAACGTTCCGGGGAACTTGTTGTTGTCCTTGACGCCGTTACCAAGGGTGACGGTGGAGTTTTCAAGGCTGTAGAAATGGACTGCGCACCCGGCGGTTCCCTCGAAGGTGTTGCCGGAGAGGATGATGTCGTTATCCTTGTTTCCGATACGCATCGCGTAGCTGGAGTAGGGGCCTTTGAAGGTATTGCCGGTGAGGGATGCAACCGCGCCGTATGCCTGGATGAGACGGTGGCCGTCCGCTCCGTCGACCGTACAGTTACGGACAATGTCGCGTCCCCATCCCTTCGCTTCGTTAAGAAGGAAGATTCCGGTTGCATCGGATGCAAGGTTCTTCATATCGATCTTCACGTTCTGGATCACCGTGTTGTAAGCGGCAGCGTGTACGAAGATGCCGTGCTGATAGTTGTAGGATGTCGTGAACTGGGGAAGATTGCCTTCTGAAGGGGCGATGGTGAGATCACGGACGGTCACGGCTACGCGGTCGATCTCGATGGTTCCGTCGAGTACGGCGACCTCGTTACCTGTGATGGTAAGGGGACGCTTTCCTTCCGCGATGGTGATGACTCCCTTGTGGGTACCCTTTGCAAGGGTCAGGGTAGCATTCCCTTCGGTAAGGGCGTTGTAGGCTTCCATAGCCTCTTCGATGGTCGTGAATCCGGAGCCGTTGAGGATTACGTTGGGCTCCATCTGGTGGATGCTTACGAATCCTATGAGTTTGTCCGTTCCTTCGCGGAAGAAGTTGACCTTTCCGTCGCGGGGTTCGGCAGTGCCGTTGGATGCGACGGTAAGGGTTACTGATTCAGCCGTTGTCGTCTTTACGGTAATCCATTCCACTTCTGGGGTAGCTGTGAAGGGAACGTTTGACGTGACTGCGAGGGTGACGTCTGCGCCCGCGACGGGAACGTCTTCGGCTTCAGCGATTTCGAATTCGATGCCGCCGCCTGCCTTCTGCATAATGGTGAAGTTCTTGAGAAGCTCGCCGTCTGCCTTGTTCGTGAAGGAGATACGTGCCTGACGCATTGCGTCGTCCTCGTTCAGGTCGATGGAGAACTCGACGGACTTCTTCTGGGCCTCGTCAGCCTTGGTAGCTACATAGCGGAGCCAGTCGATGTCTTCCGGAATGGAGACAAGGAACTCCACGTTGGAGGTAATATTGAGAGAGAAAGTCCCGGACTCAGCGGGAAGGGCCTCAATCTCTTCGATTTCAAAGACAGTCTTGACCTCGTCGAGATCTCCCTTGTCTTCCTCTTTTGTTTTGTCGCACGCGGCAACGGCAAATATGCCGGCCACTGCGAGAAGGGGATACAGGAATCTTTTCATATCAGTTGTATAGCGTTAAAATGTGTTTCTATGCGTCATTCTAAAGGGACAGTGGATTTTCTCCATCTTGCCTTCCAGAATCATATCAGCCACCATCTTTCCCATCAATTCGAAATCTGTCGATATCGTCGTCAGTCCGCCGAGAACGACCTCGTTGAGGTATACGTCATTGTAGCCGATTATGCTTACGTCCTTCCCGATCGACAGGTTCTGGGCCTTGATCTTTCTGGCAAGGTCCGCAAGGCCCCAGTCCAGCTGGGAGTTGAGGATAAGGTACGTCTCGCCCTCCTTAAGAGTCTCAGGCGTTCCGTCCAGGAACTCCACCGGCACGTAGTTTTCATAGCAGAAACTCTCGATACCCTTACGGATGACCGCTCCGTAAAGGCTTGTGGGGAGGGTTATGACCTTCAGGGAAGAGGCTTTGCGCAGTTTGTCCAGTCCGTCCAAGAGCCCATCCTTGACATCATTTTCGAAATCCTGATAGACTGCGCCGTATTTACCCGGATAGTCCGGAATGATGCGGTCAACCATTATGAGTTTCCGGTTGGGCACCCTTTGGATCTGCTTTCTCCCACGAGCCTGGGATACCTCATCGAGGGGGAAGTGGGGGCTGATGATATAATAGTCGTATTCGTCCAGAGTCTTGTCAAGGAAGTACTCCAGAAGATCCGGATTCTGTCCGTGGTCCAGTACGGTTATGTCCGCCTTGTCCCCGAGCCTTTCAGCGAGGGCCCCGTAAACGACCTGCTTATAGATGCTGAACCGGTCGAAAAGGACAAGGACCTTGGTCTTGGTCTTACCCTCCCAGGAGGTCACGTAAAAGCCCTTTCCGTGACGTGGCTCCAGAAGCCCGGCCTCCGCGAGGATTCCATAGGTCTTCTTTACGGTCTCCCTTGAGATTCCGTACTTTGCGGCAAGGTCGTTCATCGAAGGAACGTGGGTCCCGGGCGCAATCTCGCCGCTCCTGATCATAGATTCCATCTGGTGCAGGATCTGCTTGTAAATCGGGGTCTTCCCGTTATGGTCCAGTATCAGTTCCATCGTCAGTTGACAACTATTTCATCTATGAACATCCACGCATAGGCCCACGGCCTCACGCGCGTAGCTATGTAGTGTATGTAACGGCCCCTTGCGCTCACGGCTTCTCCTATCTGGAGGTGCATTGTCCTTGAGACGTCCCTAAGCCATTCGGGTTCTATCTCGCTCACAAGGGTCCAGTCGTTTCCGTCATCGGAGATCCATACCTCGACCTTTGCCGGGAGGCCCAGCGAGTACGTTGGATGATGGAAGTATGTAGCCCCGATATAGTGAATGTCTGTTTGCTTTTCAAGGTCGATGGTAACATCGATATCGGTTGTAAAGCCCATCCAGCGGTCTCCGTAGATCCAGTCTCCGAATTTTCCGTCGTTCAGCCACGACTCCGCGGGGTTCTTGGGACGGTACGGGCTCGTGGTGTCCACGACATTGAACGTAAGGGGCTTTCCTACGGCAAGGTGGTTGAACGGCTTGTAGTATTCCTTCCTGTGGCCGTATTCTTTCCTGAGGTCGAAGGTGTTGTAGCCCATACGGCGGAGAATGTCGCAGCGTCTGAGCGCCCTTTCCCGGAAGGCGGGGAAATCCTTGTTCCCGTCCGGTGTCCAGGCGATTTCGGCGATTGCGAAGGCCCTCGGGTAGAGCATATACTCGAAATGGCGGTCGGTAGGGACGAACTCAGTCCAGAGGTTGCCCTGGACACCGAGAACGCGGTCCGTGACCTCGGGGGCTATCCCTTCTGTGGGATTGTAAGCATAGACCTTGTCGAGGGGCAGATATCCTCCTATCGCCTCCGGTTCGTAGGCCGGGGCATCCTGGTAGAAGTCCAGATAGCAGTGGTCCGTAGGGGACATCATAACGTCGTGGCCCATCCGTGTAGCCCTCTGGCCTCCTGCCGTTCCCCTCCAGGACATTACGACAGCAGATTCCGGCAGTCCGCCTTCGATGATCTCGTCCCATCCTACGACGGTCCTTCCGTGCCGGGCAAGGAATTTTTCGAAATGCTTCATCATCCGGCTCTGGAGCTGGTGGACATTCTCGATTCCTTCCCTGGACATAAGGGCATTGCAGCGGGGGCATTTCTCCCAGGTGGAGGTGTCAGCCTCGTCACCGCCAAGATGGATGTATTTCGAGGGGAATATGTCCATAACCTCCTCAAGGACAGCCTCGAAAAGGGCGTACGTCGCATCCGAGGAGGGGCATATGTCATAAGAGAAGTCGACAGGGGTTCCGTCCGGTTTGAGGCATCCCGTTTCCGGGTATGCGTGGACAACCTCCATCGAGTGGCCGGGCATTTCGATTTCCGGCATTACATTTATATGGCGCTCGGCGGCATAGGCGACGATTTCCCGGAGCTCATCCTTGGTGTAATATCCTCCGGAGCCGTGCTCGTCGTGTTTATAGCCGAATTTCTGCCATTCCATATAGGTCGTTCCTACCCGGAAGCCTCCAAGCTCGTGGAGGCGGGGGTAAGAGTCTATCTGAATTCTCCATCCGGCGGCATCCACAAGGTGGAAGTGGAGGGAATTGAGCTTGAGCCTCGCCATCTGGTCAATCTGCTTGAGGATGAAATCCTTCGGGCGGAAGTGGCGGGATACGTCAAAGTGAAGGCCGCGGTGAGGGAAACGGGGATAGTCAAAAACGGTACAGAAGGAAATCGTGTCACTGACTTCCCTCATCATCTGGATGCTCTGCTGGGCATAGAACTTTCCAAGTTCCGTCTGCGTTTTTACCGTAATACCTTTCTTGTTTACGGTAATTTCATAAGCGGCCTCCCTCTGGAAGGGCTTCAGGTCCTTTATCTTCTTTGCGAATTTCTTGTCCGTCAGGATAAATACCGGCGAAGCGCCGGCGGAGACGCCTTCCGATACGGTATAGCTTACCGGCTGCGGGATTATGTCCCGAGGGGAGGACTGGGCAAAAGCTGCGGCCGTGACGGCAATAAGCGCGGCGGAGAGGAGGGTCTTTTTCATAGGCTATCTGTTCTTTGCTTTCAGGGGGTCTTCTGCTATAAGGCGGCAGAGTTCGTTGAAGGCATCGATGTCTTCCTTGTAGGAACTCTTCCGGAGGTGATTGAATGTATCTGTATCTTGATAAACTGCGATAGGCTTGACTCCATAGACGCCGGAACTCTGCATCCCTTCGATGTAACTGCGCCAGCGGGCCTGGTATGTCTTGTAGTCTTCGCCTTCGTTGTAGTCGGAGGCGCTACGGTCAACGGGGGAGGGCATCATCCTGTCGTCGAACTCGAGTTCCATCGCGAGGTCGTAAGTGGATATCTGGCCGAAGAAGGTGGACATCGGATTGACGCCTTTTGTGTCCCAGAAGGTGTTGGGCTGCATATAGGCATAGTCGATGCCGAATTCCTTCCAATAGCGGTATCCGGCCGCGCTGCGGTAGGGGATCCAGACGACGGCCTCGTGATACTGGTGGATATAGTTGGAGACGGCGGGGAAGACGTCATCCCAGGCCTTTGCAAGGACTTCCCATCCGTCCCTGAGCTGTCCGTCTATCATATCTCCGCCCCTTCCTCCTTTGCCGTCACGCATCGAAGGGAGTTCCTCGCTCATAATGTAGAAGCCTCCGAGCTCTATGTTCTGATAGTTTTTCTCGTAGAAGCGCTTCCTGACCTCGTCGATGAACCAGTAATAGCCCATCCTCCGGTCCTCGACGTTCGAGAAATCCAGCCTCCGTCCGTTCACTTCGCCCCAGTATGTCGTGGGGGTGGTGGGGACGTCGTAGCGCTCGTGGACGGAAAGGTCCGGCATCATTACGATCACCTTCCTGGACGTTGCGGGGGAGCCTATCCTTGCGGCAACCTCTCCGACGACGTTGTCGAGGGCCGTGAATCCGTTGCCGTCCATAAACCAGTAGTCGAGGAATGCGGTTGCGTCCTCCTTGTTCCCTGCAAGCATCCCGATACTCTTGTCGTCCCAGTCCCTTACGCCTACACCGAAGGTGTGGGGAGGGTAGCTCGGAGTCCTCATCTCCAGAGCGAGGAACGCATCGAAGAGCCACTTCTCCTCTCCGGTTTCCGGATCCGTCCAGGATACCATACTGCGGAGCCTTTCCTCAGACCAGTACTTCGGATTCCTGTTGAGGAAGCCGTACGTAAGGACAAGGTCAGCGAAGAAGGGGACGCCGCTCCGCGCCTTTTCCCACTCATAGAGCGACCCGGTCAGAGTCTTGAAAGGGAGCGAGCCCATCTTGCTGAAAACTCCGCCGCTGCCTTCTGCCGCGAAATATAAAGCGTAGGAAGTCTCGCTTGTGAGGTTTTCGTACCTGTAAAGGCCGGTCGATCCCTGGATTCCGGACTCCGCGAGAGCCTTGGCGTCAGCGGGAGCGCTTCCGCCGTCCGGGACCGCGAGAAGATGGACCTTCTCGAAGTTCACGGCCTGGATCTTAAGGCGTACGAAGTCGTTTCCTACGGAATCGACGCTGACGTTTATGGCAGGATTGCCCTTTCGCGGCTCCGGGTTCTCCCTGTTCGAGCAGGAGAGGACCATAACCGCGAACATTATCGCCGTGGAGATTATTCTCAGGGGAAATTTCATCTTTTGACTTTCTTTCTTAAGGGGTTGTCTGCTACGAAGGAGCACAGGTCATCATAGACTTTGCGGTCCGAGGGGTTGTCCGAACGGAGAAGGTTCCGCATAGTGTCCGTGTCCTGGAAATAGGTGAAGGAACGGGTCCCGTAGAGGCCGCTCCGCTTGGCGTAGTCTATATAAAGGTAGAAGCGGCGGCGCTGCTCCGCGCTCTCGGGACTGGATTCCAGAAGACGGTCGTCGAACTCGAATTCCATCCCGAGTCCGTTTTGCATTATCATCTTCATTGACTCGTCCCAAGGATAGCGGTCGCCTTCCCAGTAGTAGTTAGGCTGCATCCAGGTATAGTCGATTCCCAGTTCCCCGGTCCTGTCGTAGCTTGCGGCTTCGCGATAGGGGATCCAGGTCAGGTACTGCCCCTTGCTGTGAAGGTAGTCGGAGACCATCGGAAGATATACGTCCAGTTTCTTCCAGCCCCATCTCCACCCGCGGGTGGGGGTGGGGATTTCCTCGGAATGGATGTAGTAGCCGATAAGCTCGATGTATTTGAATCCTGCAGCCTTGAAAGCCTCGTTCATAGTGTCGATATACCACTTGCAGGCGGCGGCGCGGTCCTCGGGGACGGCGAAATCCATCTCCCTTCCGTCCAGTTCGCCCCAGTATGCCGTTCTGGAGTCGAGGATCTCGAAGTATTCGTGGAGTACGGCGTCCGGGAGGTTCATAACGACTTTCCTTTTGTAAGGGGGCTCGCCAAGCCGCGACGCGGCATCGGCAACAGCCTCTTCAAGGGCGTGGAATCCGTTCCCGGGGGCCATCCAGTAGTCAATCAGTTCCTTCCAGTGTTCCTTGTGTCCGGACATCTCCATTCCGCCCATATCCTCGCCTGCGAGGGCGACGTTCTCCGGATCCCCGGAGGGACGGCCCCAAAGACGCGGCTCTATGGCGAGGAAACCGTCGTAGAGCCACTTCTCCTTCCCCTCCGGATCCGTATAGGTTACGGAAGCGCTGAAGCGTTCCTTGTCCCATACGCCGAGGGCTCCCCTCGAGGGGCTTCCGCCGTAGCAGAGGACCATATCGGTGAACAGCACTGGAGGCTGCTTGACGAGCCTTGGTTCGCGGGGAAGTTTGTAGATTACGTCAATCTGTTCGACGTAAGCTTTCAGCGCGAGCTCGAGAGTATGCTTTTCTGCCTTCAGGGCTTCGTTCTCCGCCCGGAGGGCCTCGATCCGGGAGCTCTGCCCGCAGGAGGAGAGAATAAGCGCGGAGACGGCTGCTGCTGCAAGGATCCTTTTCATTGTCAATGGGCTTTTGTCTTGGTTGCGAGGATGTTCATAACGGGGGTTTTCACGGGCATATAGGTGATGACGGTACCGTCGTCATCAGAACGGGCCTTGTCCACGTTCGAGGTCTTTTTGACTTCGCATCCGGTGATGGTGACTGTTCCGCCGATGCGGTCAGTTCCGTCGGGGACACCGGCCATATCCAGTTCCACTTCGACATCAGCCTCGACGTCTCCGGCGGGGATGGTCACACTTTCCTTGACGAGTTTTATTGACCCGGAAGGGGCTGCGGTGAAAACATTACCCTTTGAATCCGTAAGTTCAGCGGGAGCGAAACTAAGGTTGAGGGTGACGTCCTTTGTCTTGATTGCGCTCGAGAGCGTCACGCCAACCTTTACTGTCGCCATCGAGTTCTCGCGGCAGGTGACGGGATTGTTTACGTCGCGGACGGAGGCGGTTGAAAGGATGGGCCTTACGAGAACCAGCCTTTTCTCCTCCTGGATGTCTATACTCGCGCTCTTGATGTAGACGGGGATGACATATTTGTCGGGGGTCGCGTTCATCTCGAGGACGAGTTCCCGGGAATCCCAGGTGATGTCCACCTTTGCGCGGACGTCGTCCTTTGCGATCGTGACCTTCTTCCCTTCAATCTCATCCCTGTTGTAGAATGCCTTGGGGAGGGGGACGAAGTCAGTTCCGTTTTCGTAGTTATAGTCTCCGACCAGATCGTTGTCCACTCCGAGCTCCACCGTGCAGTCTTCGAATCCGCGTCCGGCCTTGATGACTCCGATGCGGTTTGTCGCGTCATAGACCGTAAACTCCTCGACGAGGGACTGGTCCGCGCTCCGAAGATAAACGGAATCTTCCACCATAAAATCGTTGCGGTAATCGTGGCAGGCGGTGAGCGCTGCGACGGCCGCTGCTGTAAGTATGATTGTCTTTCTCATAGCGTACGTTCAGTTAAAAGCCGGGGTTCTGGGTCATATTTGTCATCTGGGCCAGATGCTCGGCCGCGATGGGGAAGAGGTAGTCCCTGTCCGTGAAGGTGGGTTCGCCTCCGGGGTTATAGTCGTCGCTGACCCTCTGGTATGACTCTTCGTAGGTCTCAGCCGTGCACTTTAGAGTCCAGTTCCTGGTGGTGTATTCCTCAGTCGCGACCATCCACCGGACGGCGTCGAAGTGACGTACCGCCTCTCCGTTGAATTCGATGAAGCGCTCCATCCTCAGGGCCTCCCGGAGGAGGTTCCTGTCAGCGGTGATGCCGGGATAAGCCTCTTCGATCTTGTTCAGACCGGCCCTCTCCCTTGTCTTGTTGATGTATTCGCAGGCTTTGACGAGATCCGGTGTGGACTGCTCGATGAGGCATTCTGCGTAGTTGAGGTATATCTCAGCAAGACGGATTGAGGGATAGACGATATTCATCTGGTATGCCTGCCAGTTGTCCAGCTGGCGGTTGGTCGGATACCATTTCCTCCAGAGGAAACCGACGTGGTTGCAGTCTCCGGAAGCCCTGTAGGGGGAGGTGCACTCGCTGGAGTTATAGCAGGTGAAGAACTTCTTCTTGTTCTCGTTGGGCCAGGGGAAACCGTTGGGGACGATGCACTGATAGTAGCGGGCCTCCCTTCCGACGGTACTCTTATGGGCCTTGAAAGCGGGAGCCCACGCGGCGTTGACGGGGACCTTATAGCCGGTCTCCCATCCTTCGGCCTCGTATCCGGAAAGCGGGTCGACGTTGGGTTTGGAATAGTCCAGACGGCCGTTTGTCTTCTGGTACATATTCCCCAGCTGGAGAGCGTAGCGTCCGGTCTCCTGCATCGCGAAGGCGTCAACGAGTTTCAGCGAAGGAGTGATGCCGGCGTAACCTCCGACACCCTCGATCGTAGGGGCGAGGCTGCAGCATAACACCTGTCCTGCGCCGGCAAGGTATGCTCCGTATTCGGAGGATTCCCTCTTCCACCATCCCCAGATGGTCTCCTTGTTCCAGGGTGTCTGGAAGATGGCCTGATAGTCGTCAGCCGCAGCCTGCATCTTGTCCGTTGATTCGGATGTACCCTGGACAAGGGCGTACTGGCCGCTTTCGGCGAGGTCTATGAGGGCCTTGTTGGCAGCTGCGGCGTAGTCCCACTTCGTGGCGTCATAGGCGCTGAAGAAGCTCTTTCCGTTCATCTTACTCTTGAAGCCGTCGTAGAGACCGGTTCCGCCCTGACCGTTGTAAAGGGGAGATGCCTGCATCATTGCGACGCGGCATTTGACTGCCATCGCAGCGCCCTTTGTCACGCGGCCCTGCCAGGTCTGGGATATCTCTCCGAAGTCTCCGACGTTCAGGGGAAGTTCGTCAATCGCCTCGTCGAGCTGGGAGAGGATGAACGTGAAGCATTCGTCCATCGTGTTACGCTCGATCTTCGTTCCGTCCGCCTTCAGATCCGGCGTTACGGGTTTTCCGTTTTCGTCCATCCAGATATAGACGGGTCCATACTGACGGACAAGGCAGTAATAATAGTAAGCGCGGAGGAACTTTGCCTCAGCCTTCATCTGCTTTTTGATAGCCTCGAGTTCCGAGCCGCTCTTGTTGTTGTATTCTTTCATCAGGTCGATGTTGTTAATGAATACGGTACACTGGCTGATTGCGGTGTAGAACTTGCCCCAGGGGCGCATGGCGTAGTCAGCGCCGGAACTGGCGAGGGAAGTTGCCGATGAGTACTGGCCGCTTCGGAATCCGTTGTAGTAAACCCACTGGGTCCAGGAGAACTGGGCCTCGTCTGCGCGGGCGACGACCCATCCTTCGCGGTTGTTGATGGATTCATCCTCCGGAATGAAGGAATAGATGTGACGGAGATAGCTGTGGGCAGTGTTTCCCTGGGAGAAAATCTCTTCGAGAGTCGCCTGGTCGTGGAGCTCGACGTCAAGGAAACTGCTGCAGGAGGATGCTGCGAGGGCTGCCGTCAGTATGATTGCTATGGTAATATGCTTTTTCATTGTTCTGCCTCCTTTTAGAAATTAAGGTTAACGCCGAAGCAGTAGGTCCTCATCTGGGGATAAGTGTTTCCGTTTCCGGCGGAAAGCTCGGGATCCCAGAGTTTGAACTTGGAGAAGGTCAGCAGATTTACCCCCTGGAGGTAGAAGCGGACCGTAGAGAGCTTTGCCTTACGGGTGAGACGCTTCGGAAGGGTGTATCCTATTTCTGCGTTTTTCAGGCGGAGGAAGCTCATATCCTTCTGCCAGAAAGTCGAGAGCGCGGACTGTTGGTCGATGATGTAGGAGAACTGGTTGTTCTCGTTCTTCGAGAGTGACAGACGGGGGTAGGGGGCGTTCGGATTGTTGTTCTCAACAGTCCATCTGTTCAGGGCCACATCCTCGTAAATCTGTCCCAGCTGGTCCATATTCGTGGAAGCTCCGTAGAGGTTCGCTCCGGTAATGAACCTTGTATAGTGGGCTACGCCGTTGAACCATACGGAAGCGTCAAAGCCCATCCAGGATGCGCTGACGCCGAATCCGTAGTTGATCTCAGGGACGTGGGTATAGCCGATGGGGACTACGTCGAAGTTGTCCACGACACCGTCACCGTTGATGTCACGGTACTTGATGTCGCCGGGACGGACCTCATAGAAAGTCTGCTTGGGCCAGGTGTCTATGTCTTCCTGATCCACGAACAGGCCCTCAGCGATAAGACCCCTCTGCTGGTAGACGGTATAGCCGTAGGTGTTCTGGTATTCCCAGAGCTGGGGAGGGATGTCGTCGTAAACCTTGCGGTTGCGGTTGTAACTGTAGTTTCCGCGGGCGGAAAGGTACAGGCCGTTGGAGAAGGACTTCTCGAATTCGGTGTTGATTTCAAAGCCCTGGTTGAACAGGCGTCCTATGTTTGCGAACTGGGCTGTGTTCTCGCCCACTACGGAAGGGGTCATCTGGCGGGCCACATAGATTCCTTCCCTCTTTTCCTGGAAGTAGTCGAAGTTCACTGAAAGGGCGTTGAAGAACTTGGTCTCGACTCCGGCGTTGAACTTATGGGAGGTTTCCCATCCCACGGAGTCATCGCCGCGCTTTGCCGTTGCGATACCGGCGCCCCAGTTTTTCTTGGCGGCCTCGCCGAAGGAGAAACCTGCGGCATAGGTGTTCATCTCAGTGTTGAAGGCAAAACGGGCCGGAATCTGGTCGTTACCTACCTCTCCGTAGGATGTCTTGAATTTCAGAAGGCTCACGACATCTTTAAGGCCGTCCCAGAAGGGTTCGTTCGAGATGATGTAACCGACAGCGATGGAAGGGAAGAATCCCATCCTGTGCGAAGGGGCGAAGTTCTCGGAGCCGTTGTAACCGAAGTTACTCTCGATGAAGTAACGGTCTTTGTAGGAGTAGGTCAGACGTCCCGCAAGTCCGATGTACCTGTACGGGAATGCATAGACGTAGTTTCCGGGGAAGAGGTTCTGGTAGTTGCGGATGTTGAAAAGGAGCAGTCCGCCCACGCGGTGGGCCGCGGCGAATTCCCGGTCGTAGGTGAGGGATGCCTCGCCGTTTATGGTCATTGAACCGGCGTGTCCGGTGGATATGCCCATATAGTTGCTTCCTTCCTGGACCTGCTCGAGAATGAGCGGGTAGTTGCCCAGTTCATCCGGAATGGTCTCACGTCCGAGAGCCCTGTACAGGGAGGGATAGATACCGCGGGTGAGAGTTGTCGAACTCCAGGCGTCCCAGGAGAACTTGACGTTCGCGGTTAGGCCCTGCATCCAGGGGGCGAAATCGTCGAAGTGCTGGGTAAGGGAGATGAGGGACTGGGCCGTGATCTGGTCGTTGTTGGAGTAACCTACGCTGTTGAGGTCGTTCCACGGGTTGTGACCCACGAGGGCCCTTGAGAGCGTCCCGTCGGAGAAGTGGGTGGGAATCGCTATAGGGGTCATCAGGAGCGTGTAGGTATAGATGTCCGAAAGGCTCGATGCAGGCTGGTTCTTGATGTTGTACTGCGTGGAGAGCGAGATTCCGAGGATGGTGCTCCTTGTGATGTTGATGTCAGTGTTCGCGCGGAAGTTGAACTTGTTGAAGTTCAGCGAAGCGTCGTAGCGGTCGTCGTCCGCCGTGTTCAGGATCGAGTCCTCGAAGTAGTAGGAGCCGGCTACATAGTAGCGGACCATCTTGGTACCGCCGCTGACGCTGAGGTTGTAGCGCTGGGTCGTAGCCATATCCTTGTACATCGTCTTGACCCAGTCGACGTTAGGATAGAGGTCGGGATCCGCATAGGAGAGATACATCTCTTTGGAGTAGTCGTCGATGGGCTGGATGTTGCCGCTGTCAAGGCTTACCGCGTTGTAGAAGTCGATCCACTGCTCCGCGTTTGCCATCTTGGGGATCTTGATGGGCTGGGTGGAGCCGTATTCCACTTTGAAGTTGACCTTCGGGGCGGACTCGGAGCCTCGCTTCGTGGTTACGATGACAATACCGTTAGCTCCGCGGACACCGTAGAGGGCGGTAGCCGTAGCGTCCTTCAGGATTGAGAACGATGCGATATCATCAGCATCCACAAGGTCCAGGCTGCGCTCGATACCGTCAACGAGGATAAGCGGAGTGTTCTTGTTGCTTCCGAAGGTGGAGATACCCCTGATCCAGAAATCAGCGCCTGCGCCGGGCTCACCGGTCCTCTGGAGAACCACAAGTCCGGCCATCTTGCCGGCAAGGGAGGACGAGACCTGACCCACCGGGGTCTTGAGGGCCTGGGTGTCGACGGTCGTTATGGCGCCGATGACGGACGCCTTTCTCTGGGAACCGTAGGCAACGACGGTAACCTCTTCCAGGGAACTTGCCTGCGATTTCATCTTGATGATGAAGGTCCGCTGGTCTCCGACCTTGATTTCCTCGTCATCGAAGCCGAGGTAGGAGATAATAAGGACGTCGTGGGGATTCACATCGATCGAGAAGCGTCCCTCATCATCGGTGAGGACACCCCTTGAACTTCCTCTCACCATTACGGCAGCGCCGGCGATGGGAATGTCCATATCGTCCAGGACGACGCCGCTGACGTTGACTCTTTCCGGCGCCGGAGCGGGGGATTCCGCCGCGAAGGCGATGGACCCGGCTAGGAGCGCGGCAAGAAGCGTCATTAGCAAAACTTTGATTTTCATAGGGTTGTTGTTATTGTTTTTGTGTGATTATCATCGTGAATCCGCCGCCTTCCGCCTCGTCGACCTTCAGCGTCTGACCGGCCTTTACAGTCTTTTCGGTGACGGTGTAAAGGGCGGGGGCGTCATCCCATCGGGCTCCTTTCGCGTCCGCCCAGATGGTGCAGGTGTATTTCTTTCCCTTTTCAAGGAAGTCCAGTTTGACTTCAGCTTTCCTTGCGAAGGCGGTTTTACCGCCGACGAACCAGCGCCCGCCGCCCTTTTCCCTCCGGGCGACGGTTATGAATTCGCCGGGCTCCGCTTCGAGATAGCGGCTGTCGCTCCAGTCAAGGGCGACTTCGCGGATGAAGCGGAATGCGTCAGCGTATTTTTCGTAGTGCTCCGGAAGGTCAGCCGCCATCTGAAGGGGCGAAGGCATCGTCAGATAGAGGGCGAGCTGGCCGGCAATCGTAGTATGGACCCTGGAGGGATTCCCCGCCCAGGAGAGGTCTGTCTCCAGGATTCCTGGGGTATAGTCCATAGGCCCTCCCTGGAGGCGGGTGAAGGGGAGGATGACGTGATGGTCCACGGGGTTTCCGCCCTTTGCCGCGAAAGCTTCGTATTCGCCGCCGCGGGCACTTTCCTGGGCTACGTAGTTAGGATATGTGCGGATAAGGCCGGTAGGGCGGCTGGCCTCGTGGGCGTTGACCATTATGCGGCGCTTTGCCGCCTCTTTCACTACGTAGAGGTAGTGATTGTTCATAAACTGGCCGTAGTGATGCTCCCCCCGGGGGATGATATCGCCGCAGTAGCCGGTCTTTACGGCATCGTAGCCGTATTCCTTCATAAGTGCGAAGGCTTCCGGCATCCTGCGCTCGTAATTGCGGACGGAGGATGCTGTCTCGTGGTGCATTATGAGACGGACGCCTTTGGAGCGGGCGTAAGCGGAGACCTCGTCGATATCAAAGTCCGGGTAGGGGGTTACGAAGTCAAAGACGTTTTCCTTCGTATGGAGTTCCCAGTCCTCCCATCCTATGTTCCACCCCTCCACGAGAACGTGGTCAATACCATTTCCTGCGGCGAAGTCGATATATTTTTTGACGTTTTCCGTCGTCGCCCTGTGCTTTCCGGAAGGGGGCTCGTTGGAGAAATCCGTTGTCCCGAGCTGCACGCTCGTGAGATCCGTATAGGCCCAGGAACCTGCTCCCGCAATCATTTCCCACCATACGCCCATATACTTGACCGGCTTTATCCAGCTCACGTCCTCGTATGCGCAGGGTTCGTTGAGATTGAGAATCAGCTTCTCCGAGAGCATATCCCTTGCGTCGTCGCTGACGAGGACTGTCCTCCAGGGGGTCTTGCAGGGAGCCTGCATATAGCCCTTGTTCCCTTCTGCATCGGGTGTAAGGAAGGATTCGAAGGTCATTGTCCCGTCGTCAAGGACAAGGGACATCGTGGAGTAGTCCGTGCAGGCGGCTTCGTGGAGGTTGATGTAGAGGCCGTCGTCGGTTTTGAGCTGGACGGGGGTCTGGATGCCGGTGGGGGAGAAGGTGTGGTTTGTCCAGTAGGTTTGTTTTGCTTCGGGCATCCTCTGACGGATTTCGCTGAGGCGGGATTTCTCTGTGACGTATTCTTCGGAGTCGTAATCTCCCGGTATCCACCACGCGATATGGTCTCCGTCCATCCGAAGCTGTGTATGTTCCTCTTTTATGACGAAAAACTCCAATTCTTTCTGCTCAGGGAACTCATATCTCACTCCTGCTCCGTGATCGTACACCCTGAACCTTATTATCATCTTTCTTCCTGTCGCTTCCTTCGTCACCCTGCCCTCGCGGATCCCGCTTTCCTCGCTCCGCGGAAAATTATTTTTCCGGACGGGGCCGGAAAAACCAATTTCTCCGCTTTGCGCTTCCTTCGTCACCCTGCCCTCGCGGATTCCGCCGTCCTGAACGAGGGTGACGGCGAGTTCGGTGTAGTTGTTACGGATTGTGGAGGTTTCGCCCCAGACGGGGGTCCAGGTTTCGTCGAAGGAGGAGGCGTCGACGGAGAGGATGCTGAAGCCGTCCATAAGGTCTGTCTCTCCAAGGCCCTTTGATGCCCTTGGGGTACGGACTAGCTCGAGCCCGAGGTGAGAAGGGGCGATGACGGTCTTTCCCTTGTAGGAGAGAGTCCACGTGGGGACGCCGCCCCCGTCAAGGGTGAAGGTAAGTTCAGTCAAGCCTCCGGGGGAGGTGCATCCGGCAACGCCCTTCCCGGCCGTAGAGGCCGAAAGCGACGGCATCGATATGATAATCAATGCAATTGTTGGGAATATGCGTCTCAGTGTCATTTCTCGCGCGTGCGTGTGATGTGTGTATTCGCACAAATCTACATAAAAAAAACGTGATTTCCTATAGGAAACCACGAAAAATGAAACCCACCGAAACCTCAGTCGTCAGTCTCGCTCGAAAATGAGGACGGCGAGGGAGTATTGGGGAATTGTGACGGGACAGTTGTGTCCCGGATGGTTCGCGTGCGTGCCCACCTTGGCGGATCCGATGGTCCGGCTGTCGACAAGGTGGAAGCCGGGGACGCGCAGGGTGCCGCTTTGGTCTGCGGGGTCCGTGTTGGTTACGACGATTGCAATCCGCTGCGCATCACCCTCGCCGGAGTCCCGGAACTCCCGGGCGATAAGATTGGGATTGCTCGAGGTGAAATCGTCCATATAGGCGAAGCGGCCCCTAAGGAGCAGTTCCGGAAAGTCGTGACGGATAGCGTTGACCGCGGCGAGACGGGCCTGGTAAACGGGCGTCTCGTCGATGAGTCCCCGGCAGCGGAAAACTTCTATATCGTTCCTGAGCCCTTTCAGGAGGGTGTTGTTGACGCGGCGGGGAACGTCGTTGTCATCGCGGACGCAGCGGTCGCTCCATATCACCTCCGGGAAAGTGTACCTGAACCACTCCGGGAAACTCTCAGGGAGCGCGGTGAACTCGACGATATGGACAAAATCGCAGAACTGGGAAGTGCAGTCGCTGAGCCATTCCGTCCCAAGCCCGAACGAAGGATCCAGGGCTTTGACGTGATCCCTGATTTCCCGGAGAGCTTCAGCCTTGTACCGGCCCGTGAATACATCCTGGACAGGGAATTCCCGGGAGAGATCCCACGAAGGGAACTCCTCCGCGACGCCAAGCTGGTCGTAAAACACAGCATCCGCCCCGTAGTCCATTGCCCTGTCCGCCATTGAAAGGAGCATATCGCGCCAGAGCCTGCTGGACATATCGGCAATTACGAAGGTGCGGGAATCATAGTAGCCGAGGGTGGTCCCTTCCCCGGTAAACTTGTAGTGCTCAGTGAATTCCCGTCCGGTATTGTCGCGGTTCGAGACGGAAGAACCCTTCCCGTTCCGGTAAAAGTCGCTCTCAACGTCAATCAGACGCCCGTTGTAGTAGAGGATGAGCCTGCCGCCGTCTTCCCTGAACTCACGGATAGCCTCCTTCCAGGCCGGGTCCCCGCCCTGGGTATGGTCAACCGTATAATCGGGATATCCGTTGTCCATCCCTTCATACCACCACCCGAAGGCGAGCACCGCATCGCATCCGACGGAGCGGCCCGCCTCGCGGATCCTTCCGGGAAGGTCCCTGTAGGTGCG